>CAZOIK010000251.1:0-19039 GCA_964579765.1 uncultured Bifidobacteriaceae bacterium
GGTTGTTGGTGACGATGTAGCCGTCGGACGAGATGATGACGCCGGAGCCGAGGCTGAGCGAGCGGCGATCGTGGCTGCCGAACAGATCGTCGTTCTCGCCGAAGAAGTAGCGGAAGAACGGATCGGACCCGAACGGCGAGTTCGGCGCCCGCACGACCTGCAGCGACGAGATGTTGGTGACGCCTTTGACGGCCTGGCCGGCGATGTGCGTGAAGTCGGGCCCGGCCGCGGCGAACCCACTCTGCGCGGGCGCGGTCGGCGGCGCCGGCGCGGCCGGCGCCGCGGCCACAGGCGCCGACAGCGCCGCCTTCACTTCGTCGGCATTCGTGTCGGTGGTGAGGTGCAGGCGCGCCGTCAGCAGCAGTCCGCCGACGAAGCCGGCGGTCAGCAGGACAACGGCCGCGGAGAACTTTCTGAACACCGCGTTCGATCGTAGCATGGTTTGTTCGGAACTTCCCCCTATGTGCTACGATCAAAAGGATCTACGGACATACAGATGGCGACATACATTCAGGCGACACGACTGCGCAAGGGCATGCTCATCAAGGTGGGCAACGATCTGTTCCGGCTGCTCGAACTGCACCACCTGACGCCGGGCAACAAGCGCGCACACATCCAGGTGCGCATGCGGAACATCCGGACGCAGTCGCTGATGGACGAGAAGTTCCGCGCGGAAGAAGACGTCGAGCGCGCCGCCCTCGACGAGCGCGAGATGCAGTATCTCTACAACGACGGCGACCTCTATTACTTCATGGACACGGCCAACTTCGAGCAGATTCACATCAGCGCCGAGGCGCTCGGCGACTCGAAGGACTACCTGATTGCCGACTCGATCATCCGCGTCGAGTTCTACGGGGAAGAGCCGGTGGGCATCGAGCTGCCGCCGACGGTCGATCTGGTCGTGAAGGAGACCGTCCCCGGCATCAAGGGCGCGACCGCGAGCGCGCAGGTCAAGCCGGCGACCCTCGAGACCGGCCTCGTCGTGTCGGTGCCCTCGTTCGTCAACGAGGGCGACAAGATCCGCGTCAACACCGACACCGGCGAATACCAGTCCCGGGTGTGATCGGTCAATTTGGCGATTCGGTGATCTCGTGATCGCCGACAATCACCAACTCAATCACCAAATCACCAGATCACCAAATGTGCCATTAGTCGTTGTGGTCGCATCGACGAGTCCGGCGAAAGTGGACGCCGTGCGCCGTGCGATCGAGCGCATCGGCGCCGTCGATCCCGCGTTTCAGAACGCCACCCTCCGGACGCTCGACGTCACGGGCCTCGCTCCGGCCATGCCGATGACCGATCGCGAGACGCTCGACGGCGCGCGGACGCGCGCCGCCGCGGCGGCGCGGACGCTGAAGCCGCCGTTTCTGGCGATTGGACTCGAGGGCGGCCTGTCGGCGGACCCGCTCACGACCCTCACGTCCTGGGCCGCGGTGACCGACGGCGAGCGCTGGGGCTTCGGCGCCGGCGGCCGCATCGTCCTGCCCGAGGCCGTCGCCGCGCAGGTGCAGGCCGGACGTGAGCTGGGCGACGTCATCGACGAGTTGGCCGGCGCGTCCATCCGCAGCACGCGGGGCGCGTGGGGCTGGCTCACGCGCGACCTCGTCGGCCGCCGCCACGCGCTGCTCACCGCCACGCTCGCCGCGCTCGCGCCCTTCTACAACGCGGAGACGTACGGATTGGGAGATTAGGCGAATTGGTGATTTGGCGATTCGATCACCAAATCGATCACCAAATCACCATGTCGCCAAATTGACCGATCAGTGTCCTGTCGATCCGAATCCGCCGGCGCCGCGCTCGGTGTCGCTCAACTCGGCGACCTCGACGACGGCGACTTCGAGGCGGGGGCTGACGACCATCTGCGCGATCTTCATGCCCGGTTCCACGGTGAACGCCGTCTTGCCGTGATTGATCAGGATGACGCCGACTTCGCCGCGATACCCCTCGTCAACGGTGCCGGGCGTGTTGAGCACGGTGAGGCCGTGCTTCAGCGCGAGGCCGCTGCGCGGGCGCACCTGCGCTTCGGTGCCGGCCGGCAGCTCGATGGCGATGCCCGTCGGCACGAGCGCCGAGGCGCCCGGCTCGAGCACGATCTGCCTCACGGCGAACAGATCGAGACCGGCGTCTCCGGCGCGCGCGTACGACGGCAGCGTCGCCGCGGGACTGAGTTTCTTGACTTTGAGTTGCATGGCAGAGTCGCTGGTCCTTGGTGCTTAGTGCGTGGTTCTTGGTCCGTCCTTGGTCAGGCACCATGGACCAGGTACCAAGGACTATTCGGAGGCCCACGGCACGGTGAATCCGAGCTTCGTCAGCTTGTCCTCGACTTCCCGCCGCTCGCGCTTCGAGGCGATGGCGTCGAAGATGGTCTTCGCGCGATCGGCGCGGCCCTCGGCCATCGCCGAGACAATCTCGACTTCGCTCTTCGACAGGAACATCGAGTCGCGGCGGTAGTCGATGAACGCCTCCCACACGAGCGGCACCCACTTGGCGACGATCTGCTCGCCGATGACCACCGCATACGCGCGGATCTCTTCCTGCGCGTGATCGTCCATGCGCAGTCGCAGAAAATGCAGCAGATTGTGCAGGTCGATCTTCCAGTACGCCTCGGTGTAGGTCGCGAGCGGCAGGTCCTTGCGCGCCTGCTCGCGCGCGACGCCGGCCGCCAGCCGCGCGTCGTACGTGCTGCGCGCGAGATCCTGCAGCCGCGTCTCGGCCTGCGTCAGCGCCTCGCCCTGATCGACCGGCAGGTAGCCGGCGCTGCCCTGACGGTTGTCCGCGGACTGCAGCCGCCATTTGTCGGGCGTCGTGCGCTGCGCGGCGTCGATGGCGACCGAATAGCGCGTCGAGTACTCGTTGACGTTCGCCGTGCGATGCCGAATCCACTGCCGCCACGCGTCCATCGGCGCGCGGACGTGAAACTTGATCTCGCACATCTCGAGCGGCGTCGTGTGCGCGTGCCGCAGCAGATACCGGACGAGCCCGCGATCTTCGTGCACGCGCTTGGTGCCCGCGCCGTACGACACGCGCGCGGCCTGCACCACGGATCCGTCGTCGCCCATGTAATCGACGACGCGCACGAAGCCGTCGTCGAGCACCGGGAACACCTGGCCGAGCACGGCGTCGAGGGCTTCGACCCGCGGCCGCGTCAGACGCTCGGCGGTCGTCACCGTTTGTTGCCCTTGACGGCGTCCTGTTCGGCGGCGAAGCGGCTGGCATACGGGCCCGTCTGGTGCGCGTACTTGCTGCCGGCTTTCGCGGTGTAGGGGACTTCGGCGGGCGACGAGAGCGTCTCGAACGTGAACGAGCAGATGCGCATGCCGGCGTAGAGCGACACGGGGAGGATGCCGACGTTGCCCAGCTCGAGCGTCGGGTTGCCAACCCAGCCGGGGTCGAACACGCTCGCCGTGCCGTGGACGATGATGCCGAGGCGGCCGAGGCTGCTGCGGCCTTCGAGCCGCGCCAGCAGATCCGGCGCGAGCTCGAGCGACTCGATCGTCATCCCGAGCACGAGCTGCCCCGGATGCAGCGTGAACGACTCCTCCGGGCCGATCTCGACCTCGCGCATGATCTCGTCTACGTCCACGCCCTTGCGCAGGTCGATGTAGGCGAAGCGGCTGTGCTCGAAGACGCGAAATTTGGTGCCGAGGCGGAAATCGACGGAACAGCTGCCGAGCTGCGTCGTCAAATCGATCGCCGGGGTGATGCGGATTTTGCCGGAGTCGATGTGCTTGCGGATGTCGCGGTCGGAGAGGACCAAGAAAACCCCCGGCAGATGTTACAACAACACATGCGCTGGGCGATGGAGTTGATCGTGCAAGGCGCTGGGGCGAGATCAGATACGGTGCTGGTGAGATCAGATAGAGTGCTTGCGTGCTAGACGTTCAGCCGATTATCCGGTGGACCTTTCTGCTGCTCGGCGCGGGGTTTCTGGCGGCCAACGCCCGGCTCGGATTCGAGTACCTGCGGTATGTGCGGCGGCGGCGCGGCGCGGTGCTCACGTGGCGCGGGCCCAAGCCGCCGCACTACGTGCTGCAGCTCGCGATCGGCGTGTTCCTCGGCGTCATCCTCATGTACAACGTCCTGCGGCTGCACCGGAACATCTTCGGCGAGGCGATGATGTTCGTCTACTACGGCTATCTGTTTCCGCTGACCCAGACGATCGAGCGCGGCTTCTACGAGGACGGCATCTGGGCCGACTCGGCGTTCCTGTCGTACCACGAGATCGGCGGCATCTCGTGGCGGGAGTCGGAGCATGAGGTCGTCCTGATCCTGACGTCGCGCCTGCGCAACATCGCACGGCGGCTGATCGTCCCCGGAAACCACTACGCGGCCGCGCGGCGGCTGCTGCGCGACAAGATCGCGAAACACGACATCCACTTCACCGGCACGGGCCTCGACCTCCTCGATCACGACGAGCGGGAGGACGTCTAGGACTGGAGACTGGAGACTGGAGACTGGGGACTGGAGACTGGGGACTGGAGACTGGGGACTACCAGAAACTAAGCCCCCGGCCCCACGGACCCGATAAAGTAAGCCTATGGCCGCACGAGCGACGTGGAAGGGCTACCTGAAGGTCAGCCTGGTGAACATCCCGATCAAGGTGTTTCCGGCGACCGAGTCGAGCGCGACGATCTCGTTCAACCAGCTGCACGGCGAGTGTCAGACGCGCATCAACCAGAAGAAGTGGTGCCCGCACTGCGAGCGCGAGGTGCCCAACAGCGAAATCGTCAAGGGCTACGAGTTCGAGAAGGGCCGCTACGTCGTCCTCTCCGAGGAAGACTTCGAGAACGTGAAGACCGAGTCCACGCGCGTGATCGATCTGGTGCAGTTCGCCGACGACTCGTCCATCGACCCGATGTACGTCGATCGCACGTACTATCTCGCGCCCGACGGCGGCGTCGCGACGGAGGCGTTCGCCGTGATGCGCGAGGGGATGAAGGGCAAGGTCGGCGTCGGCAAGCTCGCGCTCTACGGCCGCGAATATCTGGTCGCCGTCCGCCCGCACGACAAGGGCATCGTCATGCACACGCTGCATCACGCGGCGGAGATCCGCGGCATGGACCAGGTGGAAGAGCTCAACTCGGTGCCGACGAAGGTCAAGCCCGAGGAGATCAAGCTCGCCAAGCAGGTGATCGAGACGTTCGAGGCGCCGCTCAACCTGAAAGAGTACAAGGACGAATATCAGGAAGGCCTGCGCGAGATCATCGACGCGAAGATCGCCGGCCGCGAGATCGTCGCGCCGCACGTCGAGGAGCCGCCGAAGGTCGTCAACCTGATGGAAGCGCTGCGCAAGAGCCTCGACCGCGTCAGCGACAAGAAGAAGGCGCCCGCCAAGGCCGTCGTCGCGAACGGCAAGGCCGCCGCCGCGCCCAAACGCAAACGCGCGTAAGCGAACCCCTGGAACCCCTGGAACCTCCGGAACCTCTGGAACCCCGGCATCCGGAAAAGAGCGTATAGTCCTCGCATAAAGGAGGCGGTATGGCCGATACGACCAAGTGCGCCCACCCCGCGTGCGAGTGTCAGGTCCCGCCGAAAGCGCCGTTCGGCAAGTACTGCAGCGAGTACTGCAAGAAGTCGGGGCAGCAGACGGAGCTGCGCTGCGGCTGCCACCACGCCGAGTGCCGGTAGGGCCGCCTGAACGCGGCACCCACAGGCGTTACGCGCCGGCCGTCGCCGAGTCGCCGTGCACGTATGCCTCTTCGCCGTGCTGGATCAGGTCCATGCCGGTGTTCTCGTCGTCTGCGTCCACGCGCAGCGGCAGGACGGCGCCGATGACCTTCAGCAGCGCGTACGTCAGCACGCCGCTGTACGCGATGGACGCCGCAACCGCGGCCGCCTGAATCGCGACCTGCTTCGGGTTCCCGAACAGCAGGCCGTCGGCCACGCCGTTGAGCGCTTTCTGCGCGAAGACGCCCGTCAGCAGCGCGCCGACCATCCCGCCCAGGCCGTGCGCCGAGACGACGTCGAGCGAGTCGTCGAGCGAGGTCTTCGCACGCGCGATCAGCGCGAAGTAGCTGGGAAGCGCGGCGATGCCGCCGAGCGCGATGGCGCTCATCGGTCCGACGTATCCCGCGGCCGGCGTGATGGCGACCAGGCCGACGACGATCGCCGTCGCGCAGCCGACGGCCGTCGGCTTGCCCGTGCGCACGAGATCCAGCAGCGTCCAGACGACAAGCGTGCCGGCCGGCGCGAGCATCGTCGAGGTGAACGCGAGCGCGGCGATGCCGTTCGCCGCCACCGCGCTGCCCGCGTTGAAGCCGAACCAGCCGAACCACAGCACGCCCGCGCCGAGCATCGTCAGCGGCACGCTGTGCGGCAGGAGTGACGAGGACGGGTAGTCGCGCCGCGGCCCGACGACGATTGCGGCGACGAGGGCCGCGACGCCGGCGTTGACGTGGACGACCGTCCCGCCCGCGAAGTCGAGCGCGCCCATCGACGCGAGCCAGCCGCCGCCCCACACCCAGTGCGCGACCGGCGCGTAGACGACGATCGACCAGATCGTGATGAAGACCACGTAGGCGGCGAAGCGCATGCGCTCCACGATGGCGCCCGAGATGAGCGCGGCCGTGATGATGCAGAACGTCGCCTGGTAACACATGTAGAGCAGATGCGGGATGGACGACATCGGCTCCAGCCCGACGCCGCGCAGGAACACGCGCGAGGCGCCGCCGACGAAGGCGCTGCCCGGCGCGAACGCGAGCGAGTAGCCGATGACGGCCCACGCGACGCCGACGAACCCGAGCGAGATGAAGCTCATCATCATCGTGTTGAGCGCGTTCTTCGATCGCACCAGGCCGCCGTAGAAGAAGGCGAGCGCCGGCGTCATCAGCAGCACGAGCGCCGTCGAAATCAGCATCCACGCAGTATTGGCAGCATCCATCAGCAGACCTCTCGCGCCGCCGGCCGAGCCGGGCAGAACGCCACGACAAAAAGGTTGTGGAACGGCGCTGATCTTACAGAAAGTCGGCGCTGAATTTACAGAAGAAATAGGCGGGCGTACGCCCTAGAGGTGCGAGGCGATGAGGCCGATGAGACCGGCGCCGGCGGCGGTCGGATCGGCAATCCAGTCGGGCGGCGTCAGCCAGACAAAGGAGAGGATGGCGATGACCCAGAGGTCGTACGGAATCGTCGCGCGCTCGTCGGTCCAGAAGAACGCGCGGTTCAGGAAGCCGACAACGCCGTCCCGCGCCGGCATCGGCTTCTGGTTGAGGACGAGGTACGTGTAGTAGATGCGGTTGGCGACCGTGAGAATCGACAGGACGAGGATCACCCAGAGCACACCTGCCATCCGGTTCGTGAAGGCGCCGATCATGAAGAGCACGATGCGCTCGGGCCGTTCCATGAACCCGACCTTGCACTTCTGCACCAGCGACTCGGCGCGCGCCCTGGCGTAGCTGGTCATAATGGAGAAGATCAGGGCGAGGGCGGCGACGAGCACGTAGTCGCTGCGGCCAAGCTTCGAGTACAGAAAGATCAGGCCCGTCAGCAAGGCGAGATCGGAAAACCGATCAAGGGTTGAGTCCCAGAAGGCGCCGAACTGCGACTGCAGCTGCAGCTCGTGCGCGACCTTGCCGTCGATGAAGTCGAAGATGTTCGCGACGATCATCACGACGCCGGCCACGACGAACCGATCGTAGGCGAGCGCCCACGCGGCGGCGACGTTGATGATGACGCCGACGAGCGTCAGCGTGTTGGGATGGATCCTCAGGGCGACGCAGGTGCGGATGATCGCCCGGAGCGGGAACATGCAGACCGCGCCAATGGCGCCGGTGAAGGTCATTCGGTCGCAGTAGAGTAGCGTATGGCCATCCAGGATCTCAAGGATCAGATTGCGCGTCTGCCTGAGCAGCCTGGTGTGTATATCTACTCCAATGCCGCCGGCGACACGATCTACGTCGGCAAGGCGCGGGCGCTCCGCGACCGCGTGCGCAACTACCTCGGTGCCTACGGGCCCGATCCGAAGACCAACGCGCTGCTCGACGAGGTCGCGCGCCTCGAGGTGGTGGTCACCGACTCGGTGGTCGAGGCGCTCGCGCTCGAGAACAACCTCATCAAGCAGCGGACGCCCAAGTACAACATCCTGCTGCGCGACGACAAGACGTACCCGTACCTCCAGCTGACGACCAACGAGGCGTTCCCGCGCGTGCTCGTGGCGCGTCGCGTCGAGCGCGACGGCAGCACGTATGCCGGGCCGTTCATGCCGGCGCAGCTCGCGCGCAAGACGATGTCGCTGACGCATCGCCTGTTCGGCATCCGCTCGTGCAACGAAGTGATCACCGGCCAGCGCGGCCGTCCGTGCCTCGAGTACGACATCAAGCGCTGCATCGCGCCGTGCGTCGAGTCGATCTGCTCGGCCGAGGAGTACGGCCGCGCCGTCCAGTTGACCTCGCTCTTCCTGGAGGGCAAAAACGACGAGCTCGTCAGGAGTCTCAAGACCCGGATGACCGACGCGGCCGAACACGAGCGGTTCGAGGAAGCCGCGCAGCTTCGCGACGCCGTCAAGACGGTGCAGACGCTGCAGGACCGGCAGCAGAAAATGGCGACGACGGAGTTCGGCCACCGCGACGTGTTCGGCCTCAAACGCGGCCCGGCGGGCGTCGTCGTCCAGGCGTTTCAGGTGCGCAACGGCCGCGTCATCGAGCGGATCGAGCTCGGCAGCCAGTTCGGAGACGACGTCGCCGTCGTCGGCGGCTCGGACGGCGAGGTGCTGGCGGCCGCCCTGCAGCAGTTCTACGAGCTGCGTCCGGCGCCGCCGGAAATCCACGTGCCGGTCGAGCCCGACGAGCGCGAGGCGCTCGAGAGCTGGCTGTCGGAGCGCGCCGGGCGCCGGGTGCGCATCGTCGTGCCGCAGCGCGGCGAGAAACGCGGGCTGGTCGAACTCGCCACGCGCAACGCGGCGTTCGCCTATCAGACGCGGTTCAACCAGACGACCGCCGCGCACTACGACGCGCTCGAGACGCTGCAGGCCGTGCTGAAGCTCCCGTCGCTGCCGCGCCGCATCGAGTGCTTCGACATCTCGACCATCCAGGGCAGCGAGACGGTGGCGTCGATGGTCGTCTGCGAGGACGGACGGATGCGGCGCAGCGACTACCGCAAGTTCCGAATCAGAGGGGAGCAGCAGAACGACTTCGCCGCCATGCACGAAGTCGTGCAGCGGCGCTACCGCAAGCTGCTCGAGCAGGGCGGGCCGTTTCCGGATCTGATTCTGATCGACGGCGGCAAAGGTCAGCTCGAAGCGGCCTACCAGGCGCTCGAGGAGCTCGGGCTCGCGAACCTCGTGGCGGTCGGCATCGCGAAGAAAGAAGAGCTCGTCTACACGCGCGACCACGTGGATCCGATCGCGCTGGCGGCCAACGATCCCGCGCTGCTGCTGATTCAACAGATTCGCGACGAGGCGCACCGCTTCGCGGTGACGTTCCATCGGCGCGCGCGGACGATGCGCGACCTGCGATCGGAGCTCGACCACGTCCCGGGTGTCGGCCCGCGGCGGCGGCGGACGCTGTTGACGACGTTTGGCAGCGTGGCCGGCGTCAGGCGCGCGACGCGCGAGGAACTGGCGGCCGTTGTCGGCGCAAAAGTGGCCGATGCCGTTCTTGCGTTTTTCGCGAGTCGGCCTTAACCTTTAGTCCTTGCTGGACATCGACTTCGCGCAGGTCTTCCTCGCCTTCCTCGTCCTGCTGTTTTCGCTGACCGTGCACGAAGCCGCGCATGCGTGGACGGCCGACCGGCTCGGCGATCCGACGGCGCGCCTGCGCGGTCGCGTGTCGCTCAACCCCATCGTCCACATCGACTGGATCGGCACGGTGTTGTTTCCGCTGCTCGCGATGGCCGCGGGCGTGCCGCTCATCGGCTGGGCCAAGCCGGTGCCGGTGAGCGTCCGCCAGCTGCGGCGCGCGCGCCGCGACTACGTGCTCGTCGCCGCCGCGGGCCCCGCGAGCAACCTGCTGCTGGCGATCGCCGCCGCCGTCGCGCTTCGCGTGCTGCCGATTTCGCCGGTGACGCTCGGCGAGCCGAACGTGTCCGTGCCGGTGGCGTCGATGCTGAGCCGCGCGCTTCAGATCAACGTGCTGCTCGCCGTGTTCAACATGATTCCCATTCCGCCGCTCGACGGCGGCAACGTGATCGGCGGGCTGCTGCCGTCGCGGCTGGGCCGCCGCTTCGATTCGCTCATCCGCCCGTACGGCTTCGTGCTGCTGTACGCGCTCATGCTGACGCGCGGCCTCGACTACCTCGTCGTGCCGCCTTCGTCGCTGCTGCTGTCGTTCCTCCGTTGAGCGCGCCGACTTCGTCCACCGGCCTGCGCGCGCGCGTCGTGTCCGGCATGCGTCCGACGGGCCTCCTGCACCTCGGCCATCTCGTCGGCGCGCTGCACAACTGGGTCAAGCTGCAGGACCAGTACGACTGCTTCTACTTTGTCGCCGACTGGCACGCGCTGACGAGCGACTACGCCGACACGTCGAAGCTGACCTCGTTCGCGTACGAGAACGTCGCCGACTGGATTGGCGCCGGGCTCGATCCGGAGAAGAGCACCTTCTTCGTGCAGTCGCTCGTGCCCGAGCACGCCGAGCTCTACCTGCTGCTGTCGATGGTCGTGCCGGTGCCGTGGCTCGAGCGCGTGCCGACGTACAAGGAGCAGCAGGAGAACCTGAAAGACAAAGACCTCTCGTCGATCGGGTTTCTCGGCTATCCACTGCTGCAGACGGCCGACGTCGCGATCTACGACGCGAAGTACGTCCCGGTCGGCGAAGACCAGGTGGCGCACCTGGAGCTCGCACGTGAAGTCGTGCGGCGCTTCAACAACGTGTTTGGGGGGGGCGACGTCCTCGTCGAGCCGCAGCCGCTGCTCACGTCGTTCGGCCGGCTGCCCGGGCTCGACGGCGACAAGAAGATGAGCAAGAGCCTCGGCAACACGATTCATCTCGCCGATTCGGCCGAGGACGTCCGCAAGCGCGTGCGATCGATGTACACGGACCCCAAGCGCGTGCGCGCCGACATTCCCGGCACCGTCGAAGGGAACCCCGTGTTCGTCTATCACGACGCCTTCAACGCGGACACGGCCGAGGTCGAGGATCTCAAAGCGCGCTACCGCGCCGGCAAAGTCGGCGACGTCGAGGTGAAGACGAAGCTCGCCAACGCGATCAACGCGTACCTCGAGCCGATCCGCGAACGCCGCATCGCGGCGCTGGCGAAGCCGGGCTACATCCGCGACGTGCTGTTCGAGGGGTCGAAGCGCGCCCGCGCCGTCGCCGCCGAGACGATGGAGCGGGTGAGAGACGCCGTGAAGCTGCAGTATCGATGAGTCGATGACTGAGCCCCACGACTTCGAATCGGCGATCGACGCGTTTCCCGTCAAGCTCGAGAACTTCGAGGGGCCGCTCGATCTGCTGCTCCATCTCATCAAGAAGAACGAGGTGGACGTCCACGACATCCCGATCGCGCTGATCACGCGGCAGTACCTGGACGCGATTCAGCTGATGCACGAGCTGAACCTCGACGTCGCCGGCGAGTTCCTCGTGATGGCGGCGACGCTGATTCACATCAAGTCGAAGATGCTGCTCCCGCGCCCGGAGACGGCCGCCGGCGTCGAGAGCGAGGAAGAAGACCCGCGCGACGCGCTCGTCCGCCGCCTGCTCGAGCACCAGAAATTCAAGGCGGCGGCCGGGCTGCTGCACGAGAAAGAGCAGCTGCGCTCGGCGCAGTGGCAGCGCCCCGACGAAGTCGTCGCGCACATCGCCGGCGACGAGTACGAGCCCGAGCTCGAAGTCGATCTGTTCAGCCTGCTCAACGCCTTTCAGGCCGTCGTCGATCGCGCGAAGCTGCGGCCGAAGGTGCTGCTGCCGCCCGAGCAGATTCCGGTGGAGGTGCGCATCGACCAGCTGCTCGCGCGGCTGTCGGAAACCGAGGCGATGGGGTTCGAGGATCTCTTCGCCGACGTCAACGATCGCGGCGGCTTGATCGTGACGTTCCTGGCGCTGCTCGAGATGATCCGCCTGAAGCTGGTGCGCGTGTTCCAATCGGGATCGTTTGGCCCGATCCGGGTGTACAAACGACCTCGTCCCGCAGATGCTCCACATCCCATAGGTGATCCGGAGGGAAGCCGTGGATGAACAGACG
This sequence comes from uncultured Bifidobacteriaceae bacterium, assembly GCA_964579765.1. Lineage (GTDB taxonomy): Bacteria > Acidobacteriota > Vicinamibacteria > Vicinamibacterales > CAVVIG01 > DATNBT01. The sequence goes on from CAZOIK010000251.1 coordinate 12,115, forward strand.
GTCGCGCCGGCGGCTGAGGTCGGCGCCAAGCTGCCGTCGGCGGAACTGAAAGCGATTCTCGAGGCGCTGATCTTCGCGTCGCCCGAGCCGCTGACGCCGAAGGCGATCTACAAGCTGCTCGACGGCGAGACGAAAGACGACATTCAGGCGGCGCTCGCCGAGCTGAAGCGCGACTACGATCGGCCGGGCGGCATGCAGCTCGTCGAAGTCGCCGGCGGCTACCAGATCGTCACGCGGCCGGATCTGCACGAATGGGTCCGCCGCCTCTTCCACGAGCGGACGACGCAGCGGCTGACGGTGCAGGGGCTCGAGACGCTGGCCGTGATCGCGTATCGGCAGCCGATCACGTCGCTCGAGATCGCCGAAGTGCGCGGCGTCAGCGCGGCCTCGGGGGTGCTCAACACGCTGCTCGAGCGGCATCTGATCAAGATCGTCGGGCGCAAGCAGGTCGTCGGGCGTCCGTTCCTCTATGGGACGACGAAGGAGTTCCTGATCCGCTTCGGGCTCAACGACCTGAGCGATCTGCCGAAGATCGAGGACATGGCCGAAGCGCTCGGCCTCGACGCGCCGATACTCGTCGAGCAGACGCCGCCCGAGGAGATGCTCCCGCTCGAGGAAGAATAGCCGCCGATGCGCTGGCTGAAGATCGGCGCGATCAACGTCCTCGTCCTCGTCGGTCTCTTCGTCCTCATCGAGGGCAGCGTCAGCCTGCTGCTCGTGCTTCGCGACGTCACCGTCATGGCCTGGGAGGCCGCGCCGTACAGCAACTACGATCCCGACCTCGGGTGGATCGGCAGGCGCGACGCGTCGATTCCCGATTTCTGGGGCAAGGGCGTCGGCGTCCGCACGAACAGCCAGCGGTTCCGCGCGACCTACGACATCGCGCCGCAGGTGGCGCCGGGGAAGACGCGCGTCGTCTGCTCCGGCGACTCCTTCACGTTCGGCGACGGCGTGGACAATGCTCAGACGTGGTGCCAGCAGCTGGCGGCGCGCGATTCGCGCGTCGAGCCGGTGAACCTCGGGCAGGGCGGCTACGGCTCCGACCAGTCGTACCTGCGGTTCGTGCGCGACACGGCGCGCCTCGCGCAGCAGGTGCACCTGTTCGCTTTCATCGACGACGACTTCCGCCGCATGCAGTCGGACACGTTCCTGGGATTCGGCAAGCCGGTCCTGACGCTCGAGAACGGCGTCCTCATGGCGCGCAACGTGCCGGTGCCGCGGACGGCCACGAGCTATCCCTGGCTCATCGCCATCCCGCGCGCGCTGATGGAGACGCGCACGGTGACGTTCATGACGCGTGTGCTGCACCGGTTCGCCCCGGCGCCGCCGCCGACGGCCGGGAAGGACGCCGACACTCAGGCGGTCTTGCGCGCCATGTTCGCGGAGCTGAAGCGTGTCGGTCGGCAGCGGGGGAGCACGCTCTATCTGGTGCATCTCCCGACGATCGGAGACCTCGGCGGCGTGAACGCGTGGACGCCCTTTCTCGAAGACGTCTCGCGCACCGAGGGCATTCCGCTCATCGACGTCATCCCGGTGTTCCGCGCGCGCACCGATGCGCGGTCGTTGTATCTGACGACCGGCACCGCCAGCGGTCACATGAACGCCGCCGGCCACGCCCTGGTGGCCGACGTCGTCGCCGCGCAGCTAGCGTCCACGCTCCGTTGACGCCGCCCGGCGCAGGCGTTCGACCTCCTGCGGCGTGAGCTCGCGCCACTGTCCCGGCTTCAGCTTCGGATCGCGGATCGGCCCGATGGCGACGCGCCGCAGTTCGTCCACCGGATGGCCGATGGCGTCGCACATCTTCCGCACCTGGCGGTTGCGTCCTTCGCGCACGGTGATGCGCAGACGGCCGGCGCCGAGCGCGACGATCTCCGCCGGCTCCGTACGGCGGCCGTCAATCGTGATGCCCTTCGACAGGCGGGAGACGTCGTGCGCGTCCGGTTCGCCGAGGACGCGCGCCTCGTAGACGCGCGGCACGCCGTGGCGCGGATGCGTCAGGCGCGCCGCGAGATCGCCGTCGTTGGTCAGAATCAGCAGGCCTTCCGAGTCGTAGTCGAGCCGGCCCACCGGGTAGACGTACTCGCGCACGCCGCGCAGCAGGTCGAGGACCGTCGGCCGCTTCTGCGGATCGGACCGCGTCGTCACGTACCCGCGCGGCTTGTTGAGCAGCAGATAGCGATGCCGCTCGGGCGCCTTGATGCGCCGGCCGTCCACGCGGATGTCGTCGTGCGCGGGATCGGCTTTGGTGCCGAGCTCCGTCACCGTCGCGCCGTTCACCGAGACGCGCCCCTCGAGCATCAGCTTCTCGCTCGCGCGCCGCGAGGCGATGCCGGCCTGCGACAGGATTTTCTGCAGTCGTTCCATGCTCAGGCCACGATGACACGAAGAACACGACGGTGCACGAACAGATATTTTAGGTGAATCACGTCGTGCGTCTTCGTGACGTTCGTGACGTTCGTGACTTGGTGGCTGAAGTACGCGTGCTATCCTCCCCGTTCATGCGTGCGCTGACCATCGCCATCGACGGCCCCTCGGGCGCCGGCAAGGGCACGGTCGCGCGCGCGATTGCGGCCCGGCTGGGCTATCGCCACGTGGACAGCGGCGCCATGTACCGCGCCGTCGGCTGGAAAGCCAGTCGCGACGGCGTGCCGTTCGAGGACGAGGGCGCCATTGCGGCGATCGCGCAGCGCGCGCAGCTGACGGTGACGGCCGACGCCGTCACGATCGACGGCATCGACGTCACGAAGGCCATCCGCACGCCCGAGATCGACCGCGCCGCCACGGCGGTGGCGCGCCTGCCGCTCGTGCGCGCGGCGCTCGTCGCGCGCCAGCGCGCGCTCGGCCGCGACGGCGGCATCGTCCTGGAAGGCCGCGACATCGGCACGGTCGTCTTTCCCGATGCCGACGTCAAGATTTATCTCGACGCCTCGCCCGCCGAGCGCGCCCGCCGGCGCGCGCACGATCCCGCGCATTCGGGCGGCCCGGTCGCGGTCGCCGAGGTCGAGAGCGCGCTGGCCGCGCGCGATCAGCTCGATCGCACGCGCACCGTGTCGCCGCTGTACGTCGCCCAGGACGCCGTCGCGATCGACACGACCGGGCGTTCCGTGGACGACGTCGTCACGCAGGTCCTCGAGATCGTCGAGGCTCAGCGCTTGCGCTCTTTGTAGTCGTCAGACGACGCCGGGTCGAGCTCCCAGCGGTGCTTGTCGCGCGCATCGACTTTGGGGGCGCCCTTCAGTTCCTCGTCGTCCTGGTACTCGACGCCAATCGCGTGGCCGATGTCGTCCACGTCGGATTGATCGGGCGTCGGGTTGTCGCCCCCGGCCGCTTCGTCGCCCGTGAAGTAGGCGCTCTCGACGTCGGCGTCGGCGTCTCCGCCCGTCAGCGCCGACATGCCGGAATGCAGCCGCCGGCTCTCGTCGAGCGTCTTGCGCCCGCTGCGCGCGGCCGTGGCGCCGCGCGACAGGTCGAGCGAGGAGGGCGGCGTCCGCAGCGTCTCCACTGGAGCGGTCGCCGTCTTCGACGCGCGCTTCCGGACGGCCCCCTTTGCGGCGCGCCGGGCGGCCGCTTTCTTGGGCGCGCGCCGTGACGGCGCCCGCTTGGCGGCCTTGCGGACGGTCTTGCGGGTGGCTTTGCGGGCGCGCCGCGCCGGCGTGCTCCGGGCGGCCCCCTTCTTCGTCCGGGCTTTCCCTGCTCGTTTCGCCATCGTCTGAATTCCTTTCAAATGCTTGACAGGATTGCGCTAAGTGTCGTACCGTTTTGGGCTTATCGCCTGTGCAACGGCCGCGCCATGACGAGTGACGTCGGCGACACGGCCGCGAGGCGGACATCGATCGACTGAGGAGGAACTGTAAGGCATGGCGAACGTTGAAAACGAGAATCTTTCCGGCTCCGCGAAAGGCGTGGGCGTGAAGGCCCTCCCGCGCGAAGACGACGCGCAGATGGACCCGGCCGAGTTTGCCCGTCTGCTCGACGCGTACGACAACAGCTTCCGCAACATCGCGGAAGGCGAGGTCGTGAAAGGAACGGTTCTCAAAGTCACTCCCTCCGAAGTCGTCGTTGACGTCGGCTACAAGTCTGAAGGCATTATCGGCGTAGACGAGTTCCTCGACGAGAACGGCGAAGTCACCGTGCAGCCGGGCGACATCGTCGATGTGTTGCTCGAGCGGACCGAGGATCGCGAAGGCTACGTCGTCCTCTCGCGCGAAAAAGCCGAGAAGATGAAGATCTGGGACGAGGTCGAGAAGGCCTACGCCGAGCGCAAGGTCGTCATCGGCCGCGTCATCGAGCGGATCAAGGGCGGCCTCGCGGTGGACATCGGCGTCCGCGCGTTCCTGCCGGGCAGCCAGATCGACGTGCGCCCCGTGCGCAATCTGGACGCGCTGCGCGGCCAGGAACTGCGCATGCGCGTCATCAAGGTCAACAAGAAGCGCGGCAACATCGTCCTGTCGCGCAAGGCGCTCCTCGAAGAGGAGAACGCCGAGAAAAAGAAGCACACGCTCGAGACGCTCGCCGAGGGGAAAGTCCTCAAGGGCGTCGTGAAGAACATCACCGACTACGGCGCGTTCATCGACCTGGGCGGCATCGACGGCCTGCTGCACATCACCGACATGTCGTGGGGCCGCGTCGGCCACCCGTCCGAGCTGTTCAAGGTCAACGACGAGATCGACGTCGTCGTCCTCAAATACGATCCGGCGACCGAGCGCGTCTCGCTCGGGCACAAGCAGCTCATCACCGATCCGTGGGCGAACGTGATGGACCGCTATCCGGTGGGCGCGCGCGTCTCGGGGAAGGTCGTGAGCCTGACCGACTACGGCGCGTTCGTGGAGCTCGAGGCCGGCGTCGAGGGCCTGATTCACGTCAGCGAGATGTCGTGGAGCAAGCGCGTCAAGCACCCGAGCAAGCTGCTCAACGTCGGCGACGCGGTTGACGCGCTCGTGCTCGGCGTCGATCCGACGGCGCGCCGCATCTCGCTCGGCCTGAAGCAGGTCGAGAGCAACCCGTGGCACGACCTGGCCGACAAATATCCGGTCGGCAGCAAGATCACCGGCAAGGTGCGCAACCTCACCGAGTTCGGCGCGTTCGTCGAGGTCGAAGACGACATCGACGGCCTGATCCACATCTCGGACATGTCGTGGAGCAAGCGGATCAAGCATCCGTCCGAGGTGCTGAAGAAGGGCGACGTCGTCGAGGCGATGGTGCTGAACATCGACGCCGAGAACCAGCGGCTGTCGCTCGGCCTCAAGCAGCTGGCGACCGACATCTGGGACGACTTCTTCTCGCGGCACCACGTCGGCGACACGATCGAGGGCAAGGTCGTGCGCATGACGAACTTCGGCGCGTTCGTCGAGCTCGACGAGGGCATCGAGGGGCTGATTCACGTGTCGGAGTTCGACGACAGCAACAAGGAGAAGGTCGAGCTCACCGTGGGCGAGACCTATCCGATGAAGATCATCAAGCTCGCGCCGTCGGAGCGGAAGATCGGGCTGTCGATCCGCGCGCTCAAGTCGGATGAGTTCCGCGCCGACTGGGAAGAGTACCGCGAGTCGGCGGGCGACGGCACGGCGACGCTCGGCGATCACTTCCGGAAGCGGTAGGCGCTCACGATGTAGTGCGGACCTTCAGGTCCGCGGCCTTCGGGTCTGCCTGCGGGCGGGCCTGAAGGCAAGCACTACAGGACCGGGGCAGGGAACAACACTATGAACAACGGGAGCATGACCAAGGCGGAGCTCGTCGAGGAAGTCTCGCGCGTGTCCGACCTCACCAAGAAGCACTCCGAGGTCATCGTGGACACGGTGTTCAAGAGCATCATCGACGCGCTGCACCGCGGCGAGAAGATCGAGCTGCGCGGGTTCGGCAGCTTCCGCCTGCGCAAGCGCGAGCCGCGCAAGGGCCGCAACCCGAAGACCGGCGACAAAGTGGACGTCCCGCCGAAGAAGGTCCCGTACTTCAAGCCCGGCAAAGAGCTCAAGGAGCTGATCAACAAGGAATCGGCGCCGCCTGCGAACGGCTCCGCGCCGCCAGACACTGTCGCCGTCTGAATGGCGTCATCGGGCGACGCGGTGATGTGGTGATTGCCGGTCGGACATCACCACGTCACCCAATCACGAGATTTCCCGATTCATGGAGCGCTTGTGGTCGCCCTGGAGACTGGCCTACGTGACGCGCACGGCACGCGGCGAGCACGAGCGCTGCGTCTTCTGCGAGGGCGGCGGTCTCGACACCGACCTCGTCGTCCATACCGGCACGACCTGCTTCGTCATCCTCAATCTCTACCCGTATAACAACGGCCATCTGATGGTCGTGCCGAAGCGCCACCTCGCCGACCTGGCGTCCACCAACGCCGACGAGCGGGCGGAGCTGATGGCGCTGGCGCGCGTGGCGGAACTCGCGATTGGCGAGGCCTATCATCCGCACGGCATCAACGTCGGCATCAACCTGGGCCGGCCCGCCGGCGCGGGCGTGCTCGATCACCTGCACCTGCACATGGTGCCGCGCTGGAACGGCGACACAAACTTCATGGGCGTCGTCGGCAACACGCGCGTGCTGCCCGAGGATCTGTCGCAAGCGGTCACGCGCCTGCGGCCGATTTTCGAGCGGCTGGCCCGAGAGCACGGCGTCTGACGCCGTGTAGTGCGAACCTTCAGGTCCGCGGACCGGCAGGCCTGCAGTACAGTTGATCGCGGTCGTATGGACTTCGACTTCACGCCGGAACAGAAGGCCTTTCAGCAGTCGGCCGAGCAATTTGCCCGCGACGTCGTCGCGCCGCGCGCGGCGGAGATCGACGAGCGCGGCGTGTTCCCGATCGACGTCATCCGCGCGGCCGCCTCGCAGGGGCTGCTCGGCGTCACGATCCCCGTCGATCGCGGCGGCGCCCGGCGCGGCGAAATCAGCTAAAACCTCGCCGGCGCCGCCCACGCGCGCG
>CAZOIK010000252.1:0-16592 GCA_964579765.1 uncultured Bifidobacteriaceae bacterium
GCGATGCTGCGCAACGAAGATCCGAACGACTGGCTGATGATCCGCCGCGATTACCGCGCGTCCGATTTCAGCCCGCTGAATCAGATCACCGCCGACAACGTGAAAGACCTTCGGTTGGTCTGGACGTGGGCGATGAACGAAGGCGGCGCGAACCAGCCGGCGCCCATCGTCCACAACGGCGTGATCTATCTGAACAATCCCGGCAACATCCTGCAGGCGATCAACGGCAAAACCGGCGAGTTGATCTGGGAGAACCGCTACGGCAGCAACCAGCAGGGCGCGGCCATGCGCGGCATCGCGATATACGAAGACAAGCTCTTCGTCTCGACCAGCCAGGCGCATCTGATGGCGTTCGACGCGCGCACCGGCAAGACGCTGTGGGACACGACGATTGGCGATCGCTCGAAGGGCAACTACAGCACGAGCAGCGGTCCGATTGTCGCGAAGGGGAAAGTGATCCAGGGGCTCGGCGGCTGTCAGACGTACCGCGAAGAGAAGTGCTTCATCAGCGCCTACGACGCGAACACGGGCAAGGAAGTGTGGCGCTTCAACACCGTCGCGTCGCAGGGCCAGCCCGGCGGAGACACCTGGGGCACGCTGCCGACGCTTTTCCGCGCCGGGGGCGAGTCGTGGATCACGGGCAGCTACGACCCGGCGCTCAACCTCACGTTCTGGGGCACGGCGCAGGCGAAGCCGTGGATGCCGATCAGCCGCGGCATGTCGATCAAGGACGACGCGCTGTTCACGAGCTCGACGCTGGCGCTCGACGTCGACACCGGCAAGCTCGCGTGGTACTTCCAGCACGCGCCCGCCGAAACGCTCGACCTCGACGTCGTCTTCGAGCGCGTGCTCGTGGACGACAACAACCAGAATCTGCTCTTCACCGTCGGCAAGGACGGCATCCTCTGGAAGCTCGATCGCAAAACCGGGAAGTATCTCGGTCACAAGGAGACCGTGTTCCAGAACGTCTGGGACAGCTTCGATCCGAAAACCGGACGCCCGACCTACCGCGCCGACATCCTCGAGCAGAAGTTCGGCGAGTGGGTCCAGGGCTGCCCGAGCACCGAGGGCGGCCACAACTGGCCGGCCACGAGCTACAACCAGACGAGCAATCAGATCATCATCCCGCTCAGCCAGAGCTGCCTCGAGATGAACGGGCAGAAGGTGGAGCAGAAGGAGGGCGGCGGCAGCGGCGGCGGCGCCGCCAGGCGCTTCTACGAGATGCCGGGCGCCGACGGCAACATCGGCAAGCTCGCGGCGTTCGACGTTCGGACGATGAAGGAGATGTGGGCGTACACACAGCGCGCGCCGTTCATGACGGCCGTCGTCTCCACGGCCGGCGGCATCGCGTTCGCCGGCGATCTCAATCGCATGTTCCGCGCCTTCGACGTGAAGACGGGCAAGATTCTGTGGGAGACGCGGCTCGGCACGTCCGTGCAGGGCTTCCCGATCACGTTCAGCATCGACGGCCGGCAGTACGTCGCGGTGACGACCGGCAACGGCGGCGGCAGTCCGCGTCTCGTGCCCGCGACCATCGCGCCCGACGTCCACTCGCCGGCGACCGGAAACGCGTTGTACGTGTTCGCGCTGCCAGACAAGAAGTAGTGCGGACCTTCAGGTCCGCGATCGGGCAGGCCTGAAGGCCTGCACTACAGGAGGAGAGACTTCGATGCGCATAGCTCGCGTAGCGCTTGTCGTCGCGGCGGTGGGAATGAGCGCGCGGCTCCTCGTCCGAGTCCAGGCCGCGACCGGGCCGATTCCATTGAACTGTCAGCGGACGTGTCTCGAAAACGTCGTCGATCAATATCTGACTGCGGTCGTGAAGCACGATCCGAAGCTGGCGCCGTTCTCCGAGGACATCAAGTACACGGAGAACGCACAGGTGCTGAAGATCGGCGACGGGTTCTGGAAGACGGCGCAGGCGGTCGGCAGCTACCGGCACATCTTTGCGGATCCGGACGCCGGGCAGGTCGCGATGATGGGGACGATGTGGGAGGCCGACGGCCTGCTCCTCATGTCGCTGCGGCTGCGCGTCGAGCTCGGACGCATCACCGAAGCGGAAGCCGTGTTCTTCAAGCCGGGCGGCGGCGGGCCGAACAACATCCAGTCGGTGGACGATCAGGGCGTGGTCGATCCGCTCTGGCTTCGCACGATCCCGCCGGACAAGCGCCTGCCGCGGCAGCAGATGATCTCGATCGCCGACGCGTATTTCTCGGGCGTGCAGAAGAACGACGGCCGCGGCGTCAACGGCACCGGCACCTACCCGTTCACGCCCGACTGCGATCGCATTGAAAACGGCTCGCACACGACGAACGTCCCGAACACCGCCGGTCCCTTCGGCATGGACTGCCTGAGCGCGTTCAAGATGGGCTACTACTTCGTCGTCCAGGCGGTGCACAGCCGGCGCTACCCGCTCGTTGACGCCGAGCGCGGCGTCGTCTGGGCGCACGCCGCATTCGATCAGGGCACGGTGAATTCAGGGACGCTGTCGAACGGCCAGCCGTACACGTATCGCGGATTCAACCGCCCGGGCAGCATCCTGGTGACGGAAGCCTTCCTGATTGAAGGCGGGAAGATCCGCCGCGTCGAGATGATCGGCCCCGCGGCCGTCTATCACATCAACTCGCCGTGGGGCGGCTTGAGCGGGAACTGACCGAGCTCGGCCATGTCGCGCTTGACGAGGTGCAGCCCGCGCACGCAGTCCTCGAAGTGATCGGACAGCCGCCGGAAGAGGGGCGCCTCGTCGCGGTATTCGAACAGGTTGAAGGCCGCGACGACGGCGTACGACTCCTTGCCGGCGGCGACATAGTCCACGAACGTGTCCACCGACAGCGGGTGCACGCGCGGCAGCGAGGCAACCGCCTCGGGAAACAGCCCCGCAAAAAACAGCGTGAAGTCGCCGATGTGCTTCCGCACCTCGCGCTCGCGGTCGAAGGACGAGGCGTCGAGGATGGGATTCGACTCGACGAGCATCTCGGCAACCTCGTCGAGCCGCCGGCCGGCGACGTCGTGGATACGGTAGAGGCGATCGGCGTGCGTGAAGTCCGTGAGGACGCCCCCGACGTACGCGACGAGTTCGGCGTCCTCGAGCGCCGCGCTGAAGAAGCGCCGGCGGACGAGCGCCTCGAAGAGTTGCCGAAGCGGGTGTGCGTGAGGAATCTGCACCGGATACGCCTCGCACGTTCATTGTAACGCTGCCGCTCCTGCCGGCTTTTCCGCATCCGTCATCCGTCTCGTGCCGGGCCTCCGGCACGATCGCGTCAGTGACCGGTCACTTCGGCCGAGCATGATGCGCGCTGACCTGCTCGAGACACCTCGACCGGCTTCATTCGAACGGAATCGCGCTACGGTCGATCTGAGGCGCGCACGACTGCGCGCAGGAGGATTCTCGATGAAGCGCACGCTGTCTCTCGGGTTGATTGCCGGCACGTTCGTGGGCGCGATCGCGCTCGCCCGGCCCGCGCTGGCGCACCACTCGTTCGCCGCCACGTACTTCGAAGACAAAACGGAGCGGGTGGAAGGCGAGCTCGTGCAGTTTCTCTTCCGCAATCCGCACTCGTTCGTCCACGTCGAGGTGAAGGACGCCCAGGGCAACGTCGTGCGCTACGCGGTCGAGTGGGGCGCCGGGCTGCAGCTCAACCAGCAGGGCGTCACGCGCGAGACGCTCAAGCCGGGCGACCACGTGATCGTCACCGGCAATCCGGGACGCAACCCGGAAGACCACCGGCTGCGGATGCGCAGCATCCAGCGGCCGTCTGACGGCTGGAGCTGGGGCGGGAAGTTCGACTGAATCGAATTGCGCGATTGCAGGATTGCAGAAACGCAGGATTGCAGCATTTGACGGGAGGATCAGATGAGGAGCAAATGGTTCGGGGCAGCGGCGGCGCTCGCCGTGCTGCTCTCAGGCGCGCCGGCAATGGCGCATCACTCGTTCGCGGCTGAGTTCGACGCGAACAAGCCGATCAACCTCAAGGGAACGGTCACGAAGATCGAGTGGATGAACCCGCACGCCTACTTCTACATCGACGTGAAGGACGAGTCGGGCAAGGTGACCAACTGGGGCATGGAGATGGGCAGCCCGAACGGGCTGATGCGCCAAGGCTGGACGCGCAACTCGCTCAAAGTCGGCGACGAAGTGACGGTCGAGGGCAGCAAGGCCAAGGACGGCAGCAACATCGCTAACGCGCGGTCCGTCGTGCTGGCGAACGGCACGAAGCTGTTCGCGGCGTCGAGTCAGGGGAACACGGAGAACAAGTAGTCTCCAGTCTCCAGTCTCCAGTCTCCAGTCTCCAGTCGGTCAGTCAGTCAGTCAGTCAGTCAGTCAGTCGGTGAGTCAGGAGGATTTGTGAAGACCAGATTTGCAATCGCAATCGTCGCGGCCGCGCTGTTGGCCGTCGCGGTGCCGGCCATGGCGCACCACTCGTTCGCGGCGGAATTCGACGCCAACCGGCCCGTGAAGCTGCAGGGGACGGTGACGAAGATGGAGTGGATCAACCCGCACGCGTGGATTTACCTCGACGTGAAGAACGGCGACGGGTCGGTCACGAACTGGATGGTCGAGGCGGGGGCGCCCAACGCGCTGCTGCGCCGAGGCTGGACGAAGGCGTCGCTGCTCCCCGGGACGGAGATCCTCGTCGAAGGCTATCAGGCGAAGGACGGCGCCAATCGCGCGAACGGCCGCGACATCACGTTCAAGGACGGCAAGAAGCTGTTCGTCGGCTCGTCGGGCACCGGCGCGCCCGATGAACGCAAGAACTAGGCGGAACAGGCGGACCTGAAGGTCCGCACTACACGCTCACGACCGGGCAGGGCGACTGTTCGATGATGCCGAAGGCATGGGTGCGAATCCTGCCGAACGGCTCGCTGATGGCGCCCCGCCCGACGACAATCAGATCCGCCGCCTCTTCTCGCGCCGCCTCCGCGGCTCTCGCCACGATTGCGCCGACGACGACCTTCGACACGGCGTCCACGCCAGCCGATGCGAGCATCGACGCGACGGCGTGGCTCGCGACCTGGCGCGCCTCTTCCTGAAGCTCGCGCTCCCGGGCGAGCGACGGCCAGTCGCTCATCGGTTCGACGACGTGCAGCACGGTGAGCGTGGCGCCGACGCGCTTGCTCAGCAGCGCCGCGTACTGCAGCACCGGCACGCCTTCGGTCGTGGCGTCGACGGCGCACAGGATGCGCCGCGGGATCTCTGGAGCATGCTGCGTGTCGGTGTGCGCTGCCGTCCACACCGGACACCGCACGTCGTGCAGGACTTTCGACGTCACCGATCCCGCCAGCACACGCCGGAAGAGGCCGAGGCCGTGCGTCGGCATCATCACCAGATCGATGTCGTGGTCGTGCGCGAAGCTGGCGACGCGCAGAGCGGGATCGCCGCAGTCGGCGACACGGGTGACCCGGAGGCCGGACAGTTCGTCGAGCAGCGCGCCGTCCAGATGGCTCTGCATCGCGCGCTTCCAATCGCCTGAGCACTCGCCCGCGTGGAGCGCGGCGCCGCCCATCTCCGCGGGCACCGGTTCGAACGAGGGCGGGACGACACTGAACAGCGTCACGCAGGCGCCGAAGCGCTTCGCATAGGCGGCGACGTACGGCACCGCCTGCCGTCCCTGCTCGGAGAAATCGTACGGAAAGAGGATGTGGCGAATGGGCAGCTCGGTCATGCCTCATCCTCAAGCATCAACCGTTCCCGCCGCGCACACGCGCGTCTGCGCGCGCAGCCGCCTGGGCGCCGCGGAAATTCACTCGACGCTCCGGAAAATTCCCCGCGCGGCGCGTCCGCCACTACGGGACCTGCGTGCGTTCGTTCGGATTGTCGTCGGTACGTCCGTTGCACAACGACCATTTAATTGAGGTGGAGATCGATGGCTCACCATGTTCAAGATTGCCACTGGTCAGTGCCGACGCTGCTGATGCCGCGCCCGTACTGGTATTCGGCATGGGACGCGCCCTGGTCGTGCTGGAACGACCGCGACATCACGGTGCTCCAGTCGACCGACGGCTGCCAGAACTGCCCGCTGTTCCGCGAGCGGAGCATCCCGCACAGCGCCGAAGGCGCCATTCCGCCGAAAGGCGCGATTCCGCTGAGGGCGGTCGCCTGAGCGTTCCATGGACCAGGCGCCTCCGCGTTACCCGGGCATTCGCGTCACCGCCAACGGCAACCAGCTCGTCTCCTACCACACCGAGACGCGCGTCGCCGACGCCGGCGTTTTCTATCCGATCACGCCGTCCACCGAGGGCGGCGAGCTTTTTCAGCAGGCGTTCGCCGAAGGCAAGCTGAACGCGTTCGGCCACAACACGCTCGCGATTGAAACCGAGGGTGAGCACGCGGCGCAGGGCGGCGCAATCGCCTACTCGGTCTGCGGCCGCCGCGTCGTCAACTTCACGTCGGGGCAGGGGCTCGTCTACGGCCTCGAGCAGTACTTCCACGCGCCGGGCAAGTGCTCGACGATGGTCGTGGAGGTGGTCGCGCGCGCGCTGACGAAGCACGCGCTCAACGTGCACTGCGGGCACGACGACGTGTATGCGGCGCTCGACACGGGCTGGATCATCCTGTTCGCGAAGGACGCGCAGCAGGCGGCGGATCAGGCGCTCGTCCTGCGCCGCGTGACCGAACTCGCGCTCACGCCCGGCATGAACTGCCAGGACGGCTTCCTGACGTCGCACCTGGAGCGGACGTTCTACCGTGCTGAATCCGGGCTGATTCGCGAGTTCCTCGGATCCCCCGACGACCTGATCGACTGCCCGACCGAGAGCCAGCGGACGCTCTTTGGGCCGACGCGCCGGCGCGTGCCGAAGATGATCGACCTCGCGAGCCCCGTGCTCATGGGGCCGGTGCAGAACCAGGAACACTACATGAACGGCGTCGTCGCGCGCCGGAACAACTTTGCCGAGCCGATCCTCGGGTTCCTGCAGCAGTCCTACGACGCGTTCGCGGCGCTGACCGGCCGGCGCTACGGCCTTGTCACCGAGTACAAGTGCGGGGACGCCGGCACGGTGTTCGTGTCGCTGGGATCCGCAGCAGAGAACATCGAAGCGGCGGTCGATTATCTACGTGACACGCGCGGCGCGACGGTCGGATCGATCCACGTCAACGTCCTGCGTCCGTTTCCCGAAGCGGCGATCGTGTCGGCGCTCTCAGGCAAAGCGCGCGTGATCGTTCTCGAGCGGACGGACGAGCCGCTGGCAGTAGCGAATCCGCTCTCCCGCGACATCCGGGCGGCGCTGGCGAAGCATCTCGTGCCCGGCGCGGCGCTGCCGCAGATCGTGGACGGCGTCTACGGCCTCGGCTCGCGCGACTTCCGGCCCGAGCACATCCTCGGCGCTTACGAGTTCGCGATTGGCGAGCGGGCGCGCAAGGACGGCAAGCGCATCCAGGACGGGACCACGTATTTCGTCGCCGGCGTGGATCATCCGTACAGCGTCAAGTCAGACGATGCGCCGTCGCTGCTGCCGGAGGGATCGATCGCCGTGCGGTTTCATTCCGTCGGCGGATGGGGCGCGATCACGACGGGCAAGAACCTCGGCGCGATCATCGGCGAGTTCAACGACAAGGAAGAGCGCATCCGCATCAGCGCCAACCCGAAGTACGGATCGGAGAAGAAAGGCGCGCCGACGGCCTATTTCCTCGTCGTCGCGCCGGAGCGCGTGCGCGTCAACTGCGACCTGCGACACGTGAACGTCGTGCTGTGCTGCGACCCGAAGGCGTTCACGCACACGAACCCCCTCGACGGCATGGCCGAAGGCGGCGCGTTCGTGTTCGAGTCCGACGAAGCGCCGGAGCAGGCGTGGGAACGGATTCCCGTCTGGGCGCGAAAGCAGATCGTCGAGCAGCACATCCGGATGTTCGTGCTGCCCGGCTTCGCGATCGCGCGGGCGGCGACCGACCGTCCCGATCTGCAACTCCGCATGCAGGGCAACGCGTTTCTGGGCGCGTTCTTCGCCGTGTCGCCGCTGCTCGAGGAGTTCGACATCAGCCGCGAGCGGTTCGACGAGGTGGTGCGGCGGCAGTACGTGAAGAAGTTCGGCCGCTTCGGCGACTCGGTCGTCGCGTCGAACATGGACGTCATGCGGCAGGGGTTCGAGCGGGTGCGCGAGGTGGTGCCGGGCGCCGTCGATGCGCCAGACCGCTCGTCGCTGCGCGGCCTCCCGCTGCTGCCGCTCGATCGGCTGTGCGCATCGTGCCGCACGGCGGCCGTGCCCGACGGCCAGCAGTCGCGTGCGCCGCTCGCCCGCGTCGCGCTGTTCGACGCGGAGTATCGCGCCGGGCTCGGCTACAACCAGCCCGCGTCGGCGCTGGCCTCAGTGGGCGTCGCCGCCGCGGCGACCGGCGACTCCGCCTCCAAGTACGTCGCACGCCGCGAGACGCCTCTCTATATTCCGGAGAACTGCACGCAGTGTATGGAGTGCATCGCGGTGTGCCCCGATACGGCGATGCCAAATTGCGCGCAGGACCTGACGACAATCCTGCGGACGGCGGTCGGGCACTACGTGGCTGACGAGGCCGACCGGAAGGCGCTGCTGGATCTGCTTCCCGAGATCGAGCGCCGGGTCCGCGAGCGGATGCGCGAGGGTGTGATGTCGGCGCAGGCGCCGCCGCTGCCGGCGATCGTCGCGCAGGTGGCCGGCGAGATCGACGGCGTGCCCGAATCGTCGCTGCGGCAGTTCCTCGCGATTCTCGACAAGGTGCCGATGGCGTACGCGAAGGTCAACGCGATCTTCGCGACGCCAGAGCGGCGGCATCCTGGAGACGGCGGCGTCTTCTCGATCTTCATTTCGGATCTGTGCAAGGGCTGCGCGGCGTGCGTCACCGCATGCGGCGAGCATCGCGCGCTGCGGATGGTGCCGGAAACCGAGGTGGTGAACGCCGAGCACGAGGCCGGGACGGCGTTCCTCAACCTGCTGCCCGAGACGCCGCAGAAGTATCTCGGGCTGTATGACGGGACGCATCCCGAAGACTCGAAAACCGCGACGCTCCGCAACCTGCTGATGGTCCGTCACAACTATGACGCGCTCGTCGCCGGCGACGGCGCCTGCGCGGGCTGCGGCGAGAAGAGCGTGCTGCGATCGATCGTGGCGGTGACGGAAGCCTACATGCGGCCGGTCTACCACGCGAAAGCCGATCGGCTGGAGCGAAAGGCGGCGGATCTCGAGGCGAACGGCATCGCGCGGCTCGCGGCGCTCGGACGCCGCGATCGTGACGGGCACGATCGGGTTGTGCGCGCGGTCGCGCATCTCGTCATGGGTTTGGGCGGCGAAACGCTCGACGACACGCAGTCGCGGCTGGACGCCTACGGCCCCATCTCCGATCGAGACATCGTGGACGCGATCGTGGCCGTGCTCCGCCGCGAGGCGTTCAACCATCGCGAGCTCCAGGCGATCGACGGACGCCTCGCCAACGGCATGTCGGTGATGGCGATGACCGCGCACACGGGCTGCAACACCGTGTATGCGTCCACGCCGCCGAACAACCCGCACACCTATCCGTGGATGAACTCGCTCTTCCAGGACGGCGCGACGATCGGCTGGCTCCTCGGCGAAAGCTTCATCGTCGATCACGCGAGGCGCTCGGTGATTCCCGAGCGGCTCGCCGATGCGCTGATGGCTGACGGTGGGGCGGGGCTGAGCGATCGGCAGTACTTTGAGCTCGCGCACTTCAGCGACGCGCTGATGACCGACGACGAGGTTCGCGAGCTGCCGAAGGTGTGGGCCGTCGGCGGCGACGGCGGCATGGGCGACATCGGGTTCCAGAACACGTCGAAGGTCGTCCTGCAGAACCGGCCCAACGTGAAGCTGCTGATGCTCGACACGCAGGTCTACTCGAACACCGGCGGGCAAAACTCAGACTCGTCGCCGATGCCGGGCGGCAGCGACATGAACGTCTTCGGCGCGGCGACCGAAGGCAAGACGGTCGAGAAGAAGACCGTTGCCGAGGCGTTTCTCGCAGGACACGGCTCGCCGTTCGTCGCGCAGATCTCGATGGCGAACGCGCCGAAGCTCTATCGCGCGGTGCTCGACGCGCTCGAGTACCGCGGGACGGCGTTCCTGCAGTGCTTCACGACGTGCCAGCCGGAACACGGCGTCGCCGACGACCAGTCGCCGCTGCAGGCGCAGCGCGTGCGCGACTCGCGCGGCGTCCCGGAGTTCGTCTTCGACCCGCGGCTCGGCGAGACCTACCACGACGCGCTGAGCCTGAAGGGCAATCCGTCGATCGATCGCGACTGGTACGAGACGCGGTTCGCCGGCACCAACGAGGCGTATCGCTACACGGTGGCGCACTGGTGCGCCACCGAGGCGCGGTTCCGGCAGCACTTCAGGAAGATCACGAGGGATCAGGCCGCGGCGCTCGTCCCGCTCGACGAGATGCTCGATCGTCTCACGATGGACGACGTCGTCCACCGGCGGCATCTCGACGCGTCGCACCCGGCGTATGTGCCGGACTTCGGCGTGTCGATACGCCTCCAGGGCGCGGCGGGCATCGAGCACCGCGCCCTCTCGCGCCAGATGGTCCTGTTCTGCGTCGAGCGCCGCAAGGCCTGGCGGATGCTGCAGAGCAAGGCCGGCATCGAGAACAAGGATTACGCGGCGCAGCGGAAACGGCTGGCGGGCGTCTCAGCGCAGCGCGTGGTCGCCTGAGAGATCGGCGAGCACCTTTTCAGCGAGGTGCAGCGGCCGGAGCATCGCCCGCTTCTTCTCCTGATGCGACTGCATCCGCCGCAGGATGTCGTCGAGCGTGCGGACGGCGTCGCGGATGAACGGTCCCTTGTTGAGCATCACGCACTCGGCGCGCTCGGACATGGCGGCGTCGGTCACTTCGGCGCGCGACGGCATGCCGGTCTTCGCGAGCGACTCGAGCACCTGAGTCGCCCAGATCACGGGCGTGTGCGCCGCTTCGCAAATCCACAGAATCTCCTCCTGCACTTCCGCCATCCGCTCGAATCCGCACTCCACCGCCAGGTCGCCGCGCGCGATCATCACGCCGAACGGTCCACCCCGCATGCAGGCCAGCAGCAGCTTCGGCAGTTCGTCGAAGGCATGGCGCGTCTCGACCTTGAGGATCAGGCCCCGCCGGCCGGCGTCGAGCGCGGTCAGATGCCGCTGCAGGTTGAAGATGTCTTCGGCGTGGCGCACGAACGAGTAGCCGATGAGATCCGCGTGCTGTGCGATGAACGGCAGGTCGTGCTCGTCCTTCTCGGTCAGCGCGGACAGGCGCAGCCGCGTGTCCGGAAGGTTGACGCCCTTTCCGGCGCGCAGGCGGCTGCCGTGCGGCCGCGCCTGGGTGATGTCCACCGTCATTTGTTCGGGACCGACCGCCCGGATGATGCCGCCGATCTTCCCGTCGTCGAACCACACGCCTTCGCCGGGTCGGGCGTCGCGGAAGACCTCGGGGAGGGTGATGCCGATGCGCGCCGGCGTGAGTACGCGATCGTGCTCGTCACGCACGGCCTCGCGCCCCTCCACGGAGGGCAGGGTGAGCACGAGCGTGTCGCCCTTCTTCAGCAGCAGCGCCGACGGTGCCGGCGGAATGCGGACGAGGGTGCGCGTCTGGGTGCCGGCCGGCGTCTGGAATCGCAGCACCGTGCCCGAGACGATGTACGCCGTGCGATCGAGCTCGGCGACGATCGAGGCGCCGGCGAGCTCGCGGATGCGAAAGTGCCGCGAACGTCCCCGGGCATCGACGAAATCCACGGTGCCGCCCGCGTCCAGCCCGCCGGGCACGTCCGCGTCGAGCGTGAGCATGGCGTCGAGCGGCAGCGTCGCGGCGGAGCCGTCGCCGGGGCCGGCGAGAACGACGAGCGCGGGCATCGTCACCCGGCCGAAGACGTCGCGTGACGGCTTGATCTTGATCACTTCCGGACCGGGCCCGAGGTCGCCCGTGCGCAGCTTCGGCCCCGCGATGTCGAGCACCACCCGGCAGGCGCGCCGCAGATCGCGATTCGCGTGCCGCAGGTGGTCGATCAGCCGCTCCCACGTCGCCTGGTCGTCGTACGCGCAGTTGATCCGCATGCAGTCCATCCCCGCCGACACGAGCTCGCGCACGAGCAGGTAGTCGTGCGCTGCTTCGCCCGGGATCGTGACCATGATGCGGACGCCGCGTCCGGCGGGCGCCGGCCCGAAGAGCGCCGTCGTGTGATCGGCAAGCAGATGTTCGCCGGTCTCCCTGGTCAGCGGCGCCGAGTCGAACGGCGCGTCCCATCCGACGCCGTCGAGCAGGTGCAGGATCTTGAGCACCGACTCGAGGCCGTCGCGCACGTGCGAATCGGTCCGGCCGAGCGACGACAGCCCGTGCGAGGCGAGAATCGGCTGCGCGTCCCGCAGGTCGTGCCGGCGCAGCGCGAGGTAGTGCAGCAGGTTGCGCGCGCTGGCGAGCTGGTCCTCGGGGATCGCGCCGAGATGCTCGCACTCGGCGTCGATGCGGGCCATCGACGCGTGGATGTCCCGCAGTTCAGTGATGAGTGGCGATAGCGGCGTAGCCATGGCGAATCACGTCCAGCTCGAGGAGCTTCATCGACCGTTCGACGCGGTGCCAGTCATCGAAGTGCTGGATGTGCACCAGTCTCGTGTCCAGCTCTTCACGCACGTCCCAGCCCGTGCTCGTCTCCTCGACGGCAAGACGGACGACATGTCCTTCGGAGTTGAACTGGTGGGCGAGGACCATACGGCACCTCCTGTGGCGGATTTCCGGGTTCGCCCTGATGGGAAGCAAGAGGCGTACGCGAACGCAGGCTCGAGCTCGAGCGTGTCGAGAATTTACACGGGTGTAAACACATTGTTATTCGTCCAGTACAGCGGGCGGCCACACTGGGTGGCGCCTATGACCCTGGACGAAACGCTGGCGAGAATTCGGCGCGAGTTCCGGGAGATGCCGGACCTCAAGCTGACGCTGCCGCAGTTGCGGCGGCTCTGCAATCTGCCCGAGGCCGCGTGCGAAGCGGCGGTGGCAGCGCTGGTCGACAGCGGCGTCCTGCGCCGCGCCGGCAACGGACAGCTCACCGCGGCGTGAAGTGGTTGTTCTCCTCGCAGATGAACTCGATGATGTCCTCGTCGGGCATCAGCGTCTGCTGGTGCCGCACGGTCCACGGCTTCGTGTACGCCTTCGGATCGTCCACCGTGATGTCGATGTTCATGTGGCCGAAGTCCGGGCGCGTGAACCGCTCGATCATCTTCGCCTGATCGGTCATCGGCGTCCCGACGATGTCGAGCCATCCGTCGTCTCTGAAGTTGTTGCTCTCGACGACGAGCGTGTCGCCTTCCCAATGGCCTGAGGAATAGCCGTAGTAGTACGGCTGCGGATCGCCGAGCTTCGGCAGCGGCCGGCCGTCGAGATAGATCTGCCGCAGCCCCGCGCTCGCTTCATACAGGACGACGAGCAGCTTCGGCGTCTGGACGAACTTGCGGGGGAAGCCCTGCGTCCAGAATTGCATCAGCCCCATCGGCAGACACGACGCTTCCGGGTTGTCCTTGCTGTTGCGCGCCACGTGCTTCGCCAGCAGATCCTTCGCGTACGGCGTCAGCGGCAGTCCGCCCGGAAATGCCGCCTGCACGTCGCGAAACTCCGCGGGCGGCGGCGCACCGGGCACGGGCGGCGGCGGCGGCGCGCCGCCACGCCGGCCAGGCGGCGTCGGATACACGCCGCGCCAGGTGCCCGAGAAATCCGGCTTCCCGTCAGGCGTGCGCGGCGTCGGCGCGGTAAGGTTGGGCTTGCCGTCGGGCCCGAGCGGTGTGGGCAGCGCGCGGTAGGGCGGCCACTGCGCCGAGACGGCTATCGAGAAGGCCGCGCAGAGTGTTGCGGCGGCCGCGACTTTTGCGACGAATTTCATGTCGTGCATTATGGCGTCCGCCTGAGGGTTGTCAAGGTTATGATGTCCCCATGAAATCGAGTGCTGTTGCCGCTCTGGCCGCCGGCCTCATGCTGCTGTCGTCGTTGCCCGCCGCCGCGCACCATTCGTTCGCCGCCGAGTACGACGCGAAGAAGAGCATCAAGGTCACCGGTGAAGTCGTTCGACTCGAGTGGACGAACCCTCACGCGCGCGTCGTGGTCTCGGGACCGGACGAGAACGGCGTCACCAAGGAGTGGGACTTCGAGCTCGGGCCGCCGACCACGCTGATGCGCCGCGGGTGGAACCGCAATTCGCTCAAGCCGGGCAACGTGATCACCGTCGAAGGCTTCCGCTCGAAGGACGAGCCGTCCACGGCCAACGCGCGGACGGTCAAGCTCTCGGACGGCCGGCAGGTGTTCGCCGGCTCGTCGTTCGACACGCAGAGTTCGTCCACTCCGTAATCGATCGCTCTGATGCGCGGGGCGGGCGTTTCAGGCCCGCCCTACTTTTGTCTTGCCAAGTACGGCTTGAACTGATCGTTTTCATTGCAGATGAATTCGATCAGCTCGCTGTCCAGCAGAATCCGCTGATTCACCCGGACGGTCCACGGCTTCGTGTAGGCCTTCGGATCGTCGATGGTCACGTCGATTTCGACCGTGCCGAACGTCGGCCGGCGGAAGCGTTCGGTGAGCTTTGCCGCGTCGGTGAGTGGATGCCCGATGACGTCGAGCCAGCCGCCGTCACGCAGGCCGGTCGTCTCGACGACGAGCGTGTCGCCCTCCCAGTGGCCGGCCGAGTAGCCATACCACCACGGCGTCGGATCGTTGTCGGGGAGTGATCTGCCGTCGAGAAAGATCTGCCGCAGGCCGTAGTTCGCTTCGTAGACGATCAGCAGCTCGGTCGGCGTCTGGATCATCTTGCGCGGTTGCCCGTGGTTGTGAAACTGCATCAGGCCCATCGGCAGGCACTGCGCGTCGGGATTGTCCTTGTCGTTGGCTGCGCGCCGCTCCTTCAGCAGCTCCGCCGCCCATGGCCGCATCGGCAGGCCGCCGGGATAGTTCGCGCCGACATCCCGAAACGTCGTGACAGGCGGGCCCTGCGTGAACGTCACCGGCGGACCGTGAAACACGCCGCCACCGGCCGGGCCGAGCTGCCCGTCTCCGCGAATCCAGATGCCGGAGAAATCGGGCTTGCCGTCGGCGGTCCGCGGCGCCGGCCCCGCAAGATTCGCCGAGCCGTCGGGATTCTTCGGCACGCCGGGCGTCGGATGCGCCGGCCACTGCGCCGAAAGCGAGACGGCCAGGGACGCCGCGAGAGCGATTGCGACGGACAGACGGAACAACGTCTTCACCATGGGATCGGCCTTCGGCATTCTCGCACAAGGTAAGATCCCGCGATGCGATGGCGCACGGTCGGCGTCGTGGCGGCGCTCGCCGTGAGCGCGGGCGCGCTCGCCGCTGAGGTCGGCACCAGGCCGTCCGCGGACCAGCTGCTGCTGTTCCCGACGACGCTCACGATGGGCGCCCGCGGCCAGCGCACGGTGATGGCCGCGACGCGATCGGGCAAGATACCGCCGCGCGTCGAGTGGTCGCTCAGCAATCCGGCGCTGGCCACCTTGTCGCCGCACGGCGCCGCGGTCGATCTCAAGGCACTCGCGCCCGGGCGCCTCGAGCTCACCGCGCGCGTGAACGGACGCACTGCCACCGCCGGGATCACGATCACCGACGATCCCGATCTCCGCTTCGGCAGCGTCCGCTGGTCGCTGTCGCGCCTCCGCGGCCTGACGCCACGCCCGCTGCTCGACGCGTCGCGCGTGGACGACGACGGCGCGGAGCTGTTCGCCGTGGACGCCGATCCCATGGGCCGCTTCTCCGTCGTCCGTGCGCTCGCGGCGACCGGCATGCTCCTCTGGCAGAGCACGGTGCGCGGCGCGCCGTGGGCGGGCGATCGCTTCGGCGGCCTGCTGGCGCGCCTCGGGCCGCTCGACCAGCCGTCGCGCGCGCTGGCACGCGTCGATCGCCCGGGCAGCAGGGTGCCGTCATGGCGCTATCGCGCGCGCGGCGATCTCGAAGACTTCGCCGAGGCCGACGACGGGACGATTTTCCTCGTCGAGCACACGCGGCGGCGGCTGACCGGCTCGCGCGACGAGGACGGGCGCATCGTCGTCCTCGACGGCAGGACGGGCGTCGAGGTCGGCCACTACACCTTGCCGGCGTCCACGTGGCAGGCGAGCGGGAACTGCGCGCCGAAGGGCGCGTCGTTCAAGCGCCCGTCGGAGCTCGGCTCGCTCGGCGAAGGCGCGAACGGCTCTGTTTACGCGCAGCTGCTGCAGGTGCACGACACCTGGACGCGCGTCTGCGAGCACGGCCGTCCAGCGCTCGGCCGTGGACGCTTTTCCGTGTCGCGCGAGCTGCAGCTCGTCCGCCTCACACGCACGGGCTGGACGCCGGTGCGCACGTTGTGGCGCGGCGACGTCAACGGCACCGACACGGCGGATCGGCTGCACGCGATCGAAGACGTCGCACCCGGGCCGATTGTCGAGCTGAAGTCGGGCGAACTGCTCGCCCTGCGCACGCACGTCACGCTCGACGCAGGCGGCCGGCCCGCCGCGCGCCTCCACGTGTCGCGCATCGTGCGCGGCGACGTGGTGAAAGACGTCGTGCACGCCGGCACGCCAACGCGAACCGCGTCGAGCTGGCGCGTGCTCGTGGACGGGCAGACCACGCCGTGGGTCTACGTCGCGGACGGCGCGACGATGCAGGCGATGGACCT
>CAZOIK010000253.1:0-12136 GCA_964579765.1 uncultured Bifidobacteriaceae bacterium
CGTCCGCGACTGGCGAGCCGGCGATCGCGTCTGCGCGCTCGTCGCCGGCGGTGGCTACGCCGAATACTGCGTGGCACCCGCGCCACAGTGCCTGCCGGTGCCCAGGGGCGTGGACTTCGTCCACGCCGCGGCGATGCCGGAGACGTTCTTCACTGTCTGGACCAACGTCTTCGAGCGCGGGCGGTTACAGCCCGGGGAGTCGCTGCTGGTGCACGGCGGCACGAGCGGCATCGGCACGACGGCGATTCAGATCGCGCGCGCGCTCGGGTCGCGCGTCTTCGCGACGGCGGGGACGGCGGAGAAGTGCGCCGCCTGCGAGAAACTCGGCGCCGAACGCGGCGTCAACTACAAGACGGACGACTTCGTCGCCGTCGTCAAGGATCTGACTGGCGGGAAGGGCGTGGACGTCGTCCTCGACATGGTGGGCGGCGACTACTTCCCGCGCAACATGGACGCGCTCGCGATGGACGGACGGCTCGTCAGCATCGCCGTGCTCAACGGCCCGAAGGCGACGATCAACATCCTGACGATGATGCAGAAGCGGTTGACGCTGACCGGCTCGACGCTGCGCGTGCGGCCGGTTGCGGAGAAGGGCGCGATTGCCGCCGCACTCAGGCAGCACGTGTGGCCGCTGCTCGAGGCGGGGAAGATCAGCCCGGTCATTCACGCGACGTTTCCGCTTGGCGAGGCCGCCGAGGCGCACCGCGTCATGGAGTCGGGCGCGCACATCGGGAAGCTGGTCCTGGTCCTGTAGTGCAGGCCTTCAGGCCTGCTAAGATCTCACGCACCCATGCAATACGTTCGACTCGGATCGTCCGGCCTGAAGGTCTCGCGCATCTGCCTCGGCATGATGACGTACGGATCGCCCGAGTGGCATCCGTGGACGCTCGACGAAGCCGCGGCGCGTCCGTTCGTGCAGCGCGCCGTCGAGCGCGGCGTCACCTTCTTCGACACGGCCGACATGTACGCACGCGGCGTGAGCGAGGAAGTCACCGGCCGGCTGCTGAAGGAGTTCGCGAGACGCGATCAGGTGGTCGTCGCGACGAAGGTCTGTCTGCCGATGGGCGACGGGCCCAACGACAGGGGGCTCTCGCGCAAGCACCTGCTCGACGGCATCGACGCGTCGCTGCGCAGGCTCGGCATGGACTACGTCGATCTCTACCAGATCCATCGTTTCGACTACGAGACGCCGATCGAAGAGACCATGCGCACCCTCGACGACATCGTCCGCTCGGGCAAGGCGCGGTACATCGGCGCGTCGGCGATGTACGCCTGGCAGTTCATGAAGATGCTCGCGGTCGCCGAGCGGAACGGCTGGACGAAGTTCGTGTCGATGCAGAACCACCTCAACCTCATCTACCGCGAGGAAGAACGCGAAATGCTGCCGCTCTGCCGCACCGAAGGCATCGGCGTCATCCCGTACAGCCCGATGGCGCGAGGGTTCCTGGCGGGCGATCGAAAGAAGCAGGGCGGCGGCGACACGACGCGCGCGAAGAGCGACACGCTGGCCGCGCGCTTCTATTTCGCCGACACGGATTTCGCGATCGCCGATCGCGTCGGCGACGTGGCCGCGCGGCACGGCGTCAGCCGCATGCAGGTGGCGCTCGCCTGGGTGCTGTCGCGGCCGGGCGTCACGGCCCCGATCGTCGGCGCCTCGAAGCTCGCGCATCTCGACGACGCGATCGACGCGCTCGACGTGACGCTGACGCCCGAGGACTGCACGTTCCTCGAAGAGCTCTATCAGCCGCACCGCGTCGTGGGGCCCCTGTAGATTGTTCGCGCGCGAAGATTTCGTCTCGCTCACCCACCGCAACTTCCGGCTGATCTGGCTCGGGCTGCTGGCGTCGATCACCGGGTCGATGATGCAGAACGCGGCGCTGCTGTGGCACGTGTCGCTGCTCGTCGAGCCCGACAAGAAGGCGCTGGCCCTCGGCATCGTCGGGCTCGTGCGGTTCGTGCCGATTGTCGTGCTCTCGATGGTCAGCGGCGTCGTCGCCGACGCGTGGAACCGGAAATATCTGATGCTGCTGACGCAGACGAGCGCGGCGGTGGTGTCGCTGGTGCTCGCGCTGCTGACGTTTCGCGGTCTCACCGTCGTCTGGCCGTTCTACGTCCTGGCGACGCTCGGCGCGGCGGTCGGCACGTTCGACATGCCCGCGCGCCAGGCGCTGGTGCCGACGCTCGTGCCGCGTGAGCACCTGCCGAACGCGATCAGCATGAACGCGATCATGTTTCAGGCGGCGTCGGTCGTCGGGCCGTCGCTCGCCGGCATCGTGATTGCCTCGGCCGGCGTCGGGTGGGCGTACCTGGCGAACGCGCTCTCGTTCGGGTGCGTCATCGTGGCGCTGGTGATGATGCGCGGCGTGAGCGGCAAGCCCGAACGCGCGCACCACGATCCGGCCGAGGACGTGTCGTGGCGCGCGGCACGCGAAGGCTGGAAGTTCGTGTTCGAGTCGCCGCTCATCCGATCGACGATGCTCCTGGACTTCTTCGCGACGTTCTTTTCGTCGGCGTCCGCGCTGCTGCCGATCTTCGCGCAGGACGTGCTCCACGTCGGCGCCCGCGGCTACGGCTGGCTGTACGCCGCGCCAGCCGTCGGCGCCGTGATGATGAGCGTCGTCATGATTCCGATGACGACGCGCATCGAGCGGCGCGGGCCGGTGCTGTTGTGGGCGGTCGCCGGTTACGGGCTCGCGACGGCCGTGTTCGGGATCTCGACGTGGTTCTGGCTGACCTTCTGCTGCCTCGCCATGACCGGCGCGATGGACACAATCAGCATCATCATCCGCAACATCGTGCGCCAGCTCGAAACGCCCGACCGGCTGCGCGGGCGGATGATCGGCGTCAACATGGTGTTCTTTCAGGGCGGGCCGCAGCTTGGCGAGCTCGAAGCGGGTTCCGTCGCCGCCTGGCTGGGTCCCGTGTTCTCGGTCGTCAGCGGCGGTGTCGGCTGCCTGATCGCGACCGCGTGGGTCGCGACGTCCACGCCGGCGCTGCGCCACTATCGGCGCGAGGCGCCGCACGTGACCGAGGTGGCCGCGCGGACGCGGGCGTGACCCCCACGGTCCCGCTGAACCGCGCGCTGTCGAAGCTCGGCGTGCTGTCCCGTGCGCAGGCGACGGACGCGATCCTCGCGGGGCGCGTCCGCGTGAACGGCCTCGTCGTCCGGACGCCGACACTCGCGGTGATCCCGGAGCGCGCGCGGATTGACGTGGACGGACGGCCGGCCCGCAAGACCGCATGGCGCACGATCCTTTTCCATAAGCCGCGCGGCGTGGTGACGACGCGCACGGATCCGGCCGGCCGGCCGACCGTGTACGACGTCCTCGGTGACGCCGGACGCGGACTGGTGGCCGTGGGCCGGCTCGATCTGGCGACGAGCGGTCTCCTGCTGCTGACGTCGGACACGCCGCTCGCCAACTGGCTGACCGATCCGGCCAACGAGGTCCCGCGGCTGTACCTCGTGACCGTCCGTGGACGGCTGACAGCCGAGTCCGTCGCGTCTCTTCCAGGACACACGACGGTCAGGAAAGCCTCCGGGCGCGAGTCGCACCTTATCGTCGAGCTGCGTGAAGGGAAGAACCGGCAGGTAAGGCGCATGTTCGCCGGCATCGGTCACCCGGTGACGGCGTTGAAGCGCGTGCGCTTCGGCGCGCTCGAACTCGGCGGGCTTGCGCCGGGCCAGTACAGAGAAATTCTGCACAAAGAAATCTCTACGGCATTTCCAGGAGCGCCGCGCCGCGAAGTATGATCCGACGGATGGACACGTCCTTTCCCGCTGTGGAGAACGCCGCTCCGGCGGCGCCCACTCAGCGCACGCGCGATCAGATCGACGATCGCTTCAAGTGGAACCTCTCGCACATCTTTTCTGACTGGGACGCGTGGCAACGCGGCTACGACGAGCTCGACCGGGCCATCACGCAGTATGCGGCGCTCCAGGGCACGCTCAAGGGCGGCCCCGAGAAGCTGCTCGCGGCGCTCGCGCTCGCCGACGCGATTGGCCAGCTCGAGTACAAGGTCTGGTACTTTCCGTCGCTGAAGTACGACGAAGACCAGCGCGACAACGCCATCAACGCGCGGCGGCAGCAGGTGCAGATTCTCGCGGCCAAGGGCAGTCAGGCGATGGCGTGGTTCAATCCGGAGCTGCTCGCCATTCCGCTCGAGACCGTCCGGCGATGGATGGACGCGGATCCGAAGCTCGCCGTGTACCGGTTCGCGATCGAGGAGCTCTATCGCCAGCAGGAGCACGTCCTCGACGACAAGGGCGAGCATCTGCTGTCCCTGTCGAGCCAGCTCTCGTCCACGCCGAACGACATCTACGCCGCGCTGTCCACGGCCGACGTGAAGTATCCGACCATCCGCCTTGCGTCGGGCCAGGACGTCATCGTCACCTACGGCCAGTACCGCGCGATTCTCGCGACGAATCGCAACCAGGCTGACCGCGCCCGCGCGTTCACGGCGCTGCACGGGCTGTACGCGGACGACGTCAACACGTATGCGTCGATCTACAACGCCGTCATGCAGCGCGAATGGTTCCACGCGCAGGCGCGCGGCTATGCCTCGACGCTCGACGCCGCGCTCCACGGCAACAACATCCCGCCGGCCGTGGTGACCAACCTCATCGAGACGACCAAGGCCGGTACCGAGCCGCTGCGCCGCTACCATCGGCTGCGGAAGCGCGTGCTCGGCCTCGACACCTATCACGTCTACGACACGACGATTCCGCTCGTCGAGTTCGACCGCAAGTACTCGTACGAAGACGCGCTGGCGTGGCTCCCGGCCTCGTTCGAGGTGCTGGGCGCGGAGTACGCGCGTCTGCTCAAGGACGCGCTCTCGGGCGGGTGGATCGACGTGTACGAGAACCCCGGCAAGCGGTCGGGCGCGTATTCGGCGCCCGTGTACGGCGTCCATCCGTACATGCTGCTGAACCACAACGACACGCTGGACGCGGCATTCACGCTGGCTCATGAGATGGGCCACTCGATGCACACGCAGCTCTCGCACGCGCACCAGCCGTTCGTCTATGCGGGCTACACGATCTTCGTGGCGGAAGTGCCGTCCACGCTGGCCGAAGCGCTGTTCCTGCAGTACATGCTGTCGCGCGCGACCGACGAACGCGAGCGCAGCGTCCTCCTGCAGCACGCGATCGACGGCATCGTCGGCACGTTCTATACGCAGGTGATGTTCGCGGACTACGAGCTGCAGGCGCACAGGCTCGTGGAGCAGGGCAAGCCGGTCACGGCCGAGACGCTCGCCGAGATCTACTTCGGCCTGCTCAAGGCCTATCACGGCGACGCGTACGACTACGACGACCTTGCGCGCGTCACGTGGGCGCGCATCCCGCACTTCTACAGCACGCCGTACTACGTCTACCAGTACGCGACCTGCTTCGCGTCGAGCGCGCAGCTCATGAAGCAGCTCACGACCGGCAGCGCGGCGGCGCGACAGGCGGCGATCGATCGGTATCTGACGCTGCTCAAGTCGGGAGGCAGCGATCATCCGATGACGCTGCTGCAGCGCGCGGGCGTGGACCTGAGCAAGCCGGAAACCGTCCGCGCCGTCGTCGATCAGTTCGACGAGCTCGTCACACAGCTGGAAAAAGAGATCGCGTAGGGCCGCCGGCAGGCCTGAAGGCCTGCACTACATCACACGCCGCCTACATGACACGCCGCCGTACCTGTAAGACCGCGAGTTCGACGGCGATGCACGCGTCCATGACGACGATGAGCCCGCCCGCGGTGGCGCGCGAGGCCGCATCGTCGTTGACGACGCCCTGCTGCAGCCACAGCGCCTTCGCGTGTACCTTCACCGCGTCGTCGGCCACCGCCGGCGTGTACTCCGGCCGGCGGAAGACGTCTACGATGTCGATCGGCACCGGCACGTCGAGCAGCGACGCGTACGCGCGCTGACCGAGGACCTCGCGTTCGTTCGGGTTCACGGGGATGACGTGATACCCGGCCTGCAGCAGCCGGCCCATCACGCCGTACGACGATCGCTCAGGGTTCGACGAGGCGCCGACGACGGCGATCGTCGAGGCGGACGTGAGCAGCGCCTTGATGTCGGTGGGGGAAGGGTTGCGGTGCGCCACCCTTCGATTCTATGACCCTTTGCGCCGATCGACGCCGGTGCGGCGATCGAGCCCGGAGCGCCGTTCGCCGCCAGCCATAGGACCGAGGTTGACGAGCCGGCGATCCGTGTGACCGCGCCGATCGATGCGGCCGCGGCGTTCGCGAGTCGCGGCCATGATAGCGGCGGCGGCGTCCGCGGACACGGCGTCCTCGATGCGTGTCGCGTGGCGCGTCGGATCGAGGATGTCGAGCAGCCCTTCGTACACGCTCCGCGTACGGTAGTCGTCGGCGCCGGCTTCAATCAGCTCGCGCAGGTACGACGCCGCAGCCTCGATGCTCTGTCGCTGCCAGTCCATCCTCCGACACTGTAATGCAACGGCGGATCGTGTGTGCGGTTTTAGTCCTACAGAGTGTGCAACTTGCCCAGTTCTGCACTTGCGCGCACTTCGAGCGCGGCGCGCCGCCCGCTCTCGATGGCGCCGTTCATGTAGCCCTGCCAGCGCAGACTCGTGTGCTCGCCGGCGAAGAAGAGACGCCCGCCGACCGGACGCGCGAGCCATTCGCGCCATGAGGGATCGAACGCCGGCCCGAAGAACGCGTAGCCGCCGCGGGCGAACGGATCCGACTCCCACACGATCTGACGCGACGCCAGCAGCCGCGCCGGTCCGTTGCCCAGCCACGCGAAGCCGGCCGCGAAGCGCTCGACGCCGTCCGACGCGACGGCGGCCTGCGTCGCGAGGCTCGCGCCGCCGCCGGCGAGGAGCGAGAGGATGCCCGGTTTCGCCGCCTGATCTTCGTTGCCCTCCCACAGCGCGCCGAACCCCAGCGGCGATCCGAACGCGCGCGGCTTGCCCGGCGCGCGCCAGAAGCGCCGATCGAACTGCAGCAGCGTCTTCGTCGCGCGGCCGTAGCCGAGCGCGGCGATGGCCTGGTGCTGCAGCGTCGGCAGCGCGGGGATGACGGGAATGCGGCGCAGGATGGACGCGGGCAGCGCGAAGACCAGATAGTCCGACGTCATTGTCGCGGCCGCGCGCTGGTGCTTGATGCTCGCGTGCACGTGCTGCCCGCGGACGGAAACGGCGACGAGCTCGGCGCCCAGGTGCAGGCGAGTGCCGAGCTGCGAGGCGAGGGCCCGCGGCAGAAGATCGTTCCCGCCGGCGATGCGGAACATGTCGGAGGGACCTGGCTGATCGCTCGTCGCGAACTGATCGACGAGCGCGATGAGCGACAGGTCGTCCGGATCGGCGAGAAAGAACCCGCGCAGCCCCGTCGCCGTCGCCCGCAACTCGTCGTCGGCGTGCGTCTCGTCGAGCCACTGCGCGACGGATCGGCGCGCGATGTCGGCGGCAATCGGCGAGTCCCAGCGCTGTTCGGCCAGCTTGTACCGCCGGATCCACGGTTGCAGCGCCTCGGCGAGCCGGTCCCAGCCGCGGACGGCGCTGCGCGCGACGAGGCGCGGACGGCCGGCGCCGTCGGCGCGAACGTAGCCGAAGCCGCCGCGCAGGATCCGCGTCAGCTTCAGGCCGAGCGACGACGCCAGGTCGCGAATCTCGTGCTGCGCCTCGTCGATCATGTCGCCGCCGGCTTCGGCGTGCTGCCGGTCGGTGAAGCCGTCGCGAACGGTCCACACGCGTCCGCCGACCCGTTCGCGCGCCTCCACGACGGTGACATCCGCGCCCATCGACAGCAGATCGCAGGCCGCGGTGAGCCCGGCCAGCCCGGCGCCGGCCACAATCACGGAGGCGCCCGCGAGATCGCGCGATTTCGTCGCCGGAGTAGACGTCATCGGCTGAAACGCGCGAAGAAGCTGGTGTCGTTCCACGCGGGCCGACTGGCGCGGTTGGCGATCTGCACCGCGAGCCGGCGCACCACGGCGACGAACGTGTCGGCCGCCTCGGCGTCAACCGGCTGCTGCAGGTCGTCGGAAGGCGCGTGATACCGCTCGGCCGTCCATCGCCCGGCGACGGCTGCCTCGGGCGAGCCCGCTTCGTAGCCGACCTTCATCGCGAGCGCGGGGATGCCCGCCTGGATGAAGCTGTACTGGTCGCTGCGGATGAAGCGGTTGCGCTGCGGCTCGGGGTCGGCCTGCACGCGAAGGTGCATGGCGCCGGCGACGGAGCGGATGTCGCCGCCGAGGTCGGACTCGTCGAGCCCGAGCACCATCAGCTCCTTGAGCGGGAAGAGCGGCAGGAACATGTCGGTGTTGACGTCGGCGACGAGCGCGTGCGGCGGCACCGTCGGATGCGCGGCGAAGTAGCGCGATCCGAGCTCGCCTTCTTCCTCGCCGGTGACGGCGAGAAACAGCAGCGATCGCGCGGGCCGATCGGCTGACGCGTGCAGCGAGGCGGCCACCTCGAGCATGGCGGCGACGCCCGACGCGTTGTCCATGGCGCCGTTGTAGATCGCGTCGCCGTTGACCGGGCTGCCGGTGCCGAGGTGATCCAGATGCGCGGACACCACGACATATTCTTTCCGCCGGACCGGATCGGCGCCGCGCAGGATGCCGGCGACGTTCGGCGACGTCAGCCGTCCGTGCTTCACGGCGATGCTGGCCGACAGACGCGCGGGGAGCTCGAATCGCGGCAGCGGCGCGCCGGCGTCGTCGAGCTTCAGCAGATCCTCGAACGTATGACCGGATCGGTCGAAGAGCCGCTCGGCGTGCGCCGGATTCATCGTGATCGCCAGTCGCTGACCCGGATACTGGTCGAGCGTGGGATCGGCCAGGGACATCGCCGTCTGCAGTCGCTGCGTCGTCGAACGCGACCAGGGCACCTCGACGCGCTTCGGGTTGGCAATCGCGATCGTGCCGATCGCGCCGGCGTCACGGTAGGCGCGCCAGCGCTCCGCAGCCGATCCAAAGTGCGCTTGAAGCACGCTCGGGAGCGACGGCGGCGTACCGGCTAGGTAGACGACGATTGCGCCGTTGAGGTTGAGGCCGTCGAGGTCGTCGATGTGCCGTTCCGCGATGTGGAGGCCGTGGCCGACGAAGACGAGCGGCGCGTCAACGACCCGCGACGGCTCGACGCGCAGACTGACGACGGCGTCTTCGCCGAGCGTCAGCGGGACGAGTTGACCGTCGCGTGAGAGCGAGAGGCGCGAGCGCGCTTCGTCGATCTGGCGCGTCTTGAACGCCACGGGCTGGATGAACCCGTTCGTGCCGGCCGGTTCGAGGCCCGCCTTGCGGAACTCGGCCGCGACGTACGCGGCGGCGCGGCGATAGCCGGGACTTCCGGTCGCGCGACCCTGCAGCTCGTCGCTCGCGAGAAACGCGACGTGCGCCCACCACGCGTCGGCGCCGCTGTCTGCCGCGTGCACCATGTAGTGCAGGCCTTCAGGCCTGCCCGCTTCGGTACAACACAGCGCCGCGGCACACGCGGCGAGCGCGAGCGCACGCCGCATCACAGCTGCACGACCTGATAGCCTTTGGCCTTGAGCATCGACACGATGCCGTCCGGCCCAACCAGGTGCGCCGCGCCGACGACGACGAACGCGTGACGCGGGCGTGAGAAGAGCGCCTCGATCTTCGGCAGCCACACGCGATTTCTTGCGACGAGCAGCCGGTCGTACACGACCGGATCGCTCTTCACGTCGGCCAGGACCAGGCGTTCGACGCCCGCCACGTCGCCCGCTTTCCACGAGCTCGCGAGCTTGCCGACGCTCGCCGTCTCCGTGTCGATGCCCTTGAGCGTCTCCGCGAGAAACCGGTCCTGTTGATCGGCCGACATGCCGTCGAACAGCGAAATCTGAAAGTCGGTCGTCTCGAGTCCCTGCACGGCTTTGTTCTCCGACTGCGCACGATCGAAGAAGTGCTTGTCGAGGCCGAGATCGGCGTTGAAGCCCGCCTTCTGCCATTCGGCGGCTTCGAGCGTCATCGCGAGCAGCCACGGCTTGAACTGCTGCAGCGCCTCGATCGGCATGCCGAGGCCGCTCGTGTGCTGATTGAGCAGCGCGAGCGTCGCCGGCGAGATGACCTTGTCGAGCGTCTGTCCGGCCGGCAGCATCCCGCGCGACAGCATCGAGAACTGCGTCGTCGGCGAGAGCATCTCGGCGAGGTCTGCTTCCTCGACGAGCAGGTCGGAATCCTTGAAGGCCGCATCGAGCGCGGGCGCGAGCGGATAGAAGTCGTTCGTCAGCATGTGGACCGAGCCGACGAGATACACCGTGCCGCTGCCCTTCGTGGCTTTCCAGGCAAAGGCATGCGTCTGCGCGAGCGGATGCGTCGAGAGCGCGCCGATCGCGACCGACGCGACGACGGCGGCGAGGGCGGCGCGGACGGCGCGGACCCGCCGGAGAGGGAGAAGGCTCATGGCGCTGTCTGGAACTCCTCGAAGGTGCGTTCGATGCGATGCGCGAACGCGGCGTCGAACTCGACGCCGTCGCCGAGGTCGCGGATGAGGTTGGCGACGGCGAACCCGCCGGCGGTGTCGATCATGCGCCGCACGGCGACGGCGCTGGTCGCGTAGGCGAGCTGCGCCTGCGCGCCCGTGAAGCGCCCGAACGAGCGCTGCAGCAGCGACAGCGGCACGGGCGCCGACTGCGCGACGCGCCGCTCGGCCCACGCCGGGTCGCTCGACTCGAGCGCGGCCGCGAGTCCCTCGTCGAGCCACATCGGGATGGGCCTGGGCGAGAGCGTGTGCACGAGCGCGTGCGTGAACTCATGCGCCAGCACACGGTCGAGCTCCTGTTCGTTGTCGAGGGCGCCGCGCATCGGCACGCGGATGGTGCCGTCGTAGGCGCCGGCCGCCCACGCCGGCGCGCGCGTGATGTCCCTGAACTGCTCGGTGGTGTAGAGCACGACCGGAATCGTGTGAACGGGGTACGTGTTCAGCACCGCGCAGATGCGATCCATCGCGCGGTTGAGCGACGCCACCGCCTTGTCGGCGAGTGGTTCGGCCGCCGGACCTTCAAACGACACGGCGAAC
Organism: uncultured Bifidobacteriaceae bacterium; assembly: GCA_964579765.1. Lineage (GTDB taxonomy): Bacteria > Acidobacteriota > Vicinamibacteria > Vicinamibacterales > CAVVIG01 > DATNBT01. The sequence continues at coordinate 10,991 of CAZOIK010000253.1, forward strand.
GAGCCGCCGTAGGTCTGCTGCATCCGCGACCGCAACTCCCGGTCGCGTGTCGCCGCGTTCGAAGTCTGCGCGAGGGCGGACGCGGTCAAGACGAACAGCGCGCCCGCGAGGACGCCGATTCTGCCCGTCTGCCATCGTGCCATCCTGCAATTGTAGTCTCCAGTCTCCAGTCCCCAGTCTCCAGTCGCGAGTCTTCAGTCGTCAGTCGGCAGCCAAATCGCGCAGGCTTGTATCGACGCGTACACCGGCGTCCAGGTCGTGGGCGATGGCGTCGGTGACGGCCGCGTCCGAGGGCATCAGGCGCATGGCCAGCTTCGGGTCGTCGGGGAACCGCGCGAGGCCGGCGCGCCAGGTGTCGCGGGCTTTGTCGCGGCTCTTCAGCCGCCAGTAGCCGTCGCCGAGCGCGAGGTAGATGTGCGCGACGTAGGGACGGTCGAGGTGCGGCGCGGCGAGCTGTAGTGCACGCTCGAGATCGGCGACGCCCTGCGGCGTCCGGTGAAAGAAGCCTTTCTCGAACCGCAGGTTGACCATGCCGCGGACGAAATAGGCGAGATCGGATGGCTCGCGCTCGATCGAGCGGGTGAGCGCCGCCGTCGCGTTGTTGCCGAGCGAGATGCGGCGGAAGGCCCCCACCGCCGGAATCTTGTCGATGTAGGCCAGCGCGAGATTCAGAAACGCATGCGGGCCGGCGCCAAGCCGATTCGCCAGGCGATCGAAGACGCGGATCGCGCGGTCGTACTCGCCGGACGCGATGACCGCCTGGCGATACTCCGCGGCGGTCTTGAGGCTCTCGGGCTTCGCGGCGACCTGCGCTTCGAGTGTCGCCAGCGTGGCGGCCGGCCCCAGCAGTGCAGACGCGAGCGCGAGAACGCCGCACGCGCGAACGACCGTCATGACGGTAGAATAGCGCCGACACACGCAGCGGGCGCTGCGTTTCCCTGCAGTCCGGCATGGCGTCCGGAAGAAAGCGATGCGCGATGCTTCGAGTCGTCACCTCGACCTCCTCCGCCGCGCGGCTCCGCGCCGCGCGCGCATTTCTCAAGCAACTTCCGCCAGCGACTGAAGCCGTCGTCGTCGGCGCCACGCGGGGCGCCGCGGACGATTTCGTCCGTCTGTTCGCGCGGGAGTCGGGCGCGACCACGCCGG
>CAZOIK010000254.1:0-7120 GCA_964579765.1 uncultured Bifidobacteriaceae bacterium
GCTCGCGGCGACGATCGCCAGGCCCGTGGCGCTCGGTCGCCCCGGGGCTTGCCGAAAGCGCTCGCGGCGGCGCCAGGCGAAGTACAGCGCGGCCGGCACGACGAGGAAGCCGTGCGAGTAATTGCCGTCGGTCGCCCAGGCATGGACGAGATCGGCGGCGACGTGGCGGTACAGGACGGCGGACGCCGTCAGCAGCATCGCGCCGGCGGCAACGGCGGGTGTTTTCATGGCGCCGAGGGCGTGTCACGCTTGAGGGCATGCGCGCCGACGGCGAGGCCGGCGCCGAAGAGCAGGAGCGTCAGCGCCTGCGGCGACGAGGCGGTGGCAACGGATGTCCACGCGGCGACGGCAATCAGCGTCAGCGCGAGGGCAACACGGAACGGGGAACGTGCGGTCATGGCGGCGGATTCAGCAATCACGCTGCCACTCATCTGGCGCCGGGTTTGCACCGCCAATTCGCGGACACCGGCGTTTACGCGCCGCGTTTCGCGGCGCCGGTCGTGGGCGTATGTCCCGCCGCCGGCGCCGTCGATGTCCGTGCGCCCGATGAGCGCCCGATGACGGGCTCCTTATGACACGTCACTTTGTATGCTGAAGGCCGACTTTCATCTCCATACCGCCGACGATCCGATCGACTGCATTCCCCACTCGACGTACGAGCTCATCGATAAAGCGAGCGCGCTCGGATTTCACGCGCTCGCCGTCACGCTGCACGACGCCCAGTTCGACGTCGCCCGTGTCCGCGACTACGCGCGCGACCGCGGCATCGTCCTGGTGCCGGGCGTCGAGCGCACGCTCGAAGGCCGCCATGTGCTGCTGCTCAACTTTCCGCCGGAGGCCGAGCGGGTCGCGAGCTTCGACGCACTTGCGGGTCTGCGGCGCCGCTGTCCCGAAGGCCTGGTCGTCGCGCCGCATCCGTTCTTTCCACATGCGAGCTGCCTGCGCGGGCTGCTCGACCGGCACGCGCCGCTCTTCGACGCGGTGGAAGTGAACGCGTTCTACCTTCGCTCGATCGACTTCAACCGCGCCGCCGTACGCTGGGCGCGCGCGCACGGCCGTCCGCTCGTCGGCAATTCCGACTCGCACCGCCTCTCGATGCTCGGCGCCACGTACTCGCTCGTGGACGCCGATCCCGGGAGTGACGCGACCGCGATCTGCGACGCCGTCCGCCGCGGCCGTGTGTCGGTGCGCACGCGTCCGCTGGCCGCGTTCGAAGCGGCCGCCTACCTGGCGAGCATCCATACCGCGAAGTGGAGGGGCGTGCGATCGGCCGTCCTGGCTGGAGCGGCCCAGGGGTGAGGCCGCCGGCTACTCGCCGCGCGGACGCACGCGCGCGAGCAGCCGACGCACCTGGCGCAGCAGCAGCGTGTGCTTCAGCGGCTCGGTGAGGATCGCGGTGCCGCCGGCGCGCACCACCTGCTCGCGAATGTACGCGTCGTCCTGACGCGTGAGGACGATCACCGGGGTGTCGCGCGTCTCGGCGCCGGCGCGCATGCGCTGGCAGAACGCGAGACCGTCGCCGCGCGGCTCGCCCAGGCGGACGAGCACGAGATCGGGCTGCAGACGCGCGGTCTCGGCGAGCGCGGCGGCCGGATCGGCGATGCCGATCACGTCGTACCCGGCCTGCTGCAGGACATTCGAATACGTGTCGAGGCGTTGCTGATCCGGATCCGCGACGAGGACGTGAGGAGCGTGCGCCGTTGCGATCTCTTCTGTAGCCATGCTGCGATCGCCAACGGCAATTCCTGCGCCAGCACGCCTCGCAGTGCGCGAGAGGACGTGCGCGCGCGCAAGTCATGGTGCCGGCTGACAAGATCCAGCCGGTGAGCCGCACTTTGTCTCCGCGCGCGTGGGCGCGCCTGCAAGAGGCACCGGGACCGCGCTTGGCCGGCATCTTGCCACGGTGGTGGCCATGACTACTACGACCTCGTCCATGCCGTTCGCCGCCGCCACGCTTGCCAATCGCATCCGCTCGCGCGAGGCGCGCGCGGGCGTCGTCGGCCTCGGCTACGTCGGCCTGCCGCTGCTCGTCGAATTCGCGCGCAGCGGCCTTGCGGCGGTCGGCGTCGATCTCGACGCCGGTAAAGTCGCGCACATCACACGCGGCGAGTCGTACATCCCCGACGTGCCGTCGCACGACGTCGCCGCGCTCGTCGGCGCCGGCCGGCTGCGCGCGACGTGCGACTTCGCCGCCGTCGCCGATCTCGACACGATCAACATCTGCGTGCCGACACCGCTCAGGAAGACCAAAGATCCCGACATGTCGTACATCATCGCGGCCGCCGAGGCGATCGCCGCGCACCTGCGTCGCGGCATGCTCGTCATCCTCGAGTCCACGACGTATCCGGGGACGACGGAGGAAGTGGTGCAGCCGATCCTCGAGCGCTCGGGTCTTCGGGCGGGGAAAGACTTCTTCCTGGCGTTCTCGCCCGAGCGCATCGATCCCGGCAACCCGACCTTCAAGACGCGCAACGTGCCGAAGGTGCTCGGCGGCACGACGCCGGTCTGCGCCGAACTCGGCCGCCTGTTGTACACCACGGCCATCGAGTCGGTCGTCACTGTGAGCTCGCCGCGCGTCGCCGAGATGGTGAAGCTGCTCGAGAACACGTTCCGCGCGGTGAACATCGGCCTCGTGAACGAGATCGCGCTGATGTGCGAGCGGCTCGGCATCGACGTGTGGGAGGTCGTGGACGCGGCGGCGACCAAGCCGTTCGGCTTCATGCCGTTCTACCCCGGGCCCGGCCTCGGCGGCCACTGCATCCCCGTCGATCCGTTCTACCTCTCGTGGAAGGCACGGCAGACCGGCTTCGAGCCGCGGTTCATCGAACTCGCCGGCGTCGTGAACTCGTCCATGCCGCACGCCGTCGTCGATAAGGTCGTCGATGCGCTCAACACGCAGCGGAAGTCGCTGAACGGCGCGCGCGTCGTCGTGGCCGGCGTCGCGTACAAGCGCGACGTGGACGACCTGCGCGAGTCGCCCGCGCTCGACATCCTGCACCTGCTGCATCGCCGCGGCGCCGAGGTCGCCTACGTCGATCCGTACGTGCCTGAGATTGCGCCCGGCGTGTGGGGCGGCGATCGCGCGCTGCGTGCGTCGCCCGCCGAGGCCTCCACGTTCGTGACGAGCGACTGCGTCGTCATCGTCACCGATCACCGGGCGTTCGACTACGACGTGCTGGTGTCGTCGGCCCCGCTCGTCGTGGACACGCGCAATGCGATCAAGGCGCGCCATCCGCACGTGTTCCGCCTCGGCGGGCCGAACAGCCAGGGCGATGCCGCGCCCGAGTTGTTCGAATCGGTGGCCTGAACTGTTTGCGAACAGATCCGTACTCGACTTCACGTACGCCTCTCCCGCAGGTCGCGCAGATTTACATTGTGGCGGCGGCAAGTTACACGCCGTCGCCACGTGCGTCGCTCGCTCCACCGGCCGGGTTCGCAGGGAAAGCCTCGCGGGCGCCGATGGCAGAGAAGTTGAAGGCGGTCTCGTCGTACCAAGCACCCACTCTTTTCAGCAAAGGAAGGCGATGCGGCTCAGGCAACTTGCATCAGTCGGCCATGGTGTGCGTACGGCGTTCGAAGCTCTGACCAGGGCGATCGAGGCGCGGGACCGATACACCGCGGGACACTCCAGGCGCGTGACCGAGTACACGCTCGTGCTGGGGCGCGCAATGAACCTTCCAGCCGACAGCCTCGAAGTGCTGCGGCGGGCGAGCCTGCTGCATGACATCGGCAAGGTGGGTGTGCCCGATCAGGTGTTGCTCAAAGCGGGGCCGCTGCTGCCGCACGAGCGCGCCATCATCGAATCGCACGTGACGATTGGCGTCGAGATGCTGCGCGGCGTGCGGTCACTGCGCGACGTGCTGCCCGCGATTCGAGGCCATCACGAGCGGTGGGACGGGCTCGGCTATCCCGATCGTCTCGCCGGCGAGTCAATCCACCTGCACGCACGAGTGATGGCCGTCGCCGACAGCTTCGACGCGATGACGTCGGCGCGGCCGTACCGGTCGGCGCTGTCGATCGACGAAGCGGGACGACGGGTGCGCGCCGACGCGGGACGCCAGTTCGACGGGGTGGTTGTGGACGCGTTCAACCGTTCAGAAGGCGAGCTGCGCGCCATCGCGGCGGCCTCAGGCGCGTAGCGGCGCTACCTCGCGCCGCCCTTCACCATCCCGATCGGCGCACGCGCGCTCGGCATGCGGACAATCCGCCCCACGCTCGACTCGGACGGATCGGTCTCGATCAGGCGAATCACCATCCAGCGCACGAGCAGCGGCTTGAGCGCGAGATGCCGGCGCTGCGGGTGGCCCGGGCAGGTCAGATGATGTCCCCGGCCGCGAAGGTCGTCGCCGTCCGGTGTGCGCAGCAGTGCCGTCAGGCGCGCGAGCGTGTCGTCCATGTCGGCGGCGTTTCGCAAGCGCCGTGCCCCGCGATCGGGTCGCTGAAGTCGCATGAAGTCGCCGGCGATGAGACAGAACGAGACCGCCCGCTGTTAGGGTGACCGCCAATTGTCGAGCTCGGCGCGCTATTCACGCCGCCGCGTGGATTATTGCCAAATCGTCAAGACGACTGCGGCCCCCCTGTCGTGCATGGCGGATCCCCCGTACGCGATCGCGGGCGACGCGGCCTTTTCAGCGTCAGCGTGCTCGCCGGCTGCGTGTTCCGCTCGATCCACTTCCGGCCCGGGTTCAGACTCCGGCGCGCGAGCAGTTCCAGGTAGGCGAGCGATCCCGACGCCATGCGGATGGCTTTGCCGTTACGGCTGAGCGCCATCAGACGCAGATGCGCACGGCGCCAGCCCTCGTCCTCGGCGTGCGTCACCCCAGCACCTCGGCCACCGGCTTCGGAGCGCCGACCTGAAATCCCTGCGCGAAATCGACGCCGCTGCGCCGCAGCCGGCGCAGCGCGTCCTGGTCGGCGACCAGCTCGGCGACGGTGTGCGTCCCCAGGCCGCGCGCGATGCCCACAATCGCGTCCACGACGAGCATGTCCACGGCGGCGGCCCCGCCGGCGATCTCGCCGTGGATCTTGAGGAAGTCAACCTCGAACTGTTTCAGACACTGGAAGCCGCCGAGCGCGGTGCCGAAGTTGTCGAGGGCGATGCGGCAGCCGCGCCGCCGCACGTCGTCCACGAACGCCCGCGCCTGCTCGACGTGGCCCGCCACGGCCGCTTCGGTGACCTCGAAGACGAGACTGCGTGGGTCGATGTCGAACTCGGCGATGGCCTCGTCGATGGCCGCGACCATCTGGCGGCTCATCGAGTGCACGGCGACGTTGACGTGGAGCGCGATCGCGCGGCCGCGCGCCCGCTGGAGCGCGACGAGCGCCGCGGCCTGCCGGACGACCCACGCGTCAACGGCCGCGCTCATCCCGAAGCGCGCCGCGACGCCGAGAAACGCGCTGGGCGGCAGGAGCTCGCCCTCGGCCGTTCGCAGCCGCGCCAGCAGTTCGTACCGGTTAATCTCCTCGTGCGCGAGATCGAGCAGCGGCTGGCCGTACAGCTCGAAGCGCCCCTGGGCGATCGCGCGCCGGATGCTCTCGGCGTCCGACAGCCGCGACGGGTGCGCGGCGGCCGCGCCGGTGGGACGGTAGAGGACGAACTGATCGCCGCCCGCTTCCTTGGCGGCGTACATCGCCATGTCCGCGGCCGCGAGAATTTCGGCGGCCGTCAGGCCGTCGATCATCGCAACGCCGACGCTGGCGGTGACCGAGATCTGCTCGTCGGCCAGCATGCCCGGCCGCTGCCGCAGCGCGTGCACGAGGCCCTCTGCGACGTGCTCGGCCTGATGCGTGTCCACCTGGCGCAGGATGATCGCGAACTCGTCGCCGCCGAGCCGCGCGAGGACGTCGGTCTCGCGCGTCCGCTGCCGCAGCGACAGCGCCGCCGTCCGGAGCAGTTCGTCGCCGGCCTGATGCCCGAGGCGATCGTTGACCGTCTTGAAGTGGTCGAGGTCGAGCAGCAGCACCGCGCCGTCGCCGTACCGCGCCGCCGCCTTGATTTCCTGCGCGAGCGCCTGGTCGAAGCGCCGTCCGTTGAGCAGCCCCGTGAGATGGTCGTAGTCGGCGAGCCGCTCGAGCCGATCCTCGAACGCCTTGCGGTCGGAGATCTCCTGCACGTGCACGATGAAATAGAGCGGTTTGTGCTCGCGGTCTCGGACGATCGAGACGTGGAGCAGCACCCAGAGGTCGTGGCCGTCCGCGTGCCGGAACCGCTTCTCGACCTGATATCCGGGGACGACGCCGTCGCGGAGCGCGGTGAGCTGCGGCGCGTCGATGTCGGCGTCGCGTGGATCGCACAGGTCGCGGAACGAGCGCGCGAGAATCGCGTCGGCCGCGCGCCCCGTCATCCGGCAGAGCGCGTCGTTGGCGTACAGCAACGTACCTGTGAGCCCGACCATCGCGATGCCGATCGGCGCCTGCGCGAACGCGTGCTCGAAGACATCGGCCATCGCTCATCCGGACGTCGAGCAATCTCAAGACCGTACGTGCGACGCCGCGGATGTTGGTTTTTCACGGAAAGCCGAGCGGCGGCGATCGCGGCGTACGGGAAATGCCGCGTCCCGTCCGAATAGAGACGTCCGAAAGGCAGACAAGCGCCGGACGGCTCAGGGCTTCGTCGCGCAGACGATCGCGTAGCCCAGCCGGGACGCGCGCGCGGCGTCGAGCGCCTGCCGGCACAGGCGGGTGGCCGTGGGGAAGTCCACGCCTGGGAGGTCGAGCTGTTTCAGGCCGGTGAGCACTTCGGCGGCGAACAGCCGCGTGCCGATCTGGTTGATCATGTCGATCAGCGCGCCGTCGTGCGCTTCGACGTCGAGCGCGGTGAACCCCTCGCGGATCAGCCAGCGGCCGTATTCGCCGGCGCTCATCGCGCCGGACAGACATGAAATCCACGACATCAGATCCGAGAACTCCTCGGCCGGCCCCGGCGCCCGGGTGATGTCGCTGAGGCCGACGCGCCCGCCGGGCTTGAGCACGCGCGCGAATTCCCGTGCGGCCGCCGACTTGTCGGGAAACGTGCAGAACGCGCATTCGCAGACGACGGCATCGACGGACGCATCGTCCACCGGCAGACGTTCGGCGTCGCCCGTAAGAAAGGTCAGCTGGCCCGCGAACGGAGAGTTCG
>CAZOIK010000255.1:0-4053 GCA_964579765.1 uncultured Bifidobacteriaceae bacterium
AGGCCGCAGGGACTGAACCGTCAGCGCCAATCGAACCCTGGAACCTCCGGAACTCGTGGAACCTTCGGAACCTTGTCGTTACGCGTACATGCCGCGGACGCGCGTGACGTCGGCGACGCGCTTGATGGCGACGATGTAGGCGGCCGTGCGGAGATCCACTTTGTAGCCGGTCGCGACCTGGCGGACGGCGTCGAACGCCTGCATCATCTTCAGCTCGAGGCGCTCGTTCACTTCCTTCTCGGTCCAGAAGTAGCCGTAGCGATCCTGCACCCACTCGAAGTACGACGCGGTGACGCCCGCGCTGTTCGCGAGGATGTCCGGCACGACGACGATGCCGCGTTGATGGAGCAGATGATGCGCGTCGGGCGTCGTCGGCCCGTTGGCGCCTTCGACGACGACCTTCGCGCGGATGCCGCCGGCGTTGGCCATCGTGATCTGGTTCTCGAGCGCCGCGGGGATGAGGACGTCCACGTCGAGCTTGAAGAGCTCCTCGTTGCTGAGCGGTTCGCCGCCGCCGAAGCCGGCGACGGTCCTGTTGCGGCCGGCGTAGTCGAGCAGCGTCGGGATGTCGAGGCCTTTCGCGTTGTAGACGCCGCCTTTCCAGTCGGCGACGGCGACGATCTTCGCGCCCGCCTGATGCAGCAGGTCCGCCGTGACCGATCCGACGTTGCCGAAGCCCTGCACGCCGACGCTCGCGCCCTTGATGTCGAAGCCGGCGTGCGCCGCCGCCTCGCGCGCGCAGATCATCACGCCGCGTCCCGTTGCCTCGCGGCGGCCGAGCGACCCGCCGAGCTCGACCGGCTTGCCGGTGACGACGGCCGTTTCGGTGTGGCCCACGTGCATGCTGTAGGTGTCCATCACCCACGCCATCGTCTGCTCGTTGGTGTTGACGTCGGGCGCGGGGACGTCTTTCTCGGGGCCGATGGCGTCCATGATCTCGGCGATGTAGCGGCGCGTGAGCGCTTCGAGCTCGCGCCGCGAGAGCAGGTTGGGATCGACGATGACGCCGCCCTTGCCGCCGCCGAACGGGATGTGCGCGATGGCGCACTTCCAGGTCATCCACGCGGCGAGCGCGGTGACCTCGTCGAGCGAGACGTTCGGGTGATAGCGGATGCCGCCCTTGGCCGGTCCGAGCGAGATGTTGTACTGCACGCGATAGCCGGTGTAGACGACGATCTCGCCGTTGTCCATGAGCACGGGACACGACACGGTGATCTGCCGCTTCGGGCTGGTGAGGATGCGCCAGATGCCGGGCTCGAGGCTGAGGATCTTCGCCGCCTCCTCGAACTCGCTGAGCATCGCGCCGAAGAGCGTCCCCTCGAGATTGCCGCCAGATGAGGTCATATGCCGACGATTATAATTTCAACGACGCCATGAACCCGCCGGCCGACCCGGGACAGTTTCCTTACACGCGCGGCATCCACGCGAGCGGCTACGAGGGCAAGCTGTGGACGATGCGCCAGTTCGCCGGCTTCGGCACGCCGGAGGAGACCAACGCGCGCTACAAGGCGCTGCTCGCCGCGGGCGGCACCGGCCTCAGCGTCGCGTTCGATCTGCCGACGCTCATGGGCCGCGATCCGGATCACGAGCTGGCGCTCGGCGAGGTCGGGAAGTGCGGCGTCAACGTCACGTCGCTCGCCGACATGGAGACGCTCTTCGACGGCATCCCGCTCGGCGAGATCTCGACGTCGATGACGATCAACTCGCCGGCCGCCATGATCTTCGCGATGTACCTCGTCGTCGCCGAGAAGCAGGGCGCGAGCTGGCGGACGCTTCAGGGGACGATTCAGAACGACATCCTGAAGGAGTTCATCGCGCAGAAGGAATACATCTATCCGCCGCGGCCGTCGATGAGGCTCATCACCGACGTCTTCGCGTTCTGCGCCGAGCGGGTGCCGCGGTGGAACACCATTTCGGTGAGCGGCTATCACATCCGCGAGGCGGGCGCGACGGCGCTGCAGGAGCTCGCGTTCACGCTGCGCGACGGGATTGAGTACGTGCAGGCGGGCGTTGACGCGGGCCTGCCGATCGACACGTTCGTGCCACGGATGTCGTTCTTCTTCAACGCCCACAGCGACTTCTTCGAGGAGCTTGCGAAGTACCGGGCGGCCCGGACGCTCTGGGCGTATGCGATGCGCGACCGGTTCGGCGCGACCGACGAGCGGTCGTGGAAGCTGCGCTTCCACAGCCAGACGGCCGGCGTGTCGCTGACCGCGCAGCAGCCGTACAACAACGTCGTCCGCACGGCGCTGCAGGCGCTGTCGGCGGTGCTCGGTGGCACGAACTCGCTGCACACCAACTCGCTCGACGAGGCGCTGGCGCTGCCGACCGAAGACGCGGCGACGCTCGCGCTGCGGACGCAGCAGATCATCGCCTACGAGAGCGGCGTCCCCGAGATCGTCGATCCGCTCGGCGGCTCATACTATGTCGAGCAGCTCACGCAGGACCTCGAAGAGGGCGCACGGCGGTACTTCGGCGAGATCGATCGGCGCGGCGGGATGATCGCGGCGATCGAGGCCGGCTATCCGCAGCGCGAAATCGCCGAGAGCGCGTACACGTTTCAACAGGCGGTCGAGCGGCGGGAGCGGATCATCGTCGGCGTCAACGACCGGACCGCTGAATCTTCGGAGCCGCACCCGACGCCGATCCTGTACATTGACGAAGCGGCGGGGGAGCGGCAGCTGCAGAAGCTCGAACGGCTCCGCAGGACGAGGGACGCCGGGACGGTCGATCGCGCGCTCGAGGCCATTGCCGAGGCGGCGCGTACGGGGCAGAACACCATGCCGCCGATTCTCGACGCCGTTCGCGCGTACGCGACCGTGGGCGAGATGTGCGACGCGCTGCGGCAGGTGTGGGGAGAGTATCAAGAGATTGCGGTCATTTAGTGGTGGTTTCTCTGTGATGCGCAAAATTCGAGTGGTGATCGCCAAGCCTGGGCTCGACGGGCACGACCGCGGCGCGAAGGTGATTGCGCGCGCGCTGCGTGACGCGGGCATGGAAGTCATCTATACGGGCCTGCGCCAGACGCCCGAGCAGATCGTCGCGGCCGCGCTGCAGGAAGACGCCGACGTCATCGGTCTGTCGATCCTCTCCGGCGCGCACAACCACATCGCGCCCAGGCTCATGGAGCTGCTGAAGGCCAAGGGCCTGGACGATGTGCTCGTGGTGATTGGCGGCATCATTCCTGACGTGGACATCCCGAAGCTGAAGGCGCTCGGCGTCAAGGGCGTGTTCCTGCCGGGCACGCCGATGCAGGAGATCATCGACTTCATCACCGCGAACGTCCGCGCGCGAGTGTAAACCCCGGCCGGCCACCATCCGATAAGACCAAGGTGCCGCAGACTCTTCTTCTTGCCGACGACAGCGCCACCATCCAGCGTGTCATCGAGCTGACGTTCGCCGACCAGGACATTCAGGTCGTCGCCGTCAGCGACGGCGACCAGGCGATCGCGCGGCTCGACTCGGCGCCGCCCGACATCGTCCTCGCCGACGTCGGCATGCCGGGAAAGAACGGCTACGAAGTCGCGGAGTACGTGAAGCACACGCCGCGGCTCGCGCACATTCCCGTCGTCCTGCTGACGGGCGCGTTCGAGCCGGTCGATCAGGTGAAGGCGACGGCCGCCGGCTGCGACGGCGTGCTGGCGAAACCGTTCGAGCCGCAACTCGTCATCGGCCGCGTGCGCGAACTGCTGGGCCGCGCGGGACAGGAGGCGCAGCCCGCCGAGGCGCCGCCTCAGGCTGCCGCTCCGGCGCCCGCGGCAATCGACTGGCTCACGCCGCAGGCGAACGCGGCGTCGTCTTCTTCTGGCGCGGCCCACGATCCGTTCGCCGCGCCCGAGCCCGCGGCCGGGTCGCGAGTCGAAGACTATTTCGATCGCCTCGACGCGGCGTTTGCCAATTTCTCGAATCCGCCGGCCGCAGCGGCGGCCGCGCCGCTGGCGCCACCCCCGGCGCCCGCCGCGGTGCCGGACGATCTCGACTGGCTCCGTCCGTCGCCGTCAGAGGCTTCGACGCCGCAGCCCGAATTCGTCATCGAGCCGACGTCGTACGCCG
>CAZOIK010000256.1:0-5872 GCA_964579765.1 uncultured Bifidobacteriaceae bacterium
CGTTCGCTCTGGCGCACGGGCGGGCCGTCGGCCGCGAATCCGAGCCAGGCGAGGTCCTCGAGAATCGAGTCCTCGTACTCCTTGCGGCTTCGCTGCCGGTCGTGATCTTCGATGCGCAGCAGCACGCGCCCGCCCGGCGCCGACCGGGCGGCGTGCCACACGTAGAGCGCGTTGAGCACGTGCCCGAGGTGCAGATGGCCCGTCGGCGCGGGCGCGAAGCGCGTGATCAGTTGACCGGCTTCGGCGCCGGGACGTTCTGGAACAGCTCCAGGTTCATCCCGTTCGGATCCGTGATGAAGATGTCGGAGATGGTCTTCGTGAACCACACGGGCTCCGGCGTCAGCTTCGGCGTGTGGCGCGCGTTGACTTCCTTCATCATCGCGTCGATGTTCGACACGCGCGCGACCCAGCCGCTCGCGCCCGGATCCGGCACGCGCAGGTGGAAGACCGTCGTCGGCACGCCCTTCCCCTTCCACTCGTAGAACTCCATCCGGGCCGCCTTCGTGCCGGGGAACGCGAACGACATCATCCGGTACTCGCTCTTCGCCGGCGCGCCGACGAGATCCGCCAGCGCCGCGTCGCGCTTCCACGTCTTGTCGCCCGTCAGATCGACGCCGACGACGTCGTGGTAGAACTTCGCCGTCTCGTCCATGTTCTTCACGGCGACAGCCATCGACGCCCCTGGTTGCACCATGCCGGGCACCGTCGCCGGCACTTCGACTGCGCGGATCATGAACCCGTCGTTGTCGCGGAGGACAATCGCGCGCGCCTTGCCGGCGGGCGTCTCGACGGTCACGGGGGCGCCAGAACGCGTGACGATCGGCGCGCCGGCCTTCTTCGCCGCCGCGACCACCGCGTCGAGGTCGCGCACCGGCAGGATCAGCTCGATGCCACCCGGCTGGGTCGCGGCCGCCTGGCCGCCCTTCTTGTCCACGTTGGAGAAGTCGGTCATCTCGATGCCGAACGTCTCGCCGGGGAACTTCGGCGTGGACGCACGCAGGCCGATGCCCGGCTTGTTGTTCAGCAGCGCGACGCCGGGATTCGAGTTGACGCGCGGCGGCGCCGCGTCGAAGTCGAACACGCTCTTGTAGAAGGCCAGCGTGGTCTCCAGATGCTCAGTGGCGTGAATGAAGTGGCTGAGGCTCACCAGGCGAAGCGGTTCGGCCGTCCCTCCCGCCGGGCCCTGTGCGGCGACCACCACGCCCATCGACGCTGCGATCGCGAACACGGCTGCACGTGTCATATCTCCTCCTGCGTTGAAGATTGTAGATCTACCATACGCGTCTATGAACGTCCGCCTCATCCCGAACTCCCGTCGTCCCGGCGTGGGCCTCGCGCCGAAGCGCGAGGGCACGCGGCCGCTGCTCCCGCAGCACGCGCGGCACTGCCCGGTGCTCGAAGCCGGCAGCGCGCTCGGTTTCATGGTCTACGCGCCGCTCGAGCCGCGGGAGTCGGTCTATCTCGAGCACGAAGGCGAGGGCCGCTACAAGTTCGTGTACTACCTGAAGACGCAGGACGGCAGGCCGACGCCAGTCTTCCAGGTGACGATGAGCCTGTCGGCGGGCGGCGTCGGGATGACGAAGGAAGAGGTGACGTTTGTCGGCGCGCCGATGCTGTCGCGCGAAGCGGCGCTCGCCGTGATGCGCGTGTTCCTCGTGCCCGAGGACATGGGCACGCCCGCCGGCGCGATCGCGCTGCGCGGCGCCACCAACTTCGCTACGCCGCCGGGCTGGGACACGGTCTACACGCCGATCTTCAACCAGATCGAGCGTCCGGTCGCGCCGATGCTCGTCGTGCGCGTCGAAACCGACTGGTACGCGCACGAGACGGAGTTCCGCTACGTGCTGCAAGCGGGCGAAGGCCTGACGCTCGAGCACAGCCTGCCCGTCGGCCAGGTGCTCTTCGTCCCGCGCGAGGACGTGACGCTCACGGACGCGACGGCGGACGACGTGAAGGCCTTCGAAGATTCCCGTCAGGAGTTCGCAAGACACAAAGCCGCGGCTGTCCAGACGACGCCGTACGGGCTTCCCTACAGCCCGCACTACGCACGGCAGAGCCGCGATCGGAAATCCTGAGTCGCCCGCGCCCGCGCGCTCTGATATAGTTTGACGTCAAAGTATTTCGCATGTCGACGTCCATGCGGTTTGCCGTCGCCGCAGGAGCCGCCGCGGCCGCGGCCGTCGTCAACGGCCTGCTCTGGCCCGATTTCGGCCTCCGCTATCCGCTGATCGCGTTCTACCCGGCGATCCTGATCACGGCGTGGCTCGGCGGCCTCTGGCCCGGCATCACCTGCACGGTCCTCTCGTCCACCGTCACCGCGTTCGTGTGGCTCAATCCCCGGAACTCGATCCGGGTCACGCGCGCCTCCGACGCCGTCGCGCTGCTCGTGTTCATGGCGGTCGGCGCGATCATGAGCCTGCTGAGCGACGTCTCGCGCAAGCGCGTCGAGCAGGAGCGCGCCTCGCGCCAGCGCGCCGAAGCCGCCGAGCGCGAAGTCGCCAACGAGCTCGCCGACCTGCGGCGGCTGCAGCGCCTCACGGTCACCGTCTTCCGCCGCGACGATCACGCGCAGATCCTGCGCGACGTGCTGCACACCGCGTGCGACCTGCTGAGCACCCCGACGGCCTACGTCCACCTCGCCGACGAGAGCGGGCATGTCCTGACGCTCGCGGCGGAGGCGGGGCTGCCGTCCGATCCGGACGACCGCATCGCGCGCGTCAGCCCTGTTTCGGGGCCCATCGGCGAAGCGTTTTTGCGACGCGAGCGCGTGTTCGCACCCGCGGCCATGGTGGTCGCGAGCGAGCCGGGACGGCTGCAGGCGACGCCGATGATCACGGCCGACGGCCGCATCCTCGGCGTGCTCACGACGCACTCGGCCGCGAACGACCCGGCCGATCGCCGGCTGCGCTATCTCGACGCCTGCGTGCAGCAGACCGCGCAGGCGCTCGAACGCAGCCTGCTCCTGCGCAGCGAGCGCACGGCTCGGCGCAACGCCGAGCACGTGAACCGCCTCAAGGACCACTTCCTCTCGACCGTCTCGCACGAACTGCGGACACCGCTGAACGCCGTCCTCGGCTGGGCCGACATGCTGCGGACAGGGCGCCTGGCCGTGCAGCGGCGCGAGCGCGCCGTCGAAGCCATCTGCGACAACGCGCGCCGGCAGGTCCGGCTCATCGACGACCTGCTGGACATGTCGCGCATCACCTCGGGCAAGCTCCGCATCGAGCCGGTGGATCTCGACATCCTCACGGTGCTCACGGACGCCGTCGAAGTGGTCGAGTCGGCGGCGCGCGCCAAGCACATCGAGGTCACCGTCGAGAGCCCGCACGTCGTCTGCCGCGGCGATCCGACGCGGCTCCAGCAGGTGGTCTGGAACCTGCTGTCGAACGCGGTGAAGTTCACGCCCGAGGGCGGCAGCATCCACGTGCGCGTGCGCGAAGAACGCGTGGCGGCGGAGATTGCCGTGACCGACACGGGCATCGGCATCGCGCCTGATTTCCTGCCGTTCGTGTTCGAACCGTTCCGGCAGGCCGACGCCTCGACGACGCGCACGCAAGACGGTCTCGGTCTCGGCCTGGCCATCGTCAAGAAGCTCGTGGAGGCGCACGGCGGGACCATTCGCGCCGAGAGCGACGGCCCCGGCCAGGGCTCGACGTTCACGGTGCGGCTTCCCCTGGCCGCGTCGTCCGTCCTCCCGCGGGCGCACCCCGACGTGCGCGACGCGCCGAGTCTCTCGGGCATCCGCGCGCTGATCGTGGACGACGACCGCGACAGCGGCGAGGTGATGGCGACCAGCCTGATCGACGCCGGCGCGACGGTGTACGTCACGCAGTCGGCGGCCGAAGCGCTCGAGTCGCTGCAGCGCGAGCACGTGCACATCCTCCTGGCGGACATCGCGATGCCCGGCCAGGACGGCTACTCGCTCGTCCGGCAGATTCGCGCCTCCACGTCCGACGGCCTCGCGGGGCTCCCGGCCATCGCGATCACGTCGCTCGTGCGCGAGGAAGATCGCCGGGCGGCGCTGACGGCCGGCTTCCACGCCCATCTCGCCAAGCCCATCGCGCCGTCGCGGCTCGTCGAAGCCGTCGCCGACGTGCTCCACCGCCCGCCCGGACGCGCGCCGGTCCGCAAGAATTGACAGGTCCGTCCTGACGCTGGGATTCCCCCGGCCCGGTGGTATATCGTCAGAACAGAGGAGCTGCCCGTATGCATCGCGTGCTGCTGCTGGGCGCCGGCAAGATCGGGCGCATGATCGCGCGGCTGCTGCGCGACTCAGGCGACTACCACGTCGTCGTCGGCGACGTCAGCAAGGCGGCGCTGACGCGCATCGCGCGGCAGAGCGGCGTGGACACGCTGCCGCTCGACGTGGACTCGCCCGAGGAGATCGCGCGGGCGCTCGCCGGCCGCGATTCCGTGATCTCGGCGCTCAGCTTTTACTACAACGCGCGCGTCGCCGAGGCCGCCCTTGCCGCCGGCGTCAGCTATTTCGATCTGACCGAAGACGTCGAGACCACACGACGCGTGCGCGCCGTCGCCGCGCGCGCCGCGAGCGGCCAGATCTTCATGCCGCAGTGCGGGCTCGCTCCTGGCTTCATCTCCATCGCGGCGCAGCACCTGACGCGAAGGTTCGAGAAGCTCGACGCCGTGCGGATGCGCGTCGGCGCGCTGCCGCTCTTTCCCACCGGCGACCTGAAATACAACCTCACGTGGTCAACCGACGGCCTGATCAACGAGTACTGCAACCCGTGCGAGGCGATCCACAACACGCGGCGCATCGAGCTGCTGCCGCTCGAGGGCTACGAGCAGTTCGAGCTCGACGGCGTCACCTACGAGGCCTTCAATACGAGCGGCGGCCTCGGCACGCTATGCGAGACCTACGACGGCCGCGTGCGCGAGCTGAATTACAAGACGATCCGTTATCCCGGTCATTGCACGCCGATGCGGCTGCTCGTGGACGAGCTGCGGCTGAGCGAACGCCGCGACGTGCTGAAGGACATCCTCGAGCGCGCCGTCCCCGTCACCTTCCAGGACGTCGTCGTCACCTTCTGCACCGTCACCGGCTGGCAGGAGCGGCAGCTCGTGCAGATCTCGGACGCGCGCAAGGTCTACCATCGGCGGATCAGCGGAGAGAACTGGAGCGCGATCCAGATCACGACAGCGGCCGGCGTCTGCGCGGCGCTCGATCTGTTCGTGTCGGGCCGGCTGCCCGATCGCGGGTTCGTGCGCCAGGAGCAGATCGACCTCGACGCGTTCCTCGCCAACCGCTTCGGCGCGCAGTACAACGCGCACGGCTCAACTCCCACCAGCGGCGACCCGGCCGAGCACCTGCGTCCGCCGATAAGCGTGCCGGCAGCAGGCACGGAGGTCTGACCGGATGACGACGAACGTCCACGACGCGCTCGGCCGGCTGGGCGCACTCGAGTTCCTGCACGGCGTCTCGATCGGCAGCCGCAGCATCGCCGGCGCCGGCGCGCCGCTCGTGGCGCGCTCGCCGATCGACGGCAGCGTGCTGGCGGAGCTCACGGCAGCCGGCGCCGCGCAGGTGGACGAAGCGATCGACGCGGCAGACGCGGCGTTCACGCTGTGGCGAAGCGTGCCGGCGCCCGAGCGCGGACATCTGGTCCGGCGCTTCGGCGAGGCGATCAGGCGGCACAAGCCGGATCTCGCGCTGCTCGTGAGCCGCGAGGCCGGCAAGATCACGCAGGAAGCGCTCGGCGAAGTGCAGGAGATGATCGACATCTGCGAGTTCGCCGTCGGCCTCAGCCGTCAGCTCTACGGAAAGACGATCGCGAGCGAGCGCCGCGACCATCGGCTGAGCGAGTCGTGGCATCCGCTCGGGCCCGTTGGCGTCATCACGGCATTCAACTTCCCG
>CAZOIK010000257.1:0-29390 GCA_964579765.1 uncultured Bifidobacteriaceae bacterium
CCGCGCGCGCCTCGTCCAAACTGCGGCGCCGGCGCCAGGGCGTTGCCGTTGTCATCGACAACGCGCATGCCCATGTTGGTGATGTAGGGAGTGTTCCAGACGCCCTTTTCGCCGGGCACGCGTCCGAAGTTGACGGTGCCGTCGGCGAAACGGGGCGTGGGTTCAGACGGCGGAGCCGGGCCGCGTCCGCGGCCCGGACCTTCCTGAGCGCGTGCCGCCCACAGCGAGGCGATCACGAGCGCGGTCGTCGTCAGCAGTACACGACCGAGAGAACGGTTGGCCACACGCACCGCGATCTCCTCGCGTCTGTCGGACGACTACGGCTTCTGGGTGTTCTGGCTCGACGCCGCGAACAGACGCGTGCCGTTGCCGAGCACGACCGAGCGGGCGTTGCCGATGTTGCTGCCGTCTTTCGCGGCGCTGCCCTCCACCGTGACCTCGTCGCCGACCTTCATCGAGTTGCGCGTCCAGCCCTGGCGCATCAGGCCGTTCGGGCTGCCCATCTCGAGGCCCCAGTTCGTGACCTTGCCGCCGGCGTCCTTCACGTCGATGTAGAAGTAGGCGTGCGGGTTCATCCACTCGATCTTCGTGACGGTCCCCGTCAGCTTGATCGGCTTGGCGGAGTCGAACTCCGCCGCGAACGAGTGGTGCGCCATCGCCGGCACCGACGCCAGCAACAGCCCGAGAGCAGCGATGCCACAAGCGATTTTCGTCTTCATCGGACAACCTCCACGCACTGAATGCGTTCGTAAGACCGGACTTGGCTCCAGTCCGAGCGAGTTCATTTTCGTAGCTCCGCCGAGCGAAGTCAAATGCGTTCTCGGTCTTTCCCGGCGTATCATGAGCCTCGCATCCGACGGGTTGGTGAGGGGAGACGGGTGATGGCCTCTTTTTCACGAGTGATCGCGGCAACTGCCCTGCTCGGCGGCCTCGCCACCGGGACCGTGGCGGCCCAGACAGCTCAACCGGCGACCGGCCTGAACGGCGTCTGGCAGGGGCCGTACGTGCCCGACATGACGCGGACCGCCCGAAACCAGATCGGCGAGCCTCAGCTCCCCTTCACGCCGGCCGGCGAGAAGGCGTGGACGAGCTACGACGCCGCCAACGGCGACTACACCGGGTCGTGTCTGCCGTTCGGCCTGAGCCGATCGGTCAACGCGCCCAATCCGTTTCAGATCGTCGTCGGCGGCGGCTACGTCGCGTTTCTGTTCGAAGTGAACAACTGGTTCCATGTCGTGCCGACCGACGGCCGCGCGATGCCGCGCGATCCGAACCCGCAGTGGTTCGGCACCTCGGTCGGCCGCTGGGACGGCGACACGCTCGTCGTCGAGACCCGCGGCTTCAACGGCTGGACGCGCCTCGACACGATCGGCCACCCGCACAGCAACCAGCTGCACCTGACGCAGACGTTCCACCGGACGGACGCGGACCACATCGCCTACACGGTCACCGTGGACGATCCGGTGATGTACACGCGGCCGTGGAAGAACGAGCGCGTCCTGACGCGTCAGAAGGGCGAGCTCATCGAGTACTCGTGCGAGGAGAACAACAAGGACCTTCGCGAAGGACATATCAAGCGGTGGGTGCCGCCCACGGCTCAATAGGGGTTCGAGAGGTTCACTCGCGCCCGCGGCCAGCCGCGAGCGGGAGCGAGCGGCTCGGCGTAAGTTCCGCGCGGGGGTGGGGCCCCGCGCGCAGTGGAAAAAAGGAAACGCAATGCGCAGATATCTGACGCTCGCCGCCGTCATCGCCGTGCTCACGGCGTGGCCGCACGCACAAATCACCGGGCAGACGCCCGTGCCGAACCGGGCGCCGACCGGTCCAACGCCGCGGACGCCGAGCGGGCATCCGGATCTTTCCGGCGTCTGGCAGCGGCCGTATGTGCCCGACATGTCGCGCAACGGCCGCGGACAGGTCGGCTACGCGGAGCCGCCGTTCTCGCCGGCGGATTCCCCGGCGAAGCGTGCCGAGTTGCACAACGCCGGCAACTACGCCGAGCTGCCGTTCACACCCGCCGGCCTCGACGACTGGAAGACGTACGACCCGACCAACGGCGACTACACGGGGAGCTGCCTGCCGTTTGGCATGAGCCGCTCGATGAACTCGCCCGATCCGCTGCAGATCATGCAGAGCGACAAGTACATCGGCCTGCTGTTCGAGCAGAACTCCTGGTTCCACGTCGTCAAGATGAACCGCGAGCATCCGAAAGACGTCGAGCCGACCTGGTTCGGCGACTCGGTCGGCCGCTGGGACGGCGACACGCTCGTCATCGACACGACCGGGTTCAACGGCAACACGCGGCTCGACACGATCGGGCATCCGCACAGCGACGCGCTGCACATGGTGCAGACGCTGCATCGCACGGACGCGGGCCACATCGCGTACACCGTGACGATCGACGATCCGAAGGCCTACACGAAGCCGTGGAAGAACGAGC
Organism: uncultured Bifidobacteriaceae bacterium; assembly: GCA_964579765.1. Classification (GTDB taxonomy): domain Bacteria; phylum Acidobacteriota; class Vicinamibacteria; order Vicinamibacterales; family CAVVIG01; genus DATNBT01. Next base: position 2,438 of record CAZOIK010000257.1, read on the forward strand.
GGACCTTCACGCTGATGAACACCGAGATCCTCGAGTACTCCTGCGAGGAGAACAACAAGGATCTGCGCAGCGGCCACATCAAGTTCTGGGCGCCGCCCGAGAAGCCGAAGTACCCGGCGACCGTCGCGCGCTAATCGCAGGGGCGAGGCTGGCCCCGGGCTGCCGGACGCGGACGCGCCGGCAGTCGAACGCCGCTCGCTGCCCTGCGCTCCGCACGACGAGAAGTCGCTCACTCGATCGACATCCGGTCCGCACGCGAGACCCGGATTCCCCGCCGGCGGAGTGCCGACGCACAGCTTCGACGTGAGCGTCGTCAGCGCGCGTGCAGCGCAGTCACTCCACGAACCGGACGTGTTATATTCCGCCCTTATGGCAGCCTCGACTCGACCCGTCTCAGACTTCATCGATCGGCATTTCCTGCACTTCAACGCCGCGGCCCTGAAAGACGCGACCGACGCCTACAGCCGCCACATCGACTCCGGCGGCGTGATGTTCATGACGCTCGCCGGCGCGATGAGCACGGCGGAGCTCGGGATCTCGCTCGCCGAGATGATCCGCAAGGGCAAGGTGCACGCGATCACCTGCACGGGCGCCAACCTCGAGGAAGACATCTTCAATCTCGTGGCGCACAGCCATTACCGGCGTGTCCCGAACTACCGCGACCTGACGCCGGCCGACGAGCAGAAGCTGCTCGAGAACCACATGAACCGCGTCACCGACACGTGCATCCCCGAAGAAGAGGCGATGCGCCGGATCGAGCGGCTGCTCATCGACGACTGGATCGCGTCGGATCAGAAGGGCGAGCGCTATTTCCCGCACGAGTTCATGTACCGGCTGATCCGCAGCGGGAAATTGAAGCCGTTCTACGAGATCGATCCGGCCGACAGCTGGCTGCTGGCCGCGTGCGAGAAGAACCTGCCGATCTTCGTGCCCGGCTGGGAAGACTCGACGCTCGGCAACGTGTTCGCCGCGCGCTGCATCGAGGGCAAGGTCAAGAACCCGTCAACGCTGAAGGGCGGCATCGAGACGATGATGTACCTCGCCGAGTGGTACCAGGCGACGGCCCCGAAACAGTCCGTCGGGTTCTTCCAGATCGGCGGCGGCATCGCCGGCGACTTCCCCATCTGCGTCGTCCCGATGATTCATCAGGACCTGCGTCGCGACGACGTGCCGCTGTGGGGCTACTTCTGCCAGATCAGCGACTCGACGACGAGCTACGGGTCATACTCGGGCGCCGTGCCGAACGAGAAGATCACCTGGGGCAAGCTCGCGCCCGACACGCCGAAGTTCGTCGTCGAATCCGACGCGACGATCTGCGCGCCGCTGATGTTCGCGAAGATTCTGGGCTGGTAGCTCAGCGCTGAATCAGCAGATACCCGCCTGACGGTTGCGGGCATTCAATGACGGGCAACGGGCGATCGCCGGGACGGACAACGCCCAGCGCGAGCGTGCCGCCTGTCTGTGCCGCAAACATGGCGAGCAGCACTCGGGCGGTGACGTCGGCGGCGCGATCGACGGTGACCGGACGGTCCGCGAGCGCTCGGCACACGCGAACGCCGCCGCCGGCGGGCAGGGCTTCGACGACGTCGTGCACGGCGACCTGCAGCGGGACGGTCTCGGCCCGCGTCGTGTGAATCGTCCGGTCGAGCAGCGGGTCGTCGCCGCGATGCCTCAGCGCATCGACGCCGAACCCGATCGCGACGAACGCACCGACGCCAAGCAGGAACGGCAGCGCGGCGCGAGCGGCGGCACGAACGTTGAGCAATCCTGGCCCTCGCCCGAAAGCGGCGTCACGCACGGTCGAGCGCTGCCGACGGCAGCGTGTCAATCACCTCCACGACGTCCTGATAGGACGTCGGCCCGGCGGGGCCGAAGTGCGACTTCAGGTTCATCCGCGCGCTCCAGTCCTGCCGGCGCGCGGTCGCTTCGGCCATGATCGGATCGACGCCGATCGCCCTCAGCGTTTCGGCGACCTCTTCCATCTCGCGCGCCCGCCGCTCGCCGTGGACGACGACGCGTCCGCTCGTGTAGTCGGCGAGCTTCTTCCAGTCGATGCCGGGCCAGGTCTCCTTCAGCGACGCGAAGACAAGATCGTCCGCGCCGAACTTCGTCGCGGCCATCACGCATTCGAACAGCAGCGCTTCAATTCCTTTCACGACGATGCTGCGGCACATCTTGACGGCCGCGGCGCTGCCGGTCTTCGCGCCCTCGAGGATCTCCATGCGCATGCCGAACGGCGCCATCGCCTGCTTGAACGCCTGCGCGCCCGCTCCGCCGATGAGCATCGGCACCGTGTGGCCATACGGCGCGACTGGCGCCATCACGGCGACTTCGACGAAGCTCGCGCCGCCGGCACTCACCACACGCTCGATGTCCTGCTTCAGCGCGGGCGAGACGGAGTTGATGTCGGCGTACGTGTGGCGGCTCGTCAGGAACGGCGCGTTCTGCCGTGCGGCGTCGAGCGCGGAGCTCGACGTGACGGCCGAGACAATCACGTCGGCCGACGCGGCCAGCGCCTGCGGCGAGCCGACGATGGTCGCGACGTCGGACGTCTTCGGCGTGATGTCGTACGCGAAGATGCGCTCGACGCCCGCCGAGCGCAGCCCGCGCGCGATCGTCGATCCCGCCTCGCCGAAGCCGATGAAGCCCAGGGAGAACATGAATTGGATTACCTGGTGATTGGGCGATCTGGTGATTGGGTGACGTGCCGCCTCAGATCACCAGACCCAATCACCACATCACGAGGTCACCAGACGAACAAATCACGTGTTCAGTGCGCGGCGGCCATCGCGCCGACGCGCGCGCCGCTCGAGCTGCTCGAGCCGGGGATGTGCCGCTTCACGACCGCGAGCGAGACGAACGCAATGCTCATCGTGCCGGCAATCAGCATGAAGTACGACGACGCGCCGCCGGCGTCGAGCGCCCACTGGCCGAGCGCCGGGCTGAACACGCTGCCGATGCGGCCGACGCCCACGGCCGTGCCGACGCCGGTCGATCGAATCGACGTCGGATACACGTGCGCGGCGAGCGCGTACATCGTCGTCTGCACGGCGTTGATGAGGCCGCCCGTCCACGCGAGCATCGCGAACACGGGGACGGCGTCCTGGGGCCCGATCTGCATGATCGACAGCACCATCGCGCCGGCAATCGCGAGGCCGGCCATCGTGAGCATCGACAGCCGCGACCCGAAGCGCATGATGACGAGGGCGCCGACGATGGCGCCGACGACGCCGCCGACGTTGAAGGCCGTCAGCCCGTAGCTGGCCGTGCCGACGCTGAAGTGGCTGCTGGTGAGCATTTGCGGCACCCAGTTCGTGCCCATGTAGACCGAGAGCAGGCAGAAGAAGAACGAGCCGCAGAGCGCGAGCGTGTCGCGCGCGTACGACGCGGTGAAGAGCTCGCCGACCGACGTGCGCGTCACGGCTTTCTCGCGGGCGTCCACGAACTCGGCGTCGGACGGCACGTCGTGGCCCAGGCGCCGCAGCAGCGCGACCAGCTGCGGCCAGCGCTCGCGCCGGCGCGCGAGAAACCGCGGCGACTCCGGCAGCACTTTCAGCAGCACCGCCGCCAGGGCCAGCGGGATGACGCCGCACACGACGAACAAGATCCGCCAGCCGAAGTTCGGCAGGATGGCGCCGCCGATCAAACCGGCGAGCGAGCCGCCAAGCGGGATGCAGACGATCGTGAGCGTCACGGCAAACGGACGCTGGCGCGTCGGCACGTACTCCGACGCCAGCGACGCGGCGTTGGGCATCGCGCCGCCCATCCCGAGGCCGGTGAAGAACCGGTAGACGGCGAGCATCGTCGGATTGGCGGACGTGGCGACGAGCAGCGTCAGGAGACCGAACGCGAGCAGGCTGCCGAGGAGGGCGATGCGGCGGCCGAACTTGTCGCCGATGTAGCCGCCCACGAAGCTGCCGGTGACCATGCCGATGAAGCCGGTGGTCAACGCCGGTGTCAGCGCACCGCGCGCCACGTGCCAGTCGCGCATCATCACCGGGATGGCGCCCCCGAGCACCTGGTTGTCGAGGCCGTCGAAGATGATCGTCAGCGCCGTCGCCGCGACGAGCAGCTTCTGATACCCGCCCCACTGCCCGTCGTCGAGTGCCGCGCCGACATCGACCGTTTTCATCGCGCCCCCTGGAGTCAGTGTTTGCCTGCCATGGCCTGCTGTCCTCGTGCGTGGCTCGTCGAGAAGATCACGTGCAGCGCCATCAGCGCCTGCAGCGGATGCGCGCCCGCCTCGACGAGCGGACCGACGTGCTCGCTGACGAGCCCGCCCTTGCCCACGTTCACCATCTCCTCGGCGGCGACCCGCTGCTTGCCGTGGAGGTTGTACTCGCTGGCGACGCTGTCGAGATCGTCGATGATGCGCTTCCGCAGTTCCTGGCTGTGGCGCGACTCGAAGAGCAGCTTGTTCAGCCCGTAGCCCTCGGACGGCGGGTGCTTGTAGAAGAGGAAGCCCTGGTTCTTGAAATTCCAGCCGCCGGCGTTGACGTCGAACGCCGCGGTCTTGTGCGCGCGCTCCGGCATGAAGCGCATCATGCACAGGCCGTGGTGCCAGGTCGGGATGTAGTCGATGAGCTCGCCCTTGTGCGCGCCGATCGCGCCGAACATCACCGCCCAGCTCAGCAGCTCGGTGTTGCCGACTTCGTCGAGCTGCTCCGGTGTCATGTCCAGCAGCGCGTCGATGTTCCCGGCCTCCATCTGCGACACGAGCCAGCGATCGAAGTCGAACTCCGGATGCAGGTACTTCGTCGTCCCCGGGAAGTGCGACATGCCGCCGCTCGCGACGACGGCGACGCGTTCCTTCCGGCCTTTGACGATCTGCGCCAGCGCCTGCCCGAGCGCCTGGCAGCGCTTCGCCGTCGGCAGCGGCGGCACGTAGACGTTGGTGAAGAACGGAATGACCGGGATCTTGCGCGGGCCGATCACGTACTCGAACGGGATGGAGAACGCGTGTCCCAGCTCGGCGTCTTCCGAATAGGCGATGTCGAAGTTGTGCTCGGTGACCAGCTTGTCGAGGATGTCCTCCGCCATCTCGCGGTGGATCGGCAGCGTGTGCTCGCGGCCGGCGAACTTCGCATGCGCCGTGTCGCCGGCGACGATGCAGAACGTCGGGACGCAGGAGACCGAGAACGTCTCGACGTGATCGGCGCCGAGGAAGATGATGACGTCCGGCTTCGCCTCGTCGAGCGCCTTGCCGAGCTCGTTCATCGCGCGGCCCGCCTGGTCGAGCTGCTCCGGGTTCTCGTCCGGCGGACGCGTGAACATGTACGGCGTGTGACAGGTTCCGACGGCGGCGACAATCTCGCCCATGGCTGTCCTCTTTTTTCACTGGCGCCGGGGTCCCACCCCGGCGCGAACTGACGCCGAGCCGCTCGCTCCCGCTCGCGGCTGGCCGCAGGCGCTCCCTAGTCCTCCGAATCCACGTACGTCACGCCGAGCTCGGCCAGCTTCGCCCTCAACCCGTAGAAGTCTAGTCCCAATTCACCGCTCTTGAGCCGTTCGCGCGTCTTGCTCTCCTTGGCGAAGCGATCGCTCGCCGCCTTCGCCACCTCGGCGGCGCGGGCACGCGGGACGACCACGACGCCGTCCACGTCGGCGACGATGACGTCGCCGGGATTCACAGTCGCGCCGGCGCAGACCACCGGAATGTTGACCGAGCCGGGCGTCGCTTTGACCGTGCCCTGCGCGTGAATGGCTTTCGACCAGACCGGGAACGCCATCGCGGTGAGGTCCGCGACGTCGCGGATGCCCGCGTCGATGACGAGCGCGACCGCGCCGTGCGCGCGCGCCGACTCGCCGAGCAGCTCGCCGAACATCCCGTCCGTAGACTCCGACGTCGTCGTGACGACGAGGATGTCACCGGGCTTCAGCACTTCGATCGATGCGTGGATCATCAGGTTGTCGCCCGGCGCGCACGACACCGTGACGGCGCTGCCCGCGGCTTTCGCCGTGGGATAGATCGGCCGCATGTACGGGCGCATGAGTCCGGTGCGCCCCTGCGCTTCGTGGACGGTGGCGACGCCGAGTTCGCCGAGCGTCTTGATGACGGCGGCGTCGGAGCGGGTGATGTTGCGAACGACTTTGTTCATATACGCAGCGCGGGCTTTCAGCCCCGCGGCGGCGGCCCTGAAAGGGCCGCCCTACTTCAGTCGGCCATTAATCCGCGGATACACTTTCCGCGCGTTCAGCTCGAAGATCTTCTTCCGATCGGCGTCCGTCAGATTCGGCGTCGCGTCGATATAGCGTTTCGTGTCGTCGTAGTACTGCCCCGTCTCCGGGTCGATGCCGCGGACGGCGCCGACCATCTCGGAGCCGAACAGGATGTTGTCGGCCGGCACGATCTTCGTCAGGAGATCGACGCCCGCCTGGTGATAGACGCAGGTGTCGAAGAAGACGTTGTCGCGAATCATCTCGGCGAGCGGCGGCCGCTTCATGTCCTGCGCGAGACCGCGGGAGCGGCCCCAGTGGTACGGCACGGCGCCGCCGCCGTGCGGGCTGATCATCCGCAGCGTCGGGAACGCCTTGAACAGATCGGCCTGGATGAACTGCATGAACGCCGTCGTGTCGGCGTTGATGTAGTGCGCGCCGGTCGCGTGGAAGTTCGGGTTGCACGACGCGGAGACGTGGACCATCGCCGGCACGTCGAGCTCGCACATCTTCTCGTAGAAGGGATACCAGTACTTATCCGTGAGCGGCGGCGCGCCCCAGTAGCCGCCGGACGGATCCGGATTCAGGTTGCAGCCGACGAACCCGAGCTCGTTGACGCATCGCTCGAGCTCGCGCACGCAGTTCGCTAGCGGGTCGCTCGGGGTCTGGGGCAGCTGGCACACGCCGACGAAATTGTCCGGATAGAGCGCGCAGACGCGGTGGATCAGGTCGTTGCACTGCTCGGTCCAGTGCAGGCTGGTCGTCGCGTCGCCGATGTGGTGAGCCATCGCCGAGGCCCGCGGCGAGAAGATCGTCACGTCGCTGCCGCGCTCGCGCTGCAGCTTCAGCTGCGCGCCTTCGAGGCTGGCCCGGATCTCGTCGTCGGTGACGGTGACGGCGCCCTTCGTGCGCGTCGCCGGCGGGTTCTTCAACTCGGCCAGCTGCGCGTCGCGAAACGCCTGCAGTCCCTTCGGCGCCGTCGTGTAGTGCCCGTGACAGTCGATGATCATCGGTTCATCGCCTTGTCGATCTTGTCCAGGAGCGCCATGGACGGCACGACGCTGGCCGCGCTCGACTCAGGCTCGCGGCCCTCGCGAATCGCGCTGACGAACTCGAGGTCCTGCCGATCGAAGGCGAGGGTCGGATCGAGCGGCGTGTCCTTGCCTTCGCTGTCGGTCATCGAGTCGCGGTAGATCTTGTACGTCTCTTCCTCGCCGATGTAGCGATAGAAGCCGCCGAACGGCCCCTTGTTGTTGAACGACATCGCCATCGTGAAGAGCGGGCCGTTCTTCATCTTCATGCACACGCTCATGTCCATCGGGATCCCGAGCTCGTGGTGATCGGGCCCCTTCTGGCCCCAGCACTCCCAGTCGCCGCTGCCCATCACCCACGCCGCGATGTCCACCGAGTGGCAGCCGTGATGCCACAGCAGGTTGTCCACCCACGAGCGCGCCTGCCCGTGCATGTTGAGGTTCGTCCGCCGGAAGAAGTACGTCTCGACGACGAGATGATGGAGGTGGAACGTGCCCGCCGTGATCCGCTTCTTCATCTCGCGGTGCGGGCTGGAGAAGCGGCGCGTGTGCGTGATCATGCACACCTTGCCGGCTTTCTTCGCCGCGGCCAGCATGTCTTCCGAGTCTTTCAGGTTGAGCGCCATCGGGATCTCGACCTGCACGTGCTTGCCCTTCTGCAGGGCGAGAATCGTCTGGTCGTGATGCTGATCGCTTGGCGTCGTCAGAATGACGGCGTCCACGCCCGGGCGGTCGATGCACGCCTCCAGGCTCGTGGACGTGAACGGGATCTGGTATTCGTCAGCGAATTTCCTGCCGCTGTCGGGCGTGCGGCTCGCCACCGACACGATCTCGACGTCCGGAACCTTCGCCAGCGCCTTGGCGTGAATCACGCCCATCGCGCCGGTGCCTGCCAAACAGATTTTCATCTGCGCTCCACGTGTGGGGTCCGCCTGAAGGCAGACACTACGTCTCTAACAACCGCGTCGGATTCGTCACCGCCATCGTGCGGACGTCGTCCGGCGTGAACCCCGCGTCGAGCAGCTTCTGGGCAAACATGGCGAAGCCCTCGGCGACGGGCGGGTTGATGGTCTGGCCGAGGTCGGTCGAGATGACCGTGTTCGCAACGCCGGTCCGGCGGATGTTCGCGAAGGCGGTCTCCCAGGGCGCCTTGTTCGTGTACGTCGTCGTGAAGCAGTGCTCGATGTACGCGCCTTCGTCAACGAGCGCCTTCTGCTCGTCGCCCGTGAGGCTCTGCGAGGGGAACTCGGCGTGCGTGACGAGCACCTTCTTCAGGCCCATCCGCTTCGCTTCTTTCACGATGGCGAAGATCTCGGCCCGTCCCACGTGCCCCGTCGCCAGAATCATGTCGTGCTTCGCGATGCGATCCATGCAGCGTTTCGTGGCGTCGGTGACCTGGCCGCGGTCGTCTACGAGCGTGAGCTTGGGCGGCGAAATGCCCTCGGCTTCGAGCTCGCGCTGAATCTTCGCCCAGAACGGCAGCTTCTCGGTGGACGTCGACCGCCCCGCGGTTTCGTTTTCCGCGTCGACGGTCGGGAACCACACGATCTTGCACTGCGACCGGCCCGCCAGTTCCACCGCGACCGGATTCAGCCCGCCCACGCTGTGATTGAGCGTGATCGCGCCGTACGCCTTGATGCCGGGCACGGCCTTCGACACGACCTGCGCGCGCTCGCCGGTCGGGACGTAGTGCGACTTGAGCACGAAGCCCTTCAGGCCGTGCTGCAGGAACTCCTTCGCGCAGTCGATGTCGTCGACGCGGCGGCCGATGACGTCGGGCGCCACGTGAATCTGCATGTCGTAGGCGCCCTGCAGGCATTTCCAGGCCGCATCAGTGACGTTGATCGTGTCTGAATTTCCGGCGCTCATGCGCTCCCTTCGTGTACACTCTCGCGGCTATGACGCTGATGAAGATGGCCGCCGCCGTGGCGTTCGCTGGCGTGACCGCCGCCGTGCCTGCCGCACAGGGCGCGCGCGAACGCACCAAGGTACAAGGATTTTCGGACGCGGGCAAGGCCGCCCTGAGGCAGCAGATCGAGGACGCCGTCACACGCGGCGACACCCCGGGCGTCGCCGAGATCGTCGTCAACCGCGCCGGCGTGCTCTACGAGGCCGCGGCCGGCAGATTCGACGTCGCGAAAGGCACGCCGATGGCGACCAACGCGATTTTTTCAATCGCCTCGATGACCAAGCCGGTGACCTCGGTCGCGATCATGATGCTCATGGAGCAGGGCAAGCTGCAACTCGACGACCCGGTCTCGAAATACCTGCCCGGCTTCGATCACCTGCAGGTCATCACGCACTTCAACCCGACGGACGCGTCCTATCAGACGCGGCCGGCGAAGACGGTCATGACGATCCGTCACCTGCTGACGCACACGTCCGGCATCGGCTACGGCTTCACCAATCCCGTCGAGTACGCGCTGACGAACAAGACGAAGAAAGGCGAATGGGAGCTGCCGCTGCTCGACGACCCGGGCACGAAGTGGCACTACTCCGCCAGCACGCGCGTCCTCGGCATGATCGTGGAGAAAGTGACCGGCTCGACGCTCGAGGCCTGGTATCACGAGCACATCTTCAGGCCGCTCGGGATGATCGACACGTCATACGCCGTCGCCGCCGACAAGCAGTCGCGCGTGCCGACGCAGTACACGCGCGCCACAGGCACGCTCGCTCCGCTGCCGACGACCCCGATCGCCGCCACGCCGACGCCGCCGTTCCGCGGCGACGGCGGCCTCTATTCGACCGTCGAGGACTACGGCAGGTTCGTCCGGATGCTGCTGAACGGCGGGACGCTGAACGGCGCGCGCATCCTCAGCGAGCGCTCGGTGCAGATGATGGGCGACAACAACATCGGCGCGATCGTCGTCGAGCGGCAGCCCGACGCGGACAAGGCGCGCACGAAGCCGTTTCCGCTCGGCGCCGGCAAGGACAAGTTCGGCCTGGGATTTCAGCTGGCGGCCGACGATCCGTCCACGAAAGGCTTCCGCAGCCCGGGCAGCATGAGCTGGGCCGGCATCTTCAACACGGAGTTCTGGATCGACCCGGTGAAGCACATGGGCGCCGTGCAGATGATGCAGGTGCTGCCGTTCTACGACGACGGCGCAATCCGGACGCTGAGAGGGTTCGAGCAGCTCGTTTACAAGACCCTTCAGTAGGGCGTTCCCGCAAAACGCCTACTTCTTCACGATCAGCCGAACGTATTTACACACATCGTTCCGGCATAGCCAGGCCGGTTCGTACAGCAGGCGATCCTTCGAGTCATACCCGGCGATCGTTTTGCGCTTTTTGGGAAGCGACACGGCCAGCACGGCGACGTGCGGGTGGTACTCCAGCGTTTTTCGCCGGCAACGCGGGCACGTCCGCCGCGTCCTTTCGTCTTTCTCATCCTCTCGGCGTGATGGCACGGAGTCCGTAGGCTACGCACTTTCCCCATCGCCGTCTGCCGATTTCCGACAGAGCCTGGCATAGCCGTTGAATAGACAGGCGGAGGAGGACGAGTCAACGCGTGAAAGACCGCGTGTCGAGGCGGCGAACCGGACGATCGAAACGATCGAGTCATCCCGCGACGGGGCCGCTCAGAAATCGGCTCCTCGCCGCGCTGCCCAACGACGAACTGCAGCGCATTCTCCCGTACCTCGAGGTCGTCCCGCTCCGCCTGCGAGAGCTGCTGCACAAACCCGGAGAGCCGATCGACTACGTGTACTTTCCCGGCGGCGGCTTCTGCTCCATCCTCACGGTGCTCGAGGACGGCAGCATGGTGGAAACGGCGGCCATCGGACGCGAAGGCCTCGTGGGGCTCGCGGCCGCCGTCGTCCAGCATCCGATGGCGACGGCGTCGATGGTCCAGGGCGACATCGACGTGTGCTACCGGATGACGGCGATCGCGTTCAGGAAGGAACTCGATCGATGCGGCCCCTTCCACGCCGTCGTCTCGCAGTATGCGCAGGCGCTGATGGCGTTCGTCATGCAATCGGCCGCGTGCAACGCGGCCCATTCGATCGAACAGCGGTTCGCGCGCTGGCTGCTGGCCGCGCACGATCGGATGGGCACCGACACGTTCGTGTTGACGCAGGAGTTCATCGCGATGATGCTCGGCGCGTCGCGCTCGACCGTCAGCATCGTCGCCGGCATGCTGCAGAAGGCCGGCTACATCACCTACCGCCGCGGCCGCGTCGCCATCGTGGACCGCAGGGCCCTCGAGGAGGCGTCGTGCGAGTGCTATCGCACGGGGCGGCTGCTGCTCGCCGCCTTCTCCGCCACGCACTCGCGCAACTGATCGCGCACATCAGGCACATGCGCAGGCCTTCAGGCCTGCAACTCGGCAGACCTGAAAGTCTGCACGACATGATGGCGTCACACGCGCAGCCCGAACGTCTCCCACACGACGTCGCGGCGCGCGTCGTCAATCGTGCGTTCGGCGGGGACCTCGATGCCGACGCCCCACGTTTCGTACGCGATGTCACGCCCCGTGTCGTCGAGCGTGCGCGCCTCCCGGCGCGGGCAATGCGCGCATTCGGCCAGCTCGCACGCGTCGAGCGCGCGCGGCCGCCCGTCGCGCAGGCAGGTCCACGGCTTCGTGTCGGCGTCGAATGAGAACGGATGCGGCATGATGCGGGTGGGCGTCAGCCAGTGGCAGGTCACGGCGTGGTTGCCGTTCATGAAACACCTCCGCTGCTCCCGCGGAAGTGCATAGCCGGTGCCCGCAACGTGACGACTTTCCGGCAGCGACGAACGTTCAGTTGGCGTTGGCCACGCGCCAGGGCGAGAACTCTGGCCACGACTTGAGGGCGTCGAGCGCCCACTTCGTCGTCTTGTCCGTGTGGCACGTCGTGCACGGATTCGGCACCTTCAACGCATCCGTCGTCGCCGGCGAGATGAACTTGAACGTGTGGCTGCGGACGTTGACGCCGGCGATCTCCGGTTCGATCTGCGGCATGTGGCAGTTGACGCACTCGTTGCCGGCCGACCCGGCCGTGTGATGCGTGTGCTGTTCGATCGTCGCCGTATGCGGACCGTTGGGAGATTTCGGACCGTGGCAGTCGAGGCACAGCACGTTGGCCGGCTTGACGAGATCCGCGTTGTTGCCCGTGCCGTGGACGTCGTGGCAGCTGAAGCAGGTGACGCCGCGCGTGTACATCACGCTCTGCACGAAGTCGTTGCCCTGCATCCGGTTCTTGTGGCCAGTCCCGTCGGCGTAATGCGTGAACGTCGTCTCGCCGAGCTTGTGCTCTTCGAGCTGCCAGAAATCCGACAGCCGCAAGCCGGGACGGTAGCCGACCGGCCAGTCGTAGTACTTCCCTGCGAGCGGCTTCGCCAGCGGCTGTCCCTGCGAGTGGCACTGCACGCAGACGTTCACGCCGTCGATGGAACTCAGCCGCGTCGGGTTGACGATGTTGGCGCGCGACGGGTTGTTGACGTGATCGCCGCCCGGCCCGTGGCATTTCTCGCAGCCGACGTTCCATTCCGTCGGCTGCTTCGTGCGGATGTCGTAGTTCACCGAATGGCACCCGTCGCACGTCGGCCCGGTCGGCCGCTTCAGGTTGTCGCTCGGATAGAACGCCGTCCACCAGTCGGCGCCGGTGTCGGGAACGTGATACCGCGACCACTTCTTGCGAGCGATCTCCCACTGCGAGCCGAGCGGCACGTAGTCGTCGCCGACCTTCGTGAAGTAGCGCTGCTTCCACTTGCTGCCGTACACGAGCGCGATCTGATCCTTCGTGAACGTGAGCGCCGGATCGGGCTTGCTCATGTCGGGAATGATCGCCTCCGGGTGCTCCCTCGGATCGCGGACGACGTTCGCCATCCGCGTGTTCTTCCAGCGGTCGTAGATCGCCGTGTGACACGTCCGGCATTCCTGCGATCCGACGTAGGCCGGCGTCGCCGGCGCGGTTCGCGTCTGCGCGCCCGCCGCGGACGGGACGAGCGCGATTCCGAGAAACAGCGCCGCGGCACTCTTCACCGCCGGCTACCTGTGTTCGACGAACAGCCTGGGGAACTGCTGTTTGAGCGCAGCGACCTTCGGCTTGTCGTAGAAGACGATGTAGGGCTGCGCCGGATGCTGGAAGTAATAGTCCTGGTGATAGGCCTCCGCCTCGTAGAACTTCCGGAGCGGGGTCACCTCGGTGGCGATGCGGCGGGAAAAGACTTTCGCCGCCTCGAGCTGCGCGATGTACGCCTTCGCGATCTTCTCTTGATCGGCGTTCGTGTAGAAGATCGCCGACCGGTACTGCGTGCCGACGTCCGGTCCCTGCTGATTCACCTGCGTCGGATCGTGCACGACCGAGAAGAAGATCTTCAGAAGCATGCCGTACGTGATGGTCGCGGGGTCGTAGACGATCTTCACGGATTCGGCGTGGCCGGTGCGGCCGGTGCTCACCGTCTCATAGTCGGCCGGCTGCGAGCCGCCCGCATAGCCGGACGTCGCGGAACGCACGCCGCGGACCTGTTCGAACACCGCCTGCACGCCCCAGAAACACCCGCCGGCGACCACCGTCGTCTCGGACGCCGACCGTGCGGCCGTCGGCTCGTCGATGCGTGGATCGGGCACCATCGCCGCCGACGGCGTGAGCGCCTGGCCTCGGCGCCCGGACGCGAGCGCGAACGCGCAGACGAGCGCCGCCAGCACGACGAGGAGAGTCAGGCTCTTCGCCATCGCGCGAAGCTTAGCACGCGTCGGTGATAAACTTTTCGTTCGGATTGCGAACCCGTTGCGATTCTGGGTTCGGCCCGGCGCCAATGGAAGAGCGCCTGCGGCCAGCCGCGAGCGCGAGCGAGCGGCTCGGCGTCAGTTCGCGCCGGGGGTGGGGCCCCGGCGCCAGTGGAGAAGAAGGAGACGTCATGCGCTCTGCCACTCGTCGAGTTGTCACCGCAGGCACGGCCGCCGCGTTCGGCGTGCTCGCGCTCATGATCACCGCGCACGGCCAGGCGAAGATCGCCTGCGATCCGGACAACGGCGGCATCACGCTGCCCCAGGGCTTCTGCGCGCTCGTCGTCGCCAACGACGTCGGAACGGCGCGGCACATGGCCGTCGCGCCCAACGGCGATCTCTACGTCGCCACGCAGAGCCAGGGCGGGCGCGGCACGCCCGAAAGGGGCGGCGGCGTGGTCGCGCTGCGCGACACGAACGGCGACGGCAAGTTCGACATGCGCGAGCAAGTCGGCACGGGCAGCACCACGGGCGTCGCGCTGCACGACGGCTATCTCTACCTCGCGCACCCGAGGACAATCGAACGCTTCAAGATGACCGCGGGCCAGCTCACGCCGACGGGATCGGCCGAGACGATCGTCACCGACCTGCCGCCCGAGGCGCAGCATCAGGACAAGGGCATCGCGTTCGACGGCAAAGGCAACCTCTATATCAACGTCGGCGCGCCGAGCAACGCCTGTCAGAATCCCGATCGCCGTCCTGGCGCGAAGGGCCAGGATCCCTGCCCCATTCTCGAGAAGCACGGCGGCGTCTGGAAGTTCAGCGACAGCAAGACGAACCAGACGCAGGACATGGGCGGCATGCGGTTCGCCACCGGGCTGCGCCAGTTCCCGGCGATCGCCTGGCACGGCAGCGCGCTCTACATCGTCATGAACAACCGCGATCAGCTCGACGTGTTCTGGCCCGACAAGTTCACGGCGCAGGACAACGCCGAGCGTCCAGCCGAACCGATGTACCGCGCGACGGGCGGCGAGAACTTCGGCTGGCCGTTCTGCTTCTACGACTACCAGCAAAAGAAGGAAGTCCTGAACCCCGAATACGGAGGCGACGGCAAGGAGACCGGCAAGTGCGCGTCGTTCACGCAGCCGATCGCGGTGTTCCCGGCGCACTCGGCGCCCGTGGATCTGATGTTCTACACGGGCACGCAGTTCCCGAAGAAGTATCAGGGCGGCGCGTTCATCGCGTTCCACGGCTCGTGGAACCGCGCGCCGATGCCGCAGGACGGCTACAACGTCACGTTCCAGCCGTTCTCGGGCGACAAGCCGTCGGGCCAGTTCGAGATCTTCGCGAAGGGCTTCGCCGGCACCGACAAGCTGATGAACCCGAATCAGGCGGCCGCGCGCGCCGACGGCGTCGCGCAAGGGCCCGACGGCTCGCTCTACATCTCGGACAGCCAGCACGGCAAAATCTGGCGCGTCATGTACAAGAAGTAGCGCAGGCCTGCTGCAACGTGTAGTGCAGGCCTTCAGGCCTGCCTGGAGCTGACATGCGGCGCATTTCGATCGTCTTCGTTCTGCTCACGGTCTGCGGCCTTCAGGCCGCGGACCGCGGTGACATCACCTTCGCGGACGGGCGCATCTTCCCCGAGAGCCTGACGTCCACGAAGAACGGCGACGTCTATTTCGGCAGCCTGGGCCACGACAGCGTCTATCGTGCGCCGGCGAAGTCGTCGCAGGCGACGACGTGGATTCAGCCGAAGGCGAACGGGCTGACGACGGTGCTCGGCGTGTTCGCCGACGAGAAGGCCGGCCTGCTGTGGGTCTGCACGTCGGCGAGCGGCGGCCGCAACGGCGCGCCGTACGTCGGCGAGACGGCGCTCAAGGCCTTCACGCTCAAGAACGCGTCGTTCAAGGCCAGTTACGCGTTTCCCGGCAACGGCCTCTGCAACGACATCGCGGTCGCGAAAGACGGCACCGTCTACGCGACCGACACGAATCAGGGACGCGTGCTGCGGCTCAAGAAAGGCGCGAGCGCGCTCGACGTCTGGGTGAGCGACCCGAAGACGCTGGCGGGTGCCGACGGCATTGCGGTGCTCGGCGACGGCAACGTCTACGTCAACTCGGTCACGCAGGGCACGCTGTTGAGAATCGACGTGAAGAAGGACGGATCGGCGGCGCCACTCGTCACGCTGGAGACCTCGCGCATGATCGAGCGTCCCGACGGCATGCGGTCGATTGGCGGCGAAAAGATGCTGCTCGTCGAAGGCGTCGGACGACTCGACGAGGTGACGATCGCCGGCGACAAGGCGACCGTCACCACGATCAAGGACGGCTTGACGGGGCCGACGGCCGTGACGCTCGCCGGGGGCACGGCGTACGTGACGGAGGCGAAGCTCAACCTGCGCAACGATCCGTCGAAAGATCCCGGTCCGTTCCGCGCGATCGCGGTCTCCTTCAAGTAGGGCGGGCCCTACTTGAAGGCGCCCGCCTTGACGACGCTCATCTTGTCGAGGCTGACGTACTTCCGCAGAGCGGCGTTCACCTGATCGACGGTGAGCGCCGCGACCTTCCGCTCCAGATCGGCGTCGTACTTCATCGTCCGCTCCACAAACAGATCGGTCGCCAGCCGGCCCGCCAGCTGCTGATCCTGCGCGCGCGCGACCGTCCGGCCCTGCAACCAGCCGGCGCGCGCGGCGTCGAGCTCCTGCGCGGTGAAACCGTCGCGCAAAACGCGCGTGAGCTCCTCCTTGAACGCGGCTTCGAGCTTCGCCGCATTCTGCGGCGCGTAGATCGCCGATGCGCCGAACACCGCCGTCCGGTCGAGCGAGCTCACCTGGAGCGTCGAGTTGACGCCGTAGCTGAGGCCGTCCTTCTGGCGCAGCCGTGTGGCGAGGCGCGAGTTGAGAAAGCCGCCGCCGAACATGAAGTTCGCCATCACCAGCGCCGGATAGTCCGCGTCGTCGTCCCGCACCGGGATGTTCATCGCCGCCATGAAGACGGCATTGGCCTTGTCGGGCGTCTCGAACGTCTGGTTCACGGGCGGCGCGTCCGTATAGACGTTCACCACGCGCGCAAACGGCTTCGGGCTCTTCCACGACGCGAATCGTTCGCGCAGGATCGGGACGACGGCCTCCTCGTCGAAGTCGCCGACGACGGCCAGCTGCGCGTTGCTCGCGCCGTAGAACTCCTGATAGAACCGCCTCGCCTTCTCGACCGTGGCGGCCTTCAGCTCCGCAATCTCCTCGTCCATCGTCTGCCGGTAGCGAACGTCGCCTTTCGGATACGGGTTCAGGTGGCGCGCGAGCTCGCGTGACGCGATGGCGACCGGCTCGCTCCTCGACTCCTCGATCGAGGCCAGCCGCGTCTGCTTGAGCGAGTCGAACTCCGACGCCGGAAACGCCGGCTCACGGAGCACTTCCGCCATCAGCGCGATCACGGCCGGCAGGTTCTCGCGCGTCGTCTCGATCTGCAGCACCGCCTGCGTGGCGCCGCCGCCGACGTTCGCGCGCGCCTTGAGCCGATCGAGCTCCTCGCGAATCTGCTGGCGCGTGTGCGTGGTCGATCCGCGCATGAGCATCGCGCCCGCCAGGCTCGCGTCCGTCGAGCGGCCGAAGAGGCTCGTCTCGTCGCCGAAGCGGAACGTCGCCGAGACGACCACCGACGCGCCACGCGTCTTCTTGGGCAGCAGCGCGACCTGGACGCCGTTCGGCAGCGCGATGCGCTTGGCCCGCCGCTCGATGTTCTCGGGCGACGGATCGAAGGCTTCGCCGGCGGCGACGACGGGATCGCCCTTGTAGTCCTTGACGAGCGACGCGACGTCGGGCGTCGCGGGGATCTCGGCGCGGTCGGGCGCGTCCGTCGGCACGAACAGCCCGACCGTCCGATTGCTCGGCTTGAGGTACTTCTGCACCACGCGGTTGACGTCGGCGGCCGTGACCACGCGCAGACGGTCGCGATGGATGAAGAACAGCCGCCAGTCGCCTTGCGAGATCCACTCGCTGAGCTCCAGGCCGACGCGGCCCGAGTCGTTCAGCGACAGCTCGATGTTCTTGAGGTCGGCCGCCTTCGCGCGATCGACCTCCGCCTGCGTGATCGGGTGCGACGCGAGGCCGTCCAGCGTGTCGAGCACGATCGACTTCGCCTCGTCGAGCGACTGATCCTTGCGCGTGTCCGCGCCGACGAGCCAATAGCCGGGATCGCGCAGCTGATACTGCTCGCCGCCGACGCGCGCGGCTTTCTTCGTGTCCACGAGCGCGGCATACAGCCGGCCCGACGGCGAATCCGCCAGGATGCGGACGAGCAGGTCGAGCGGCGCCGCGTCCGGATGCGAGCCCGACGGGATGTGATAGCCGACGAGCACCTGTCCGACCTCGCCCGTGCGCCGGAGCGTCACGCTGCGCTCGCCGTCCTGCGTCGGCTCCTGCGTGTAGACGGCCGGCAGCGCGCGCGACGGCGCCGGAATCGCGCCGAAGAGCGATTGAACGGCCGCGAGCGTCTTCGGCTCGTCGAACCGTCCGGCGACGAGCAGCACGGCGTTGTCGGGCTGGTAGTACCGGTGATAGAAGGCCTGCAGCCGGTCGATGGGCACGTGCTCGATGTCGGACCGCGCGCCGATGGTGCTGTGGCCGTAGTTGTGCCAGAGAAATGCCGTCGAGAAGACGCGCTCCTCGAGGACGCTGCCCGGGTCGTTCTCGCCGCGCTCGAACTCGTTGCGGACGACGGTCATCTCGCTGTCGAGATCGCTCTTCGCGATGAACGAGTGGACCATGCGATCGGCTTCGAGACCGAGGGCCCACTGCAGGTTCGCGTCGGTGGACTGGAGCGTCTCGAAGAAGTTCGTGCGGTCGAACCAGGTCGTCGCGTTCGTGCGCGCGCCGTGCTCGGTCAGCTCCTGCGGGATGTTGCGGTGCGTCGGCGTGCCCTTGAACTGCAGGTGCTCGAGCAGGTGCGCCATGCCCGTCTCGCCGTAGCCTTCGTTCGCCGACCCGACCAGGTAGGTGACGTTGACCGTCACGGTGGGCTTCGTCTGATCGGGGAACAGCAGCACCCGCAGGCCATTGCCGAGCCGGTACTCGGTGATGCCTTCGACCGAGGCCACGCGCTGCTGCGCGGCCGCGGAGGCCGCGATGCCGAGCGCCAGGACGAGCGAGAGCGCCGTGCGAACCATCGTCTTGCGCATGTGGGCTAGTCTACGTCTGCCGGCGGCCGGACGTACGTTGGTGGTCAGGTAGGCGCCCGCGGCCAGCCGCGAGCGGGAGCGAGCGGCTCGGCGTCAGTTCGCGCTGGGGATGGGGCCCCGGCGCCATTGAAAAAAAGGAACGGTCATGCGCCTCTTCACTCTTGCGTTGCTCCTGTCGCTCGCCGCCGCCGCACCGTCCGCCGCCCAGACGACGCTGCCCTACGATCACGTGCACCTGGCCGCACCCGATCAGGCCAAAGCCGTCGAGTGGTACGAGAAGATGTTCGGCGGTCAGCGGACGCCTGAAGGCAAGGATCGCCTGCTCTTCGGCAAGACCCGCTTCATCTGGCTCAAGTCCGACACCGCGCAGCCGAGCGCGGGCACGGCCATCGATCACATCGGCTTTTCGTTCGCCGACCTCGACGCGAAGATGAAGGAGTTCCAGGCCGCGGGCGTGAAGGTGGTGACGCCCGTGCGCGACGTGCCGGGGCTCTTCAAGCTCGGGTTCATCGAAGATCCGTGGGGCGTGAAGATCGAGGTCGTCCAGGATCCGGAGACGCTCGGCTTCCACCACATCCACCTGCGCGCGCCGGATCCCGCCGCGACGCTGACGTGGCTGGCGCAGCGCTTCGGCGGCGAGCGGACGAAGTTCAAGGGGCGCATGGACGCGGTGAAATACGGCGACGTCTGGGTGCTCGCGGCCAAGGGCGACGCGGCGCCGAGCAACGGCCGCGCGATCGATCACATCGGCTGGCGCGTGCCCGACCTCGACAAGATCCTCCACGATCTCAACGGCATCAAGGTGCTGCAGGGTGTCACCGACCTGAAGCTGGCCAACGGCCCGGTGCGCTACTCGTTCGTGGAAGATCCCGGCGGCGTCAAGATCGAGCTCGTCCAGCGCGACGTCAGGCGCTGATGCCCTTCGACGCGCCGCGCTATCTCGAGCGCATCGGCTGGCGCGGACCGCTGGGATCGCTGACGCCGACGCTCGAGACGCTGACGGCCCTGGGCGCATTGCTGCGCGCGCACATGCGAGGCATCCCGTTCGAGAACCTCGACGTGCTGCTCGGCCGCGGCATCCGCCTTGACCTCGACAGCGTCAGCGCGAAACTCGTGGACGCGAAGCGCGGCGGCTACTGCTTCGAGCACTCCACGCTGTTCCGCGCGGCGCTCGAACACGCCGGCTTCGAGCCGCGCGCCCACTCGGCGCGGGTGATTCTCCTTACACCGCGGAGGAACGCGCCACGCACGCACATGTTCCTGACCGCCGCCGTCGAGGGGACGACCTACGTGCTCGATCCCGGGTTCGGCGGCCACGGTCCGCTCGTGCCGCTCCCCCTCGTCGAGGACGGCGAGGTCCGCGATGGCCCGGACGCGCACCGACTGACGCGCCGCGACGGCGAATGGGTGCTCGAGGCGCGGATCAACGGTACGTTCGCCCCGTTGTGGATGTCCACGCTCGAACCCGAGGCGCCGATCGATTTCACGGTGGCCAATCACTTCACGGCGACATGGCCTGAGTCGGCATTCGTGCAGCGCCTGATGCTGCGCGCGCTGACGCCGGACGGGCGGCGCGTCTCGGTGATGAACCGCGACGTCACCGTCGCGCGCGACGGCGTGTTCGAGACGTCGCAGCTCGCCAGTCGCTCGGCGCTGCGGGCACTCCTCGAGCGCGAGTTCCAGATCGACCTGCCCGAGGTCGAACGCCTGCGCGTGCCGACGATCCCCGAGTGGGATTAGATCATACGAACGCACTATTGCGGCTCTTACTCCGGTTCGCGCACTATCTCGCACACTCTTAAGCACAACCCACGGTCAAAGGAGGCCGAATGTCCGGACGTCGTGTGCCGTCGTATGCCCTGTCGATCCTGTTCGCGCTGGCGAGCGCCGCCAGTGCGCAGACACGCGCCCCGGCGCCACCACCGCCGCCGCAGGGACTGAAGGTCGGCGACGTGGACGTCACGATCGGCTGGCGGTCGCGCGCCGAGGTCTGGAACTGGTTCGAAGGCAGCGCCGGGAACAGCGACTACGCGTTCGGCCACTCGCAGCTGAGGATCGGCGTCGGCCAGAAGCGCACGCAGGCGGACTGGTTCGTGGAACTCGAGCAGCCGACGATCTTCGCGCTGCCGAACGACACCGTCGCGCCGGCTCCGCTCGGCCAGCTCGGGCTGGGCGGCACGTACTACGTCGCGAACGGCAACAGCGAGAACAACGCTTATCTGTTTCTCAAACAGGCATACGTGCAGCTGAAGCGGCTCGGCCCGAACAACGTCAGGCTGGGACGCTTCGAGTTCTTCGACGGCGTCGAAGCGCGGTCGTCCGACCCGCTCGTGACGAACATCGTGCAGACGCGCATCGCGCACCGGCTGATCTCGAATTTCGGCTTCACGGCCGTCCAGCGGACGTTCGACGGCGGGCAGTATCAGTGGAACTCCGGCTCGCACAACATCACGGCGTTCGGCGGCCGTCCGACGGAAGGCATCTTCCAGGTCAACGGCATGAAAGAAGTGGACGTCCAGACCTACTACGGCGCGTACAACGAGTCGGTGAAGACGGAGAACGGCGCCGGATCGCTGCGCGTGTTCGGCATCGGCTACATCGATACGCGATCGACGGTGCTCAAGACAGACAACCGGCCGACGGCGATCCGCACGGCCGATCAGAACGACGTCAAGCTCGGCACCTGGGGCGCCGACTACGTCCACGTGTTCCACACGAAGGACGCGGGCACCTGGGACGTGCTCGGCTGGGGCGTCGTCCAGACGGGCGCATGGGGCACCCTCAGGCAGCGCGCCGGCGCGTTCGTCGCCGAAGCGGGCTGGCAGTCGGCGTCGAGCGCGCTCAAGCCGTGGATCAGCGGCGGCTACTCGTTCGGCAGCGGCGACTCGAACCCGAACGACTCGACCAACGGCACGTTCTTCCAGCTGCTGACGACCCCGCGGCAGTACGCGCGGTTTCCCTTCTACAACATGATGAACAACGAAGACGCGTACGTGACGCTGAACGTCCGTCCCGTGCCGAAGCTCGCCGTGCGCAGCGAACTGCACGCGCTGTCACTGGCCGACGCGGCGGATCTCTGGTACTCGGGCGGCGGCGTGTTCCAGGAGAGCACGTTCGGCTTTTCGGGCCGCCCGAGCAACGGTCACACGGATCTCGGGACGGTGTGGGACATCAGCGGCGACTACCCGTTGACGCGCTCGTTCACGCTCTCCGTGTACTATGCCTGCGCATCGGGCGGCAGCGTGATCAACAGCATCTATTCACGCAACCAGAACGGACAATTCGGGTACGTCGAGACGACGGTACATTTCTAACATGAATGCAATCCGTATCGCTCTCACGCTCTTCATCGCTGCGGTCGTCGTGATTCTCGCGACGGGTTGGGGCTGGACGAGCACGCATCAGCCTCCCGCACAGGCCGTCGCGAGCCACGTGATGCTCGGGCTGGCGATCGTCGCGAGCGTGATTGGCGTCGTGGCGATTTGGAGGGTTCAGGCGCGGCCTCGGTCAGCGCATCGTCCGTGACACGCACGCGCCCTGCGAGCGGAACGGTCCTTCGTACACGACGCCGCTCGCGCCCACCGCGCCGCGGACGCGCTCGGCCAGCGCCGCACCCGCGTCTTCGCCGTCCACGACGCCGTACACGGTCGGCCCCCACGAGCTCTGTCCGACGCCGGCGGCGCCCCACTGCGGCATGCGCGCGACGAGATCCGCGCTCATGCCGGCGGCGAACGTCCCGCCCTGAACCGACGCGAACCAGCGGCCGGTGATCGACTGAATGGCCGTCAGCGCGGCGCCGAACGCGTCGATGTCCGCGTCCGCCACCGCCGGCAGCAGGCTCATGAGCACCAGATGCGCGACGCGCTCGACGTCCCGCTCGTCAACCGGCGGCAGCTGTCCCAGCGCTTCGGCCTCGTGGGCGCCGCTCATCCCGCCGCCCACGTTGGGGACGGCCACGACGCAGCGCCAGGACGACGGGAACGGAATGCGCGCGACGAGCGGCGCGACGCCCTCGCCCTCGCGGCGCCTGCCGCCCTCGACGACAAGTCCGCCGCCTGCGAACGTCCACGTGCCAATGGCCGATCGCTTCGTGCGTCCCACGGCGCGCGCCAGCTCGGGGACGTCGGCGCTGACGCCGAGGACTTCGGCCATCGCGCGCGCCACGGCCAGCGCGAGCTGCGTCCCCGAGCCGAGACCGGCGTGGCTCGGCAGCGTGCGCTCGACGCGCACGTGCACGCCCGCCTTCGCGCCGAAGTGCGCCTGAAAGCGGCGCGCGAACTCGGCGGCGCGGTCGGCGTCTTCGCCCTCGACACAGAGCGCGTCCGACGGCCGCGCCGACACGCGCAGCGTGGGAGCGGGAGCCGACGCGCCGATACCGCCAAACCGGCGGCCGAGCGCGCCGCGAAGGTCGAGGACGCCGAAATGAAGCCGCGCGGCGGTCTCAACGACGACGTCTTCGAGGGCGGTGTCCGGGCGCGCCGTCACGCCTCACCGGAGGCGCGCGGCGCCGATCGAATGAAGTCCGAGAGCAGCGCCATCGCGTCGCGCTCGTGCGGGCCCGCGGTCTTGTCCACGAGCACCTGCAGCCGCTCCAGTTCGCTCTCGAGGAACGCCCGCGGCAGCAGGTGCACGCGGGTCGCGTAGATGGCCGCTTCGATGACGGCGTGACACGCGCGGTTGAAGCCGACGAACTCGCGGCGCAGGCCGCGGTGCACCACGCCGGTCTCGATGCGCGCGCGCGGCGGGCTGGCGTCCACGGCCCGCACCGTCACTTCGCGCCACGAACAGCAGTCGGCCAGCACGACGCCGTCAACCGCGGACGCGGGCACCGTCTCGTAGACAGGATTGGAGATTGCCGCGCGGGCGAACACACGCACGTCGTCGGTGAGGTTGACGACCGCGACGCCGCTGGCGGCGACGTTCCGATAGGTCGCCGTGTCGATGAACGGCTTGAGCACGATGGTCTCGTCGCCCCACTCGACGCCCATCGGCGCGCAGTTGACGCCGCCGCCTGGTCCGCGAGTCGTGACGATCGTCTCGACGATCAACGCACCAGCTCCACGGCGGGCGGTTCGAACGCCGGAGGCGCGCTGGAGGTGACGGGCGGGCCCGACAGGACCCGCGTCGCGCCGTCGGCGCCGGCCGATCGATCGTCCACGCGCGCGTCCGCACCGTGCAGGAAGCGATCGAGCATCCAGTAGCCGTACTCGGTGGCGGCCGACTCGGGATGGAACTGGACGCCGAACACCGGATGTGACCGATGCTCCACCGCCATGATGGCGCCGTCGTCTGCGGCGGTGGCCGTGACGCGCAGACACGACGGCAGCGACGCCGGCGCGATCACGAGCGAGTGATAGCGCGCCGCCTCGAACGGCGACGGCACGCCCGCGAGCAGCCGCGATTCGTCGTGAACGATCGCCGACGTCCGTCCGTGCACGGGACGGCGCGCGCGGACGATGTCGCCGCCGTACGCGGCGGCGATGCACTGGTGGCCGAGACAGACGCCGAGGATCGGGAGCATGGAGCCGAAGCGGCGGACGAGATCGGTGGAGATGCCGGCCTCGCGCGGCGAGCACGGCCCTGGCGACAGGATCACATGCGTGGGCGCCAGCGAGGCGACGGCGTCGAGCGTGAGCGCGTCGTTGCGGACCACGAGCGCGTCTTCGCCGAGCTCGCGCACGTAGCGCGCGAGGTTGTGCACGAAGGAATCGTAGTTGTCGATCAGCAGAACCATCAACGAACGGGGGCGAGCGCGTCGATCACGCCTCGGGCTTTGTCGAGCGTCTCGCGATACTCCTGCTCGACGTCCGAGTCGGCGACAATGCCGCCTCCTGCGCTCAAGTATACGCGACCGTCCCGCGCGACGGCCGTGCGGATGGCGATGTTGGTGTCGAGCTCACCCGTGGCGCTCACGTATCCGATCGCGCCGCAGTACACGCCGCGCGCCGACGGCTCGAGCTCGGCGATGATCTCCATCGCACGCAGCTTCGGCGCGCCGGTAATCGACCCGCCCGGGAAGGCCGCGCGCAGCAGATCGAGCGCGTCGCGACCAGGCGCGAGCTCGCCGACGACGGTGGACACCAGGTGATGCACGGTCGCGAAATGCTCGAGCGCGAACAGCTCGCGCACGCGGACCGATCCCGGCGCGCACACGCGCGACAGGTCGTTGCGGATGAGATCGACGATCATCAGGTTCTCGGCGCGATCTTTCGCGCTCTCGACGAGCGCGCGGCCGAGCGCCGCGTCGTGCTCGGGGCCGAGGCCACGCGGCCGCGTGCCCTTGATCGGCCGCGTCTCGACACGCCCCGCGGCGTCCACCCGCAGGAAGCGTTCGGGCGACGCACTGAGCACCGCCGCCTCGGGCAGTTCGACGAACGCGGCGAACGGCGCCGGGTTGTGCGTGCGCAGGCGGCAGTACAGATCCCATGGCGATTCCGACAACGGCGCCTCGAAGCGCTGCGACAGGTTTGCCTGGAAGATGTCGCCCGCGAAGATGTAGTCGCGCACGCGCGTGACGGCGTCGAGATAGCCGTCGTGCGTGAACGACGAGCGCAGGCCGAGACGCGGATCGATCCAGTCGGCGGCGATCGGATAGGAGGCAGGGCGATCGCGGTCCTGAAAGGGCCGCGCTGCGTGTGTCCGTAGGGCGGCCCTCTCAGGGGCGCCGATCAGCTCCAACGCTCTGTCCCGGCTCCGCTCGTCGCGCGCGACGACCCATGCGCGCGATGCGTCGTGATCCCAGGCAACGACCCAGTCGTAGATGCCGAAGACCACGTCCGGCAGATCGAGATCGTCGTGGCGCGCCGCCGGCAGCCGTTCGAGCGCGCGGCCCCACTCGTAGGCGAGAAAGCCCATCGCGCCGGTTTGAAACGGCGGCAGTCCGGTAATCGGCGCGGCCGCACGCGGCGCCAGCAGACGGCGTACCTCGTCGAGCGCGCCGCCCGCGTCGGCGGCCTTGCGCCGCACCACCGCCGCGGGCTCGGCGCCGAGGAAGGAATAGCGGCCGAGCGCCGCGTCGCGCCGCGCGCTGTCGAGGAAAATGCGATACGGCAGCCCCTCGAGCCGCGCGCAGCACCGCGTCGGATCGGGTGCCGGCGACA
Source organism: uncultured Bifidobacteriaceae bacterium (assembly GCA_964579765.1). Classification (GTDB taxonomy): domain Bacteria; phylum Acidobacteriota; class Vicinamibacteria; order Vicinamibacterales; family CAVVIG01; genus DATNBT01. Next base: position 28,552 of record CAZOIK010000257.1, read on the forward strand.
GCTCGTGCGCGATCATGGCCGCGTGCGTCCCGTCGTCCCTGTCACACCTGTCGCGCTCAGCCGTACGCGTCCGCCGGATGCAGCATCCGATGGTGTGAGATAGCCCCACGACAACGGGCCGTCCTGCCGGTACGTTTTGCCGAGCGTCACGGCCAGGCTCGCCCGCGCGAGTTCGGCGCCGAGATAAAACGCGTGCGCCGGATCGGCCACCGCGAGCTGCGCGAAGATCTCGCGCACGTCCGTGCCGCGCACGAACACCCGGTTGTTGAGGACGGTGATGGCCTCGCGATCGGCAAAGATGCGGAAGTTCGGATCGGTGAGGCTCGCCTGCAGCGCGCGCAGTTCGTCCGGCGAGTAGGTCAGCGGATCGGGATCCTTGACGGTCACCAGCCGATCGTCGATCCCTTTCGGAATGGTGCGGCGCACGACCGCGTAGTGCATCAGCCGGCGCGCCACGTCGAGTTCGCGCACGGCGCCTCGCGCCCACGGAATCACTTCCGTCGTGAGGACGGCGTGAATGCGCAGTTCCTGGCAGACGGCCGCCAGCAGCGCGTTGACGCCCGTCGAATCGGCCGCGGTGAGCTCGGTGAGGTTGCCGACGCCCATCAGCATCTCGGCGTCGGGATAACGCCGGCGCGTCTCCGCATATCGCTCGAGCGACGCCATGAACCCGAAGCCGATCGGCTCGAGAATCGGATCGACGAGGTAGCGCACCTTGCGGCGCTCGAGCTCGGCGAGCGTCGGCTCGAGCGTCTCGAGGGCGCCGCCCAGCTCGGGCACCGCGACCACACGGGCGGATGTGCCGGCGAGATCGCCGACGACGTCCAGGTTTGACGTGT
>CAZOIK010000258.1:0-9054 GCA_964579765.1 uncultured Bifidobacteriaceae bacterium
GGGGCGCGCACGGCGGCGGCGGCGCGCACGCGCAGTCACATGCGGCGGCTCCGCGCGGTGGCGGCTCGGGCTATCGCGGCGGCGCACATGCGAGCGGCGGCGCGCGCTCGTCCGGCACCGCGCGCGCGTACAACGGTGCGCGGGCGTACGGCGGCGCACGTTCCTACAACGGAGCACGGGCGTACGGCGGCGCGCGCGCCTACAACAGGGGCGGACGCTACTACGGCGGCCGCTACTACGGTAGCCGCTACTACGGCTACGCGATTGGGCCGCGTCACTTCATCCGTCCGTACTACGCGTTCCGGCCGCGCTTCAGCATCGGGTTCGGCATCTGGGCCGGCTACCCGGTCGCGTACTACGACCCCTTCTACTATCCATATGCCGACTACGGGTACGACTATTCGTACGCATACCCGTACGCCGTACCGGCGCCAGCAGCGCCTGCGTATCCGCTGCCGCCGTCTGACGGCGCCGTCGCGGTCGAGCCGAACGAGGCGGCACCGAACGAGGTCGCGCCTCCCGATCAGTCGAACATGGGCGGCCTGAGCTTTGACATCTCGCCGAGCGACGCGGAGCTCTTCGTGGACGGCCAGGACATGGGGAAGGTGAGTCAGTTCACGCCGACGACGCAGCCGCTGGGGCTGCCGGCGGGCAAGCACCACGTCGAGCTGCGTGCGCCCGGCTACCCGGTGCGGTCGTTCGACGTGGACATCGTCGCGGGACAGGTGATCCCGTATCAGGGCACGCTCGAGCGGTAGCGTTCAGGTCGTTTCGGCGCGGTGCTGCCGGATCAGCTGACGAAGCGCTTCGATCAGCGCCCGGGGTTCCGCCAGGTCGGGGGTGAGGGGCAGAACGGGAATTGCGCGGCCGTCTCTATCCACAGGGAGGCGGTCGCGCAATTGCTGTACATCCTCGGCGCGCGCCACGACGATCTCCGGCATCAGCGCCTGCATCGCGGCGACGGCCTTGTCCACGGACGGAAACGGCGCGACGGCGAACCGGAGCTTCGCCAGAATCGCTTCGGCGAGGTCGAGCCGTCGCTCGTCGCCGTCGAAGACGACGACCATCGGCGCGTAGCCGGCGCGGTCGGTCGCGCGGCGTCCGCCGCGCGCGAAGCGCCTGCGGTCCGGTCCGAAGCGCAGCTCGTGCACGCCGCGTATTCTACTGCCCCCGCCCGTCAACGCTTCCGACAGGCGATCGAGCGCTGCCGTCGTTTGGCGCCGGCGCTCGCTACGACGACTGCCGCGCCCAGCGAACGAGCGTGGCGAGGTCCGGCGGCTTCCCGTACATCAGCAGCCCGATCCTGAAGACCTTCGTCGCAAACCACAACGCCGCGGCCACGCCGGCGGCGCCGATGCCGATCGAGACCCACACCTGCCACCACGGCGGCGGCGCCGTGGACGTCAGCCGGATGAGCATCGCGAAGCTGTTGATGGGTGGCAGGAAGCTCAGCGTCGTGCTGAACGCGGAGTTCGGGTTCTGCGACATCGGAAACCAGACCCAGAACGGGAACGTCAGCACGAGCATCAGCGGCATCATCAGCGACTGCGCCTCGCGCATGTCGTTGACGACGGCGCCGATGCTCACCATCAGCAGGCCGAACGTCAGATAGGACAGCAGGAAGAAGATCCCGAGATACGGGATGAGCCACGGGTTGACCAGTCCGAACAGCGCGAACGAGACGAGCACGGCCAGTCCCATTGCGACGTAGAGCCCGAGCGCGATCAGGCTGACGCCGAGCTGGCCGAGCATCTTGCCGGCGAGGAGTTCCGTCGGCGACAGCGCCGACAGCAGCACCTCCATCACCCGGTTCGATTTCTCCTCGACCGTTGACGACAGCAGCGCCTGGCCGCCCGTCATCACGCCCATGAACATGAGCACGACGAAGGCGACGGGCAGCAGCTGGTTGATTCCGCGCACCGTGCTGCGTTCGCTGTCTTTCGTCACCGTGATCGACCGCCCGCGCTCGACGCGCACGAGCGACTCGATCTGCGCGCGGTCGAAACCGCGCTCGCGCGTCCGCGCGTTGACCAGCGCCTCCTGCAGCGCCTGCTGGATCTCGTTGATCGCGCGGTCGTCGGTGTTGGTCGGCACGTACGTGTCGTAGCTGCCGTACACGCCGCCGGCGTTCGGCACGACGGCGTCCTCGTGCACGACGATGAGCGCCAGATGGCGCGCGCCGGTCTGATCGAGCAGCCAGGACTTCTCGCGCTGGATGTCCGCGGTCGGCGGACGTTCGACGAGCGTGAGGTCCGGCGCCGCGGCGGCGTTCGCCATGGCCGCCGTCATCTGCGGCGACACGCGCGACGCGGCCACCTGCTGCACGGCCGCCGGCGCCTGATTCAGCAGCTGGCGCGCCTGCTCTTCGCGCCGCTCGGCCACGCGTCCGGGCGAGAACGCGGCCCGGATATCCGGCATCGCGCGGCTCGACGGATCGACCACGGCGACGTCGCCGCGCGTCTTGAAGTTGCGCGGGTTGAGCAGCCGCGGAAAGACAATGGCGGCGGCGGCGAGCATCAACGGCATGAAGAGCAGGCCGATGATGAAGGCCTTGGTCGAGACGGTCGCGATGAACTCGCGGACGGCGACGAGCAGGATGTTCTTCATGCGGCCACCAGCTTGACGAAGACGTCCTCGAGCGTCGGACGCGCGATCTCGATGCGCGCCGCCGGCACGGCGATCGCCAGGTGCGGCATCACCGACGCCGCGCTCGCGCCCTCGCGCAGCACGACCTTGCACCCGCTGTCGGTGCGCACCACGTCTTCGACGTCGGGGACGGACGACAGCGGCCCCAGGTCGGCGTGCGGGTCGAGCGGGTCGAACTCGACGACGCGCGGATCGTACCGGCGCTGGATCGCCGCGACGGGATCGTCGAGTACCTTCTGACCCTTGTTGATCATCACGACGTGATCGCAGAGCTCCTCGGCGTGCGGCATGACGTGCGTCGAGAACAGCACCGTCGCGCCGCGCGCGTGCTCCTCGAGCACCATCTCGCGGAGGCTGCGCGCGCTGACCGGATCCAGGCCGCTGAACGGCTCGTCGAGGATCAGCAGATCGGGCTCGTGCATGATGGCGGCGAGGAACTGGATCTTCTGCTGCATGCCCTTCGAGAGCTCCTCGCAGCGCGCGCGCTCCTTGTCGGCGAGCCCGACCCGCGCCAGTCCCGTCTTGATCCGGCCGGGAATCGCCTGGTCGGGCACGCCCTTGAGCCTGGCCATGAACGTCAGGAACGGGCCGACGCGCATCTTTCTGTACACCCCGCGTTCCTCCGGCAGGTAGCCGATGCGCTGCTTCGCGTCGAGCGCGGACGCATGGCCGAGCACCGACAGCTCCCCGGAGTCGGGAAACAGGATGGACATGATCATCCGGATCGTGGTGGTCTTGCCGGCGCCGTTCGGGCCGATGAAGCCGTACAGGGCGCCGCGAGGAATCGTGAGATCGAGATCGTCCACGGCGCGTGTCCCGCCGAAGGTCTTGGTGAGCCGTCTGAGCCGGATCGCGTCGTCCATGGCGGTAGAATCTACCTCACTCAGTTGACGATGAACGTAGACGATCTGACCGCCATCGATGTTCACGTGCACCTCGAGCACGCGGGCGAGCTCACCGACGCCGACCGGCAGGCCCAGCAGTACTTCGGGGCCGCCTCAATCGCGCGCGACTGGACGGCGCTCGCCGAGTACTTCCGGTCGCGGAAGATCGGCTGCGTCGTGTTTCCCGTGGATGAGCGCCTCACCGGGCGTCCCGCGGTGCCGAACGACGCCGTCGCCGACTTCGCCGCGGCGAACGCCGACATCGCCATCGCCTTCGCCAGCATCGATCCGACGCGGGGCGCGGACGCGGTCCGCGAGGCGCGGCGCGTCGTCGCGGCCGGCGGCATTCGCGGCCTCAAGCTGCATCCGCCGATTCAGGGATTCGCGCCGAACGATCGGCTGGCCTATCCGCTCTACGAGGTCTTCAACGAGGCGAAGCTGCCGGTGCTGTTCCACACCGGGCACAGCGGCATCGGCACGGGCATGCGCGGCGGCGGCGGGGTCCGGCTGAAATACGGCAACCCCATGCTGATCGACGACGTCGCGGTGGATTTTCCCGACATGCCGATCATCCTCGCGCATCCCTCGTTTCCCTGGCAGGACGAAGCCATCTCGGTGTGTCTGCACAAGCCGCAGGTGTACATCGATCTGTCCGGCTGGTCGCCGAAATACTTTCCGCCCAATCTCATTCAGTACGCGAACACCCTGCTGAAGCACAAGGTGCTGTACGGCTCCGACTATCCGATGCTGACGCCCGATCGCTGGATGGCCGACTTCGCGCAGATCGGGATCCGCGACGAGGTGCGGCCGCTGATCCTGAAAGAGAACGCCGTCAGGCTGCTGCAGCTGCGCGACGCGCACTGACGCGGTGGGACGCACGAAAGGACGACGACATGGTGAACCGCGGCGGGGCGCTGATCGCGGTTGCGACGGGCCTGCTCTGGCTGACGACGCCGGCGAAGATGCAGACGGCGGCCGACTCGCCGTCACGTGTCGAGCTGGCGGCCGTGGTCGCCGACAAGAGCGAAGATCCCGTCCGTGGGTTGAAGGAGTCGGATTTCGAGGTCAAGGAAGACGGCCGCCGCGTCGAGATCACGTCGTTCAAAGAAGTCTCCGCGGCCGGGCTCGACGGTCCTTCCGACAGCCGCGTGGTGATTCTGCTGCTCGACGACAACCGCGTGCCGTACGGCGCGACGGCCGTCATGCAGAGTCTGGCGACGCTGTTCCTGTCGTTCGCCCGCCAGTCCGACGTCGTCTCGGTGATCCGGCTGACGCACCGTGAGGACAACGTCGCGGACGGAGGCATCCCCGGCGCGCTCGAACGGATCGGCACCTATCGGACCGGCTCGATGACGGTGTTCGGGCGCAACATGCTCGAGGACGCGATGCTGACCGTCGCGAGGGTGGCGCGCGAACTGGGGCCGCTCGAACACCGGCGCAAGGCACTCGTCTGCATCGGCGATCGGAACATCTGCGATCCGTACTTCGAGGTTCCGGAAAACTCGCTCCTCTGGCCGTCGTGGCGAGACGCGGTTGCGACGGCGACACAGACCGAGGCGAGCGTCTACGACGTGAGCCCGGCGGGCCTGAGCAGCCGCGTCGATCTCGGTGGCGGTCTCGTTGACACCACGGGCGGCGAAGTGTTCGTGCGGTCGAACGACTTCAGACGCGCGGCGCGGCTCGTCTGGGAACAGGCGGGCCACTACTACCTGCTGGGCTATGCGTCGAGGGCCCGTCGCCGTGATTTGCACACGATCAAGGTGTCGGTGAGGAAGTCCGGTGTGCACGTTTACGCGCCGCGCGAGCGCGGGAACTGACCGCGGGCGGCCCGTCGTTTGCTCCACCGCGCCCGGGGGACTCTATGGAAAATACGCGACTGTCGAGTTTTCTGGGTTGGTTCAGCATCGGCCTCGGTGCGGCGGAGATCGTGGCGCCGAGACTGCTCTGTCGTCCGCTCGGCGCCGGGTGCCGCACGACGCTCGTGCGATCGTTCGGCGCGCGTGAGATCGCGAGCGGGATCGGCATTCTCACCTCGCCGGGTCCGAAGGCGCCGTGGCTCTGGAGCCGCGTCGGCGGCGACGCCACGGACCTCGTCGCGCTCAGCAAGACCATCCGGCCGTCGAGGCGGCGCGCCGCCGTCATCGCGACGATCGGCGGCATCGCCGCGATCACCGTGCTCGACGTCATCGCCGCGATCCGCATGAGCGGCCGCGAGACGCAGACGATCGCGTCGCCGGCGACAGCGTCCTGATCTCGAACTCTTTCGAACGACGGCGGTTGCGTTCGGGCCGCCTGCGGGCGCAGGCGCAGCCGCCGCTCGCGCGGCCGATCAGCTCAGCTTCCGGCCCGTGTCGATGTGCACGTGGGTGAACTCGACATCCACCGGATCCATGTACCGGCGGCCGTTGAACTTGTCGTGCCGCGCGAACTCGGGCGCGTCCACGTGCACGCGTACGGTGTATTCGCCGGTGCCGGGAAGAATCCAGTTGCGGCCGTAATGAAACAGCCAGGGGTGCCAGAGAAACGGCTGTTCGTACGTCCCGATCGTCCGACCGCGCGTGTCCTCGATGGTCACGGTGACGTTGAGGTTGGGGATGAAGCGGCCATCCACGGCGTCGCGCACGACGACCTCCACGTGGGCGTTCTCCTTCTCAGGGTTCTTCCACTTCAAGCCGCCTTCGCCGACGACGTACGTGCCTTCGGCGTGCTCGATGGCGAATCCCACGACGAAGTCGCCGGCGCGCTGCTCGCGTCCGTGCGCCTCGTGGTGCGTCATCTCGTCCACGGCGGCGTCGAAAGCGTCGCCCTGACGGCGTGCCAGGGCGATCTGCTGAAGGTCGCTCTCGTCGCTCGGCCGTTCGACAGGCGTCGATGTCGAGTCAGGCATGTGTCCCCTCACTGTGGTTGCATGCGCGCATCGCGCACGCGCTCAGTTGAGCGTCCGCAAATACGCGACCAGGTCGCGCAGCTCGGTGCCCTTGAACTGCGTCAGGTTCGGCATCCGCACGAACGGCTTGAGTGACTGCGCGTGCGTGACCCAGGCGCTCATGCTCGCGACGTCGTTCGACAGCGCGTTGGCGGCGATGCCCGAACGGATCGCGACGTGGGTGAGGTCGGGCCCGACCAGGCCCTGGGCGTCGGTGCCGTGGATGGTGTGGCAGAGCGGACAGGCCGCCCGCATGAACACCTGCTCGCCGCGAACGGCCGCGACGTTGTCCGGCGGGGGCTCCTGCGCGGGCTGTCGCGCGTGCGCGAGCCACGCCTGGAACTGCTCCGGCGTGTCGGCGGTGAGCGAGAGGATCATGTGCGCGTGCTGCGGACCGCAGTACTCGGCGCACTCGCCGCGGAACGTCCGCGGCGTGTCCGACTGGACGCGGATGCGGTTGACGAGACCCGGGATCAGATCGACCTTGCCGTGCAGCTCGGGCACCCAGAACGAGTGGATGACGTCGCGCGATTCGAGCGAGATGTCCACCGGCTGGCCGGCGGGGAAGTGGATGTCGTTGGCCGTGGTCACGAGCTGATCGAGGCGGCCCAGCGGGTACTGGACCTCCCACCACCACTGATGGCCGATGACGCGGATCATCGGCGGCGTGTTGCCGGCGTCGGCGCCCCCGTCGATCGGGAACGCCGACATCGTCTGCAGGCCCCAGATGAACGTGATCGCGAGAATCACGCCCGGCACGACGAGGCCGCCGACGACGATCCAGCGCATGCCGCCGCCCGCGTCCCAGGGCGCGTGCCGCGCGAGCGTGCCGCGCGTGCGCAGGCCGAGCCAGAAGATCAGGATCCACATGAACAGGCTCACGGCCGAGAACGTGATGATCACGAACCAGCCGACGTCGGCGATGCGGCGCGCGGCCGGGCCGCCGGGCGCGAAGATGTTCTGCGTGCCTCCGCACGCGACGGCGCAGAGCGCCGCGAAGACGGCGACGGTGAGTCCGAGCAAGCGTGTCCGATGACGAGTGCGCATCTCTCTAGCTCGGCGGCTGCGCCTCGAACGGCGTCCGCAACGACGTGATGTACGCGACGAGCTTCCACACCTGATCGTCAGGCAGCTTCGTTCCCCAGGCCGGCATGCCGTGCGCGCGTCCTTCCGCAATCGAGCTGAAGATCTGCGCTTCGGTGCTGCCGTAGATCCAGTCCACGTCGCGCAGGCTCGGCCCCATGCCGCCGCCCGCGTGGCCGCCGTGGCATCCGGAGCAGGTCATGTGCACGAACAGATCGCGGCCCTCGCCGATCGCGCCGAGGTCCTCGTGATACGGATTCTGCCGGCGCGCCGGCGTGCCGACGGGACCCGGCACCGGCCCGACCGGCGTGATGAGGCTGGGCAGCGCGCTCGCCGCCGCGACGTCGCCGGGCGGATGGTCGCAGGCCGAGAGGGCCAGCGCGAGCAGCGCCGCGCCGGCGAGCATCCAGACATTTGCACGCATGACGCTCCTCATGTCCGCGGCTCCGCCCCCGCCCGCGGCGAATCGTCGGCCTCGTCGATGAGCGGAACGCCGTACTCGCGCAAGATGGCGCGGATGTCGCGCCGCCGCCGCGCGAGCTCCCGGTCGAGCGCCGAATGCAGCGCGCGGTCGTCCCGCCGCACGCCCATCGCGATCGCAAACGTGAAGCGGCCGGCGAAGCGGTCTACCGCGTAAAAGGTGCTACCGGACCACTTCTTTTGAAACGCGGTCTACAGCATTTTGCTTCCAAAGGCGCTCTGGATATCGATACGTTAGGTGAAAAAAATGTCGTCGCCCTGGTAGATGCCGGCCTAGTTCGTGATGCAGCTGACATTTACACGCTCACAAAAGAACAGTTACTGCAGCTTGATCGCTTCGCGGAAATTTCAGCACAAAAGCTGATTGACGCTATTAATGATAAAAAGCGCCCTGAGTTACCGCGATTTATTTATGGGTTGGGTATTCGCCACGTCGGTTCACAGACCGCTATCGATCTGGCCGAACATTTTGGTTCGATTGAAAGTTTGCGTAAGGCGACGCTCGAGGATCTGCAGGTCGTGGAGGGTGTCGGTGATGTAGTGGCTGAAGCTATTGTGGGTTGGTTTGCCGATCCGGACAATCAAAAGCTGCTTGAGAAATTTGAAAAGGTGGGAGTAAAACCGGTGTATCAGTCACGCGCCAAGGGGCCGCTGCACGGCAAGAACTTCGTGATTACCGGCACACTGGAAAGTATGGGCCGCGACCTGGCGGCCGAGCGGGTGCGGGCACTCGGCGGCACTTTTCAGTCATCAGTCGGTAAGGACACGGATTATCTGGTAGTGGGCGCGAACGTGGGCGCCTCCAAGCTCAAAAAGGCTGAAAAATTCGGCACCAAACAGATCCATGAGGCAGAATTCCTGGACCTCATAAAAGGATAGTCTCACGAAAAACGTGAGTCAGCGACACCCCATGACATTTGACAAATACTCAAAATCAATTATGCTTATACTAGGTCGTGCGCAACAAGCGGCGCTGCAAAAACAAAAACCGACTAAAAACTAATACTTTGCCCGCCGCCGGGTGGGCGCGCACGA
>CAZOIK010000259.1:0-8183 GCA_964579765.1 uncultured Bifidobacteriaceae bacterium
CGCCGCCGTCACGGACGTGAGGACCGGGCCCGTGCCCTTGCCCGTCAGGACGGCGCGCCACTGCAGGTAGCGCGCTTTCGGGCTCGCGATCTGCGAACCGTCAGCCGACGTGTACGCCGCAGACCAGGCGCTCCATGTTTCGTCCGGCGTCTCCGTGTTGCCGCTGCGCGTGGAGATTTGGATCGCGGCGTCCTTCGGCAGGGAGGCGTGCCACCGGATCGAGCCCCACGATGAGAAGATCTGTGCGTCGCGCGCCTCCGACTCGTACGTGCCGCGTGAGGCGCGTTCGGACGAGAGCCGGAACAGCTTGCCCGGATTCGCCGTCGCGAAGAAGACCTGGCCGCGGGCGTTCTTGACGAATGCCGTCACCTGCTGGGCGCCGGCGCGGGTCAGGAGAACGGGACGCAGCGGATCGCCTTCGAGCCGGTAGAGCTTGCCTTTGTTGCCGGTGGCGATGACGGGAGCGCCAGCGGCGTCGAACACGATGTCGTACGGCACGTCTTCACGCGACGTCCAGATCTGATCCCACACGCCGTCGGGCGCGATTCGGTACACGGCGCCCTTGTCCGTCGCTGACGCGCGGGTCTCGCGCGACGGCGTCGGACGGCTGTCGCTCGTGTCAACGACCGCGATCGAGGTGATTTCGGCGGAGACCGTGACGGTCGGCACCGGGGCGCGGCCCGAGGTCGTGGCCGGCTGATCGAGCACCGGCGGCACGACCGGACCGCTGGTGCTGCCGGCGCGGCCGTTCATCGCCGTCACGAAGAGCATGCCCTTGTCGTCGAAGCGCAGGCCTCGAATTTCCTCAAAGGGCGTGTCGAGCAGCAGAAAGCCCTTGCCGTCGGCATCGACGCGGATGACCTTGCCGGGTGTGCCGGTGCCGACGATTAGATTGCCGCTCGTGTCGAACGCCAGCGCGGTCGCGTGCATGGTCTTCGTGTGATAGAAGGGCACGCCCTTGCCGTCGGGCGAGATCCGGTAGACGACGCCCTTCTCGCCCGTGGCGGCGAAGACGTTGCCTTTGCCGTCCACGGCGAGCGCCCAGACGTATTTCTCGTCCGGCGCGAAGAACGGCTTCGCGACGCCGTCGCGATCGACCTTGTAAATCTTCCCGTCGGGAGAGGTGGCGACGTAGAGCCCGCCGTTCGGCGCGGGCGCGAGCGCGTGGACCTCGAGCTCGGCGCTGCTGTAGAAGAGCGATCCTTTGCCGTCGGGGCCGACGCGGTACACCTTGCCGTCGTTGCCGGTGCCGAGGAAGAAACTGCCGTCAGGCGCGGCGACGACGGTCCAGACGAACGGCGCCGGCGTTTCGTACACCAGATCGAGCGCGGGACCGAGCATCAGCTGGCCGCGCGCGTCGATCGACAGGTTCTCGACGTCGCCCTTGAGAAAGTCGCTCTGCGTGTCCGCCGCGAAGAACTTCGGCGACGAGGCGTACGCGGGAGCGGCAGCGAGCAGGATTAACGTGGTACAGGCCTTCAGGCCTGCGATCGCGGCGGACCTGAAGGTCCGCACTACATGTGAATGCACGTGGAGAGTCTCTTTAGTTCGACGACACGGTGATCGAAAGAGTCTTCGACCCGGTGACCGCCTGATCGGTCTGCAGACTCCATTCGCCGAGCGTGGCGTTGGTCAGCGGGTTGAAGCTGCCGCCGCTGCGATCGGCCTCGAGGACGCCCAGCACGGACGGCGGCAGCGACGTCAGCGGCTCGCCGCGGACGACGGCGCCGGGCTCCGATCCGAGGAGCTCGACGTAGAGCGTGTTGCCGCGCCGGCTGCGGTTGAGGCGGCGGATGATCTGTTCGACGCTGCGCGGCTGCGACGAGCGCGTTTCGCGCTGCTCGATCTGCCCGAGCCGGCCGCCGTCGGCCACGAGCAGCGACAATGTGCCGCGGGTGTTCGCCGGAATCTGGATCGGGATCGTGCGGATGACGTCGTCGCCGCGATACGTCCGGAGCAGCACCTTGAGCGGCACCGTCTGGCCCGCGCGCGGCTGCTGATCGTCGAGCCACACGCGCTCGAGCGTCGCGATCTGCGGCTCTTCCGCCGACGAGATCGAAAGGTCGATGCCGTCGATATCTACCTTCTCGAAGTCGTTCCCGAGCAGCGCGGCGATCGGAGCGGCGACGTAGGTCGCGGCGTTCACCGACGGCTGATCGCCGGAGAAGATGTTGTCGAACGTGACCGGTTCGTGGCGGGTGAGGGTGGCCGAGCCAGTGACGCGGAAGGTCGCCGCGCCGTACTGGCGCTCGTAGGCGCCGAGCGTGCTGGTGATCGCGGCCGCGGCCATGAGCGGCGTGAACATCTGGTCGTTGGCGAGCTGAAAGTGGAACGTGCGCTTCGCCGTGCGCTTCGATTCGAGCGTCAGCGACACGGGAATCGTCTTCGGCCCGGGACCGAGCTTGCCGGCGATCGCGACGGCGCGATCCTGCAGGAACGAGCCGATGATCTCGCCGGTCGTGGAGACCTTGAGCGACGAGGCGAGGCTCGGGAGCACCGTGTAGACGTACGCGCGCGTCATCGGGAACTGGGTCGGCCCGAGGTTGTAGAGCGGATGGCCGAACGCGTACACCTTGTCGCCGTCGACCTGCGTGACCGTGCCGGTGGCGCCGAGTTCGAGGTCGCCGCTCACGAGCATCACGCCGATCGCGTCGCCCGGCTTGAGCGGGCCTTCGTACGGCGTCTCGCCGGCGCGGCCCAGCGCGCCGCCGCCGGTCGGCACGAAGCCCTGCTCGCCGAACGCGCCGCTCAACATGTCCGCGACGCCGGGCTCGAAGCCCGACATCATCAGCGGCGTCGCGATCGGCCGCAGCAGCGTGCCGATCGCTGCGCCCGACACGCCGTTCACGGCGCTGGCGCCCAGCAGTTCCGCGTCGCCCGGGCGGTCGACGAACGGACGGTTCCAGCTGAGCGCGCGGCGAAACGCGTCGCTGAGATGTTCGCGCGTGAGCGGAAAATCGATATGGACGCGCGCCGCGGCCGGCCGCGCGCCGCCGAACGCCGTTGCGTCGGTCATCTCCGCGATGGGCGTGATGCCGGCGATCGGCTCCTTCGAGAACTGGCCGAGCGCGTACGACACGGCGCCGATGAGACGGCCGTCGATGTACACCGGACTGCCGCTCATGCCGGCGATCACGCCCGTGTTCGCGAGCGGGCCGCCTTCGAGCTTCGCGAGAATCAGGTTGCGGTGCGTGCCGATGACGTTCTCGAGCACGCCCAGGATGTGGACCTTGAACTCCTCGACGCGCGTGCCCTCGAAGACCGTCCGCCCGACGCCGATCATGCCGGGACGGATGTCCTCGACGCCCATCTGAGCCGTGGCCGCCGGGAGGGAGAGCATGGCGACCGAGGCCAGCAGGAGGGCAAGAGCGAGCCGCCGCAACGTCATGGATATCCTTTGTGATCTGATTCTGCGGGAGAAGTGCTTGTCGGTCAAGAATTACTGTGGTATGGTTCTGCTCTCTATGCACTCTGCGTTTTCGTTGACCGCGGCGCCGAACCAGGTCAACGTGTATGCGTACGCGTGGCGGTACTGGGTGGCTCCTGAAGAGGCATCCGCTGTGGCCTGACACGCCCCGAGCGAGGACTTACTGAAGCCTCTTCAGCCGAACGGTTGAAGAGGCTTTTTTATTTTGAACGGACGATGGCGAAACTGTGCGTGACGGTGACCGGAGAGACGACGGCCGACCTGCGTCGCAAGCGCGACGAGGTGGTTGGCGCCGATCTGGTCGAACTGCGTCTCGACACGGTCGCCGACCCACACGCCGCCGGCGCGCTCGCCGGGCGCAGGACGCCCGTCATCGTCACGTGCCGGCCGACCTGGGAAGGCGGCCAGTTCAAAGGATCTGAAGAGGAGCGGAAGCAGATCCTCCGCGACGCGCTGGCGCGTGGCGCCGAGTACGTGGACGTCGAGTGGAAGGCCGGCTTCACCGATCTGCTGTCCGCCACGGCTGGACGCCGCGTCGTCGTCTCCTCTCACGACTTCGACGGCGTGCCGGTGGATCTGACCGGACGCGCCCAGGCGATGCGCGCGACGGGCGCCGAAGTCGTCAAGATTGCGGTCAAGACGTCGCGCCTGAGCGACTGCCTGCCGCTCTTGGACCTCGGCGCGCAGATCGCGCGGCAGGGCACGGTGCTCGTCGGCATGGGGGAGTGCGGGCTCGCCACGCGCGTGCTGGCGACGAAGTTCGGATCGCTCTGGACGTATGCCGGCGACCTGCAGCAGATCGGCCAGATCTCGACCGGCGAACTGCTCGACGCCTATCGCTTTCGGTCGATCACCGACGCGACGGCGGTCTACGGTCTCGTCGGCTCGCCGATCTCACACTCGGTGTCGCCGGCGATGCACAACGCGGCGTTTGCCGCGGGACGGCTCGACGCGGTGTACCTGCCGTTGCCCGCGGCCGACGCCGACGACTTCGTCGCGTTCGGCCGCGCGCTCGACGTCAAGGGCGCGAGCATCACGATCCCGTTCAAGGTGTCGCTCTTCGATCGGATGGACGAGGTGTACGCGGTGGCGCGGCGGATCGGCGCGATCAACACGATGCGTTCGGTGGACGGCCGGTGGCTGGGCGCCAACACCGACGCCGCCGGGTTCCTCAGCCCGCTGCGCGATCGGCTCGATCTGAAAGGCCTGCGCGTCGCGATCCTCGGCGCCGGCGGATCGGCGCGCGCGGTGGCCGTCGCGCTCAGCTCGAGCAACGCGCAGGTCACCGTCTACGCGCGCGACGCCGCGAAGGCGCAGGACGTCGCCGTCACGACCGGCGCCGCCGCGGCCCCGCTGCCGCCGCCGCGCGGGTCGTGGGATCTGCTGGTCAACTGCACGCCGGTCGGCATGTACCCGAACACGGGCGCGACGCCGATCGACGCGTCGCTGCTCACGGGAAAGTTCGTCTACGACCTCGTCTACAACCCCACGGTGACGCGGCTGATGCGCGAGGCGGCGCGGGCCGGGTGCCAGACCATCGGGGGGCTCGAGATGCTGGTCGCCCAGGCCACCGAGCAGTTCGAGTGGTGGATGGAGATGAAGCCGGCCTCGGGGGTCATGCGGGAAGCCGCGTTGAAGCGGCTTGCGGAGTTCATGCGCACATGAAGATCACTTCGTTCGAAGAGTTCACGGATCTCGCGCGCCGTGGCACGTTCGTGCCGGTGGTGAAGGAGATCGTCGCCGACCTGCTGACGCCTGTCTCGGCGTTCCTGAAGATCGCCGAGCACGCCGACTACGCGTTCCTGCTCGAGAGCGTCGAAGGCGGCGAGCACGTCGGCCGCTACTCGTTCCTCGGCAAGGATCCGTTCCTGATTCTGACGTCGCGCGCCGGCAAGACGTTCGTCGAGCGCGGCGGCGCAACGACCGAGAGCGACAAGACGTTCGTCGAGACGCTGCGGAACCTGATGGCCGACTATCAGTCGCCGTTTGTGCCCGACCTGCCGCGCTTCACGGGCGGCGCGGTCGGCTACTTCGGCTACGGCGCGTCCACCTGGTTCGAGCCGGTGCTCGGCGACCTCGGCGCGTCAGACGACGGGGCGGATCAGGCCGGGTTCATGCTGTTCGACACCGTGCTGGCGTTCGATCACGTTCAGCACCGGATTCTGATCATCGCCAACGCACGTATCACCGCGGACGACGACCTCGAGGCGCTGTATCAGTTCGCGTGCGCGAAGATTCAGTTTCTCGAGCGCGAGCTCGAGCGCAGCCTCTCGCATCCGCGCACGGCGCAGGGCGCGCCGCTCTCGATGACCTCGAACTACACGAAGGACGGCTTCGAGGCGCACGTCAGGCGGGCGAAGGACTACATCGCGGCCGGCGACATCTATCAGGTGGTGCTGTCGCAGCGGTTCGAAGCCGACGTCGCCGCCGATCCCTTCACCGTCTACCGAGCGCTGCGGCATGTGAACCCGTCGCCCTACATGTATTTCATCCGCATGGGCGGCGTCTCGGTCGTCGGCTCGTCGCCGGAAATGCTCGTGCGCGTCGAGGGATCGCGCGTCGAGACGCATCCGATCGCGGGCACGCGGCGCCGCGGCAAGAGCGAGGAAGAAGACGTGCGGCTGGCCGAAGAGCTCAAGCGCAACGAGAAGGAGCGCGCCGAGCACGTGATGCTGGTCGATCTCGGCCGCAACGACGTCGGCCGCGTGTGCAAGTACGGCAGCGTGCGCGTGCCGCAGTTCATGGGACTCGAGCGCTTCTCGCACGTCATGCACCTCACGTCGATCGTCGAAGGCCAGCTGGCCGACGACTGCGACCGGCTCGACGCGCTGGCGTCGTGCTTTCCGGCGGGCACCGTGTCGGGGGCGCCCCACGTTCGCGCGATGCAGATCATCCACAAGCTCGAGCCGTCGCCGCGCGGCCTCTATGCCGGCGCGGTCGGCTACGTTGACTTCGCGGGCAACCTCGACTTCTGCATCGCCATCCGCACGGTGATCATGTCGAAAGGAAAAGCGTACGTGCAGGCGGGCGCGGGCATCGTCATCGACTCGAACCCGACGGCCGAGTACGAGGAGACGCGCGACAAGGCCCGGGCGCTGATGACCGCGCTCGAGTTGGCGCAACAGGGGCTCTGATGATTGTCGTCGTGGACAACTACGATTCGTTCACCTACAACCTGGTGCAGTACCTGGGCGAGCTCGGCGCGGACGTGAAGGTCGTCCGCAACGACGCGGCGACCGTCGCCGAGGTCGCGGCGCTCGGCGCCGAGCGCATCGTGATCTCGCCGGGGCCGGGCCGCCCGGAAGACGCCGGCATCACGATGGACGTCATCCGCGAGCTCGGGACGAAGACGCCGATCTTCGGCGTGTGCCTCGGGCATCAGGCGATGGGCGCGGTGTTCGGCGGCCGGGTGATCCGCGCGCACGTGCCGATGCACGGCAAGACCTCGACGATCGAACACAACAGCCGTGGCGTGTTCACCGGGATCGCCGAGCCGTTTCAGGCCTCGCGCTATCACTCGCTGGTTGTGTCGGACGAGGGGTTCCCGGTGGAGCTAGAGGTCACGGCGCGGACGACGGAAGACCACGCGATCATGGGCCTGCGGCACCGGCAGCTGCCCATCCACGGCGTGCAGTTCCACCCCGAGTCGATTCTCACCGGCGAAGGCCATCGCATCCTGCGCAATTTTCTCGAGGGGAAGGCCGACTGACGTGTTTCCGCCGCTGATCGACAAG
This sequence comes from uncultured Bifidobacteriaceae bacterium, assembly GCA_964579765.1. Taxonomy (GTDB): domain Bacteria; phylum Acidobacteriota; class Vicinamibacteria; order Vicinamibacterales; family CAVVIG01; genus DATNBT01. The sequence goes on from CAZOIK010000259.1 coordinate 7,162, forward strand.
CTGATCCGGCACGAGGACCTCTCGAGCGACGAGGCCTCCGCCGCCATGACCGAGGTCATGGACGGGCGTGCCGCAGCCGCGCAGATCGCCGGGCTCCTCGTCGGCCTCGCGATGAAAGGCGAGCGGCCGGGCGAGATCGTCGGCCTCGCGAGGGCCATGCGCGCGCACGCGGTGCCGCTCGCGCGGCGGTACGATCGCGTGTTCGACACGTGCGGCACCGGCGGCGACAAGTCGGGGACGTTCAACATCTCGTCGTGCGCGGCGGTGGTCATCGCCGCCAGCGGCGTGCGCGTCGCGAAGCACGGTAATCGATCCGTGTCGAGCCTGTCGGGCAGCGCGGACGTCTTCGAAGCGCTCGGCGTGCGCGTGACGGCGCCGCCGGCCGTCGTCGAGCGCTGCCTCGCCGAGGCGCGCCGCGGCGTCTTTTTAGCGCCGCCATTTCATCCCTCGTTCCGCCACGCCGGGCCGGTCCGCAAGGACCTCGGCGTCCGGACGGCGTTCAACCTGCTCGGCCCGCTGACGAACCCGGCGGGCGCGACCCGGCAGATCGTCGGCGTTCCGCGACCAGAGCTCACGGAGCTGCTGGCGCGATCGCTGATGCTGCTCGGCTCCGAGCGCGCGTGGGTCGTGCACGGCGCCGACGGCATCGACGAGATCTCGACGACCGGCTACACGAAGATCTCAGAGTGCAGGGACGGCGTGGTGAACACGTTCTATCTGCACCCGGCGGACGTCGGGCTGCCGAAGGCCGCGGCGGGCGCGCTCAAGGGCGGCGATGCGCGCGCGAACGCGGGCATCGTCGAGCGCGTGCTGGCAGGCGAGCGGGGAGCACCGCGCGACGTCGTCCTGCTGAACGCCGGCGCCGGCCTGATGATTTGCGGCGAGGCGGCATCGGTGGCCGACGGCATCGAGCGGGCGGCTCGCGCGATCGACTCCGGCGAGGCGCGGCGGACGCTGGATCGGCTCGTCGCGATCTCGACGCAGAGCGACGCGAAGGAGGCGACGGCGTGAGCGCCGACCTG
>CAZOIK010000260.1:0-9237 GCA_964579765.1 uncultured Bifidobacteriaceae bacterium
GATCACGGTCTACGGACAGAACGAAGTGGTCCGCGATCTGATCGACGCGCGCGTCGCGACGGGACGGCCGCTCTACTTCGAGGCGCGCGACGTCGCCGTGGAGGCGCTCGAGTCGTCCGCGCCCGTCATCCGCTTTCGGCATCAGGACGCGCCGCACGAAATCCGCTGCGACGTCGTCGCCGGCTGCGACGGCTTCCACGGCGTCTGCCGTCCGTCGATTCCCGCGCGCGCGCTCACGATCTACGAGCGCGGCTACCCGTTCGGCTGGCTCGGCATCCTCGCTGAAGCCGCGCCGTCGTCCGACGAACTGGTCTACACGCATCACGATCGCGGCTTCGCGCTCTTCAGCATGCGATCGCCGAGCATCACGCGCCTCTATCTGCAGGTGCCGCCCGACGAGCCGATCGAGCGCTGGCCCGACGAGGCGATCTGGGAGGAGATGCTCAGGCGCATGACGACGGCGGACGGCTGGAAGCCGAACGTCGGCCGGATCGTCCAGAAGGGCGTGACGCCGATGCGGAGCTTCGTCGCCGAGCCGATGCGATACGGCCGCCTCTTCCTCGCCGGCGACGCGGCGCACATCGTCCCGCCGACGGGAGCGAAAGGCCTGAACCTCGCCGCGTCGGACGTGCTCGTGCTCGCGCGGGCGCTGAAGGCGTTCTACGAGACAGGCAGCGAAGAGTGGCTGAATCGCTACTCCGCGATCTGTCTGCGTCGCGTCTGGAAAGCGCAGCGGTTCTCGTGGTGGATGACGACGCTGCTGCACCGGCTGCCGGAAGAATCGCCGTTCGATCGCAGACGCCAGCTCGCGGACCTCGACTATCTCACGAGCTCGCGCGCGGCGATGACCAGCCTCGCGGAGCAGTACGTCGGGCTGCCGATGGAGGTGTCGTTCGAGTCCGTCGGTTTCTGACGCGCCGAGTGAAGGCGCACGCAACAGCGAGCAGCCGCCCGGCGCCACTTGCGTAAGCTCACTGTTTCAAAATAAAGCGCCGCTCGTTCGATCGGCGCGTTAACCGCAGCAAACACGATGGCGTGACATTTGCCCCAAGCTCGGCCGTGGCAGACGGGAGATGTCCGATGGATCTTCGAATGCGCGCGGCCGTCGCTCTGGTATTCGCTGTCCTCTTCTGTCGTGTCACGCCGGTGTTCGCGCAGACCACCACGATCTACGCGTGCGTGGGGTATCGCGGCGACGTGCGGCTCGTGTGGCAGTACGAACGCTGCCGGCCGAATGAGATTCGCACGTCGTGGAACGTCACCGGTCCTGCGGGGCCGACCGGCGCGACCGGACCGATGGGGCCCGCGGGCCCGCAGGGCGCGAAAGGCGACACCGGCGCGACCGGCGCGCAAGGGCCCGTCGGACCCGCGGGCGCGAACGGCGTGAGCGTGACGGTGGCGCCGGCGCCGCAGATCACGTGTCCCGGCGGCGGCGTCGCGATTACCGACGCGTCGCAGACGACGCAGTACGTGTGCGACGGCGCGCAGGGTGTTCAGGGGCCGCAAGGCGCGCAGGGCCCGCCGGGATCGACGATCGTCCTGGCGAAGACGTGGATCAGCACCACGACGTTCACCACGCCGAACGTCGGCTGTTGCAGCACGAACTACGTGAACGCCGCGGCCGCGGTCGTGCCGAACAGCACGTATAGCGCCAACACCAACGGCGGACGCCTGCTGATTCAGGCGACGATTCCGTTCTCGAGCTCCGCGGGTCCGCACCTGTTCTGCCAGCCCGAGATCGACGGCGCGTGGGCGGGCGCGTCGATGGGCGCGGCGCTGTTCGACTATATCCACGAGCTCGTCAGCACGTCCGGGCTCGTGACCGTGTCGTTGTCGCGCGTCTATCCGGCGCCGGCGGCCGGCGCGCACACGTTCGCGCTTGCGTGCGGATCGAACGGCACCAACGCGCATTCGCTCGTGATGGGCGGCGTCGTGTCCTTCACCGTCACCGAGATTCCGTAGCGCGGCAGGCGTCGGGCCACTGCCGCGCGCACGCCCGCGCATACAGCGCCGACGCGGAGACGTCCGCGATCGGCGCCTTGCTGCCGCGCAGCAGCACGGGGTAATCGACGAGCGTCGGCGCGGCCGTCCGCGCCGCGCCGTCGGCCGCGTTCGCGCACGCCGGATCGAATCCGATTTCGCAGCCGCGCTGCCACGACGCCAGCGCGGCGATGCCGTCGCCGTCGCGCGACGCCCTGAAGTTGCCCAGCTCGTTGCACGCCCACCCGGATCCCGCGCGGCACAACGTCGTCTCGAGCTGCGCGACATACGAGCACGCGCGCGCCCGTCCGTCGCGGCACGCCTGCTGCCAGAACGGCAGCCACTGCCCCGGATGCGAATCGCCGAGCCCGCCCGCGGCGCTGATCGCCGCGAACGCGATGGCCCACACCGCGACATACGCAAGGTTGCGTTTGAAATTCGGCCCGGCGGAGTGCACGAGCCGATCAATCGCGCGGACCGACAGGTTCATGAGCGGCACCTGCAGCAGCTTGTCGTAGAACGTCGGCAGCCCGGCCGCGCTCAAGAGCGCGTAGAGCGCGACGACGCTGAGTCCGTACATCGCGCCGAAAATCAGCCGGCCGACCTCGCTCCGCGGCGACGTGGATGGATCCGTGAACAGCAGGTGCATGCCGAGGAACACGGCAATCGGCACGTACGAGTCGAAGAAGAAGTACGTGCCCGTCAAATGGAAGTACGCGAGGCCGGCGAGATACGTCGTCGTCACCGCCGCGAGCGTCATCGACGCGACGCCGAACAGGATCTGCCCGGGCAGGCTGACGGCGAACAGGAACAGATACATCTGCGGCGGGTAGAACTGCGTGACCGCGATCTCGCGTCCCCACGTCACGTCGCTCGTCCCGGTCGCGAGCAGGCCGATCGAGATCACCGCCAGCGCGAACGCCGACGGGTTGAAGACGTGGACGCGCCGGCCGTCACGCTCCCAGCGGAGCAACGCCTTCGCCGTGAACGCGATCGCGATCATGACGAACTGCCAGGCGAACCATCCCGGCTTGAACCAGAGGAACAGGTTCATGCTGAGGACGATGGGGAACGGGCCGAAGCCGAGCGTGTAGGATTCTTCGCCGCGCAGCCACGTCAGCAGGATGTCGCAGACGTACGCGAAGAGCAGCTGCGCGACGATGAGCGGCGCGGCGTGGTAGACGGGCCGCCAGTACCAGCCCCAGTACAGAAGGATCGACGTGTGCGCGCAGGCCTGGACGTAGTGTTGCGGTCGCAGGCTGACGCGCAGCGTCACTTGATCTCGTACGGCGCGCCGGTGCCCGATCCGCCGAGGAACAGCTTGCTGCCGTCGGCCAGGCGCACTTCGCGGCCGTTCGCGCGGTGGCTCCCGTCCTTCGCCTGGTAGCCGTCGATGACGACTTCCGTGCCGGCCTTCAGCGACTGCTTCGTCACGCCGCGCCGGAAGAGCACGTTCGGCGTGCCCGCTTCAATCGCCCACGCCTCCACCTTGCCGTCCGGCTTCTTCACGTCGATGTGGATCCACACGTGCGGATTCACCCACTCGACCTTCGTCACCGCGCCTTTCAGCGTGACTTCCTTCTTCGCGTCGAACTCCGCCGCGAACGCATGATGCGCCTCGACCGGCACCGCAACCGCCGCGGCGGCCGCAAACATGAGCATGGCCACGATCTTCTTCATTGACCTGTCCTCTCCTACCTTGGCGGCCCTGAAAGGCCGCCCTACTTCCGAAACCACGCGTAGAACGCGTCGCCCTGCGGGACTTTCCGCGTGACGTCGATCGACATCGTCTCGCCTTCCCAGTGCGTGACGAGCGGCGTCTTGCGCAGGTTGCCGTACAGGAACTCGTCCACGAACGGGATGCACTGATACTCGAGCAGCTGGATGTTCGGCTCCATGCGGCGATAGAGCGGCATCGCAATCCGCCACGGCCGCGTGAACGTGTTCGGATCCGTGATCGTCGCCTCGTACCAGATGACGTCCGGCGTCATCAGCGACATCCGCTCGGTCACCGTCAGCGCGTCGCTGTGGAAGTCGCCCGCGCGCGAGAGCCACGTCTTGTCGTTGAACGAATTGACGGTGGTCACGAGGGTGTCGCCGTCCCAGTGGCCCGACGACTGCCCCATCCACGTGTCGGCCGGCGGATCCTCGACCGTGTCGAGGTGAATCGTGCGCGCCGCGTTCGTGAACGCGAACGACATCTCCACCTTGTTCGTGCTCTGCGTGATCTCGAACGGATACGGCAGGTACATCGCCCGCGGGATGCCCGGCAGATAGCACTTGAGCTCGGGATCGCGATCGATCCAGTGCTCGATGTTCTCTTTCTTCATCGCCAGCGCGTCAGGTTTGTACGGAATCGCCCCGTCGTCCTGCACGACGCCGAGCGACGCGGGGACGCCGCCCGCCGCGCCGAGCGCGACGACGGGCGCGGCCGGGACGCGGGCATAGTCGAACGGGTAGACGCCCGGCTGCGTGATCATCCCGGCGCGCGCGGCGTGCGCTTCGAGGTCGAAGTTGGCTTCGTTGATCGCCTGCCACACGCCGCTCAGGTTGGGTTTGCCGTCCACGCGCGGATGCGGCGCGGGCGTGGGCGCGGCGGCCGCCGCCTGCTGACCCGACGCGCCGGTCATCGACAGCGTGACGACCGCGGTGACGATGGACGCGGCCGCGGCCACCGTCGCCATCGTGCTGATCTGTCGCAAAGTCATGGATGCGTTCTCAGTTGTTGAACGGGTTGTCTTCGGTGCCGACGAAGTCGGTCGCGTTGTCCCGCGTGTCGGGACGCGGCCCCTTGCCGGCCGCGTAGTCGCGATCCGCAATCCGCGCGGCGAGCATCAGCGCCGGGAACGCGTAGTTCCCCTCGTGGCAGCGCGGCTCGTAGTAGATGCGGTTCTTCTCGTCGCTCTGCTTCGTGAAGTCGAGCTGAATCGTCCACGGCCGCGTGAACACGGTCGGATCCTCGACGGTCACCTTGTATTCCATCGTCGTCGGCCCGGTGCGCGTGAAGCGCTCGACGAGGTGTTTGTGTTCGCGCGAGCCGAACGAGTCGAGCATCGGCGTGAAGTTCGTGACGTCCACGACCAGCGTGGTGCCGTCCCAGCGGCCGCGCGAGTCGCCCGAGAACTGGCGAATCGACGCCGGCAGGTGCGGCGTGCCGTTCATCACGATGTTGCGGCGGAAGCCCTGGCCCTGACCCGTGTCGTAGTAGATGGCCATCCCGCCGGGCGCCGGCGTCTGGACGATGCGCCAGAAGTTGCCGCCGAAAGGCGTCGGCATGTCAGGCAGCGCGCCCACCATGCAGCGGTCGCCGAGGCTGCCGTCCTCAGGCCGGTCGTGGCGGTTCATGCGGCCCGTGTTGTAGCGATCGGGAATCTCGTTCAGCCGCGGCGACGGCGACGGATCGTACTTGCCGCCGCGGCATCCGGCCATCTGGTCTTTGCACGTCTGCGTGGACTGCAGCAGCGACAGCCGGAACGCGCGATCGGCCGCCGCGCGCGCCTTCGCTTCGTCGGTGAGCGGCGGCATGCGGCCGTCCGGCGGGTCGATGATCAACGACGTGCGCGGCCCGGTGTGCTTGTTGGTGTTGAACACCTGGCTGTACGCGCCCGCGACGTCGAGCTCCGTGCCGCGCTCGACGCGCTTGTCGCGCCCAAGCAGCGCCGCGCGTTCTTTGTCCAGTTCCGCGCGCTCTTCCGGCGTGAACGTCGCCTTGTCTTTGAACTTCGACGGCCGCTGCAGCGGCGTGTCGGTTTCGATCGTCCAGATGCCCTGCAGGTCGGGATCGCCCCACGCCGTCTTGAGGGCTGCCGTCGTCCCCGCCTGTGACGATGCGTTGCGCGCGCCGCAGGCCGCCAGCAACGCGCCGCCTGCGACCGCGGCGAGCGCCGCCGCCGTCCACTTGAAGCCGTGCATACCGTGTGTCCTCCGGAGGCATAACGATACCGCATGTAAGCACGCTGCGCGCGGCGTGTACTCGTCTGCGTCATGCCGGAAAACCGGCGGGGACGCCTGTCAGTTGCCCGCGCGCGACTGTCAGCTTGTTTGCGCGGACAACGCTTTGGATCGCCGGACCAGCAGATGCGCGTGTACCGACGGTAGATCGACGCGCGCCGCCGGCAGGACGATGTGCGGAGGCGGCAGCGTGACGTGCGCACGCGGCAGAGCCGCCGTGCAGGCCGACAGCGCCGTGCGCGACGTGTGCAGGGCCCGCTGCGCGGACGGCAGGCCACGTTGATATCATCACCGACCGTGCGGGGTGGCTAGGTCTGACGCTGGCCACGCGTAATGTCGAGGCAGCGATGAACGAACAGAGCCCGAGTCGCATTCACTACGGCGTCAGGGACGTCGCGGCAGCCCCGGCCGCGCCGCCCGTCGCCGTGCTGGTCTGTCACGGCATGGGCCAGCAGGTCCGCTACGAGACCATCAGCGCCGTCGCCAACGCGATTCGCATAGAGGCCGAGAAGGCCGGCGGCGTCGCCGAGCCGCTCGACGTCCGGCTGTTTCAGCAGGACCACAGCATCTGCACGCGCGCCGAGATCTCGTGGACGGACAAGGCGCACGTGCCCCACGCGGCTCACGTCTACGAGGCCTACTGGGCGCCGCTGACCGAGGGACGCGTCACCTACTGGGACACGATCAAGTTTCTCCTGCTGGCCGCGTGGAACGGCCTGCGCTACAGCACGCCGTTCAGGAAAACGACCTTCAAACGCTGGATGTTCGGCCAGCCGCAGCCGCTCGACATCGGCGCCTCGACCTGGTGGTCGCTCGTCGTCGTCCTGGCGTTCCTGCTCGCGCAGGTCGCCATCATCGCCGGCGTGTCGCTGACCGTCGCCAGCCGCTACAAGCAGTTCCTCTCCGCGCCGGTGCCGGCGCTGCACGTCGCCGGCCTCTGGCACGCGCTGGCGCTCTGGCTGCTGCCGTTCTTCCCCGGCGGCGTGACGCTGCACGGGACGTCGATCGCGTCGCCGGCGTGGTGGACGGCGGCCGCGAAGCTGGCGCTCTGGTTCGCGGCGATCGCCGAGGTCGTCGTCGCGCGGTACTTCGTCATCGAGTTCGTCGGCGACGTCGCCGCCTACATCTCGCCCTACAAGGACAGCAAGTTCGACGAGCTGCGCCAGAAGATTCAGAAGGTCGGCCTCGACGTCGGCACGGTCATCTACGGCTTCGGCGCGGCGCTCGCCAGCGTCCCGCGCTATCAGAAAGTGGTCGTCGTCGGCCACTCGCTGGGATCGGTGCTGGCGTACGACACGCTGAACGCGCTGATCAACCTCGACAACGTGTCGGCGCCCGCCGACCGGCGCGACGTCATCGCGCGGACGACGGCGCTCGTGACGTTTGGATCGCCGCTCGACAAGACCGCGTTCATCTTCCGCATGCAGACGAAGGACAAGCAAGACTGGATTCGCGAGCAGCTCGCCGCCTCGGTGCAGCCGCTGATCGTGGACTACGCCGCGTTCCGGCCGCCGACGTTCCGGTGGGTGAACCTGTGGTCGCCGATGGACATCATCAGCGGCTCGCTCGACTACTACGACGCCGTGCCCGACGCCGATCCCCGGCACGTGATGAACAAGCGGGATCCGTCCGCGCGCATTCCGCTCGTCGCGCACACGCAGTACTGGGCGGGACCGCTCTTGCGCACTACGCTGTACGAGGCTGTCACGAAGGAGCCAGCGGATGTCTGACCTCACCGCCCCCGACGACGACTACGCGCACCTGTCGCTCAAAGACCTGCTCGCGGCGCGCGAGCTCTATCACGTCCACCTGATGCGGCACCCGAACGTCGTCGCGACGGCGCTCGGCCGCTACCGGATTCGCAAGACCGAGCCGTGGCCGAGCAGCCGGCGTCCGCACGCGCAGACGAAGAGGACGCGCGCGCGTGGCGCGCGGACGCTGGAGAACTCCGAGGTGCGGCCCTATTCGTGGCCGGCGATCCTCGTGTTCGTGTCCGAGTGGCTCGACGCGCACGCGTTCCGCACCGGCGGCGAGTACGATCCCGACCAGATCGTCCCGCGGACGATCTATCTCCCCGACGGACGGCGCGTGCCCGTGTGCGTCGTCGAGGCGCCGCGGCTCGAGCGGACGCCGGCGACGGCGCCGCCCGTGCGCTATCCGCTCAACAACATCGGCGGCGGCTTCCCCGTGCTCGCCAGGGTGCAGGGCCGCGAGTACGTGGCGACCATCGGGTGTCTCGTCACCGACGGCCACAAGTATTACGGCCTGACGAACCGCCACGTGACGGGCGACGCGGGCGAAGTGATCTACTCGGAGCTCGACGGCACGGTGCGGCCCATCGGCCGCAGCGCCGGCGCGCAGCTCACGCGGCTGCCGTTCGACACCGTCTATCCCGGCTGGTCGAGCCCGCACACGTTCGTGAACCTCGACATCGGCCTCATCGACGCCGACGACATCACCAGCTGGACGACCGACGTCCGCGGCATCGGGGCCATCGGCCCGCTCGTCGATCTCTCGTCGGACAACCTGACGCTGTCGCTCATCGGCGCCGAGGTCCGCGGCTGCGGCGCGGCGGGCGGCGTGATGCTCGGCGAGGTGCACGCGCTCTTCTACCGCTACAAGTCGCGCGCCGGCGTCGAGTATGTCGCCGACTTCTTCATCGGCCCGCGGACGACGCACCCGGCCGGCGCCGGCCGATCGGGCCGGAGGCGGGCGCCGGCGACGTTCGCGACGTTCCCGGGCGACTCGGGCACGTTGTGGCTGCTCGACGCTCCCGGCCAGGCGCCTCGTCCGCTCGCGCTGCAGTGGGGCGAGAACCTGCTGCAGAGCGGCGCCGCGGCCGCGCAGCCGTACGTGCTGGCGACGTGCCTGAGCACGGTGTGCGATCAGCTGTCGATCGATCTCGTGCGCGACTGGAACGTCGATCAGCCCGACACGTGGGGAGCCGTCGGGCATTTCTCAATCGCCGCGCGGGCGATCGGCGCGCTCTCGAGCCGCGTGCCGAAGCTCGCGAAGCTGATGACGAACAACCTGACGATCGTCAGCCACGACGACCAGACCATTCTCACCTCGGCGTTCACCGGCATGGGCGCGGCGGCGTTCGTCCCCATGGCCGACGTGCCCGATTTCTTCTGGAAGCACGGCACGCAGGGGTCGTCGCGTCCGCTCGAGGGGCCCAATCATTTCGCCGACATGGATCAGAAGCGCGACGCGGACGGCGTCGATCTGCTCGCGCTCTGCAAGAAGCCGGGCAACATCGACCCGACGGTCTGGAACACGTTCTACGACGCGGTGCGCGATCTCCTC
>CAZOIK010000261.1:0-11608 GCA_964579765.1 uncultured Bifidobacteriaceae bacterium
TCGTGTTCATCACGGCCGACGCATCCGCGCTCGCACTGGCGGCGACGAGTGACGGCGCCGCCGACACTCGTGCGCTGCCGCCGATTTCGAGGCTCACGCCGGGCGCGCTCCTCAGGCTTTCGAGGCCGTTGGCGGCAGCGAGCGCCCGAGCCGCGCCGGGGTTGCCGCCGCGCGTCGCGACCGCGAGCGCGCTGTCGGCCGATCCGGTCGGCACGGTGGACGGCATCGCCGTCGAGGACGGCGTGCTCGAGTCGGCCGGCAGGGGATCGCCCTGCTCGGTCATCCCGAGGCTGAGCGATGATCGCAGCGGCACGCCGTCTTTCGAGAAGAAGTCGATCGTCTCCTTGTACTGATTCAACACGCCCTGGAAACGGAACGCGCCCCAGTGGAAGACGACCACCGCTGGCGACGACGCGCCGCTCTTCTGCGTGCTGGCGTTGCCGGGTGACGGCCGCAGAAACCCAGCAATCTTCGACGTCGTGTTGCGGATGTCCTCTCCGGTGTCGGTGTTGTCGAAGATCGCGTCGAAGGACAGCTTGGCCGAGTACGTGGACGCCGACTGCGACTGGCCCGTGCGGTTCGGCTGATTCTGCTGCGACGTCGAAGCCTCGAGCGAATAGGACAGAGAGATCGGGTTGAAGTCGAAGTCGATGCGCGCGCTCTCGTTCTGTTCGTCCTCGCTCTTGACGAGGTACGCGCGCGTGATCGCGCTCGCGTCGATTGGGGTCGCAAACGCCATCATGCCCCCGGCAGTGTCGGCGACACCGCGAACAGCCCCTCATGCGCGAGGTGCAGCTCTTCGATGCCGACCTCGGTGCCGCGGCCGTTGAGGTCCGCGAACTTGAACTTGACCGGCATCGCGCGCTGCAGTTGCCACGCGCGCACGGCAGCGCCGGAGACGTCGAGCACGTTGATCGTCACCTGCAGTCGCGGCGCGTAGAGCCCGGTCGCCACGGCCTGGAAGATGTTCCAGAGATCGGCGGTCGCGCTGATGCCGCGCTTCAGCACGACGGTCGCGAACGTCGTCGCGCCGGCCCGGACGCCGGCACCGTAATTGCGGCCGCCCTCCTTGACTACCTTCGCCTCCATCGTCGCCTCGAGCCCCGTGCACTCGGAGAAGGCGCCTTTGCACACGTTGAGGGAGTCGCTGCTCGCGGCGCCGCGGAGATCGTCGGGCCGGAACTCGACCTGGAAGCGGAAAACGTGGAGCGGCGTGTCGTCGGCCATCACGCGGCTCCCAGCAGCTGCGCCTGGAGCTCGGCGCTGGTGGCGCTGCCGGTCTGCACCGTCAGCGTCACGGTGATGAGCTCGATCGCCGCCGCCGCCTGGAAATCGACGATCGCGACCATCCGGCCGTTGTCGATGTCCGACTGCGTCATCGTCGTGCGGTCACAGCGGACGTCGAACGCCGCGGCGGGCGTCGCGCCGTCGAACGCGCCGAGGCTCCACAGTCTCGTCATCAGATCGCGGACGGTGCGCTCGAGCGCCGACCACAGCGCGGGCCCATTCGACTCAAAGAGGTGCGTCTCGCCGAAGTGCCGCGCCATGCGACTGACGACGGAGACGAGACGGTTGATCGGCGCAGGCCGGTACGACTCGCCGGGATATGTCGTGACGTCGCTGAGCAGCCGAATGCCCGAGGGCGTGAAGCCGAACAGGCTGAGTCGCACGACGAGCGGCTTGGCCACGCCGTTGCGCCAGACCGGCGCGACGTCGGGGACGAGTGTTTCGTACGTCGGAAGCGCGGGCACCAGATCGACGAGATCGGCTGGGGGAATCTTCGTCGCGCTCGTGAACGTCCCGCGCAGCAGCGCGTTGCGCGCCAGCACGCCGGCGAGGGTGCCGTCTGGCGCTTCGAGGCCCTCGAGGACGACGTTGGATCGCGTGCTGCGCAGCCACGGATACGCCAGCTGCAGAAAGGCGCTTGACGCGGACTGGCCGCTCGCGGCGTCAACTTCGGGCAGCACGGCGGCGACGGCGTCGTGCACGTTGGCGGCCAGCGCGTCGGCGGGCGGCCCCTCGAGCGCGGGCGAGAACGGCTCCTCGAAGGGGAGCGGCATCGCGGCGACGAACTGCACTTCGCGCAGCCGACCCGCGGACAGCCGGCCGATGACGGCGCGCAGCGTCCCACTCCACGCCCTGTAGGCGCCGGCGTCGAAGCGCGGAGCAGGCAGAGGATACGTCCGTTTCTCCGTGGTGGCCGCCGCCGGCACGCACGGCACGAACCGTTCGGGTCCGCTCGACAGACTCTCGGTCTCGCCTTGCGCGACGGCGATCGTTGGCGCGTGCAGCAGCGGGAGATCGGGCAGCAGCAGAAACGAAACGTCGGGCAGGCCCCACAGATGCGCGAGCCCGTGCCATGACGATTGATCGCCTTCGCTGCCGTCGATGTTGGTGACAGGATCCGTGCCCAGCAGAAACGCGCGTGCCGCGGCGCGATCGGTGTCGTCGCCCACGGGGTCCCCGGTGCGGACGACGTAGCAGCGCTTGCCGCCCTGCGCGAAAAACGACTGCACCGCCAGCGCGAGATAGTCGGTGCCGACCGCCTGACTCGAGGTGCCGTCGTCGTACAACGCCTGAAAAGCAGCGAAGTTGTCGAGCGGGATCGGGACGTCGAAGAGCGCGTCGCAGTTGCGCGCCTGCGGGCCGTCGATCCATCCGTTGTCGCGCAGCCAGTCGCGTTTGGCGTCGGGCAGCGGCGCGACAGGTCCGGCGTCCTTGGCGGCGCGGACAGTAATGGTGTTGCTGACGTTGAGCGTTCCGGCGGTGACGGTCAGGCGATCCGGATCCTGCGCGGCCGTCTGGTCGGTGGTGTCGATCCCCTTCTTGCGCAGCGGGTCGGTGGTTGAGCCCGGCGTCACGTCCACAAGCGACCAGCCGTCCACGACCGTGCCGTCCACGGGCACGATCTCGCCCGCGAGCACGCGCACGAGGTCGTCCTTCTTGACGTCGGCGAGTTTCACGTCCGCGGTCGCCGTGCCGGTGACCTTGTGGGCGCTGTCGGGCACGAGCGAGCGCCGCAGCCGCACGAGGCCGATGAAGCAGGCCACGTCGGTGCGGCCCAGGTCGAGCGGCGCCACCGGCAGATCGGGTTCGAACACAATCCGGCTCATGGGAGGATGAACGGCGTTACGGCGCCGGCTCGATTTCGAAGCCTTCGACGGACAGCACGATTTCTTCCATTGCGACGTCGCCGGCGCCCTTGCCGGAGAGCGTCGGGCCCGTGTACTTCAGCGGGATGGCGCCGCGCAGCTTGTACTTCTGCACGGCAGCGTTCGACTCGTCGCGCAGCGTGATCACGACTTCCTTCTTGGCCTCGACGCCGTATTTGCGCGTCTCGGTGATCCAGGCCCAGAAGTCCAGCGAGCTGACGATGCCGCGCTTGAGCGTGACGTCGCCGACCTTGTGCGCGCCGGGAATCTTGCGCACGTGCGGCTCGGGCTCGCTGCCGTTGCGGTACTCGGAGACGTGGATGTCGGTCGAGAGACCGCTCACGTCGGAGAAGCCGCCGAGGATCGTGTCGGGGCCGTTCGGGCCCTTCCAATCGACCAGGAAGTTGTAGGACGGGTACGGTGCGGTGCGATCAGCCATGGCGTTGTCTCACTCCCTCTAGCTGCGCGCGTCGGCGGTCTTCTGGCCGATGCGGATGATGACGAACTCCGCGGGCTTCAGCAGCGCGACGCCGACGAGGCAGATCATCCGGCCGTTGTCCCAGTCGTTCTGGGTCATCGTCGTGCGGTCGCAGCGGACGAAGTACGCCTCGGCGTCCGACGTGCCGAACAGGTTGCCTTCCATCAGCTCGTTGTGGAGGAACTCCTCGACCGATTCCTTCACGCGCGCCCACAGGATCGGCCCGTTGTTTTCGAACACGGCCCACTGCGTGCCGTTGTCGATCGAATGTTCGAGATAGACGAGATACCGGCGGACGTTGATGTACTTGACCTCGGAGTTCGACGACACGGTCCGCGCGCCCCAGACGCGATAGCCGCGGTCGGGGAAGAAGCGCAGGCAGTTGATGCCGAGCGGGTTGAGGTTGCCCTGCTCGGCGAAGTTGATGTTGCGCTCGAAGCGCAGCGCGCCGAGCACGACCTCGTTGGCCGGCGCCTTCGCGACGCTGTGCTGCGTGTCGTTGCGGGCGAAGATGCCTGCCATGGCGCCAGAGGGCGGAATCGTGATCTCGTTGGGAATCGCCGTGCCCGGACGTGCGAGCGGGTTGGGCATCACGACCCAGGGCGTGTAGAGCGCCGCATAGCTCGAGTCGATCCTGCTGCGCACGGTCTTCACGTCCGAACCGATGGCGTTGGCCGGCGTGTCGAGGATGGCGACGCGATATGCCCGCGTCTTCTCGACGTGCTCGATGAGCGTGTTGATCACCTGGTCGGCCGTGGACGACTTCGACCCGGTTGGAATCGTCGTGAACGCCGACGAGCCGGGCGCCGCGACGATGGCGATGTCTTCAAGGGCGTCGAGCGCCTGGAGCGCCGTGTCGTAGTCGGCGTTGACTGGTTCGGCGCCGTCGTTGCCGCCGCTCATCGCGAAGCTGGCCGTCGTGGACGCGCTCGTGTCCGGGAAGAGCGCGGCGGCGAGCGTGGCGGCGTTCAGGTTCTTGCCGATGGCGAACGCGATCTGGTTCTCGAGCACGTCGATGTGCCGCGGGGGCGTCTGACCGAGCACCGTGCCGACGTACAGCGGGTGATTCGCGTCGAGGCCGAGGCCTTCGTAGACGCTCGTGCTGCCCGATGCGCTCGGCGCCGTCACGGTCACCGTGTAGAGCGCGAGCTTCGCCGGCAGCGCGGTCGTGTCGAGTTTCGTGGCGGTGTCGCCCACCTTCGTGAAGGTCGATCCCGATCCGTTCGTGTAGTAGATCTTCGCGTCTGGATCGTAGAGGAGCGAGCCGGGCGGCAGGCTTTTCACGCTCTGCGTCGGCGCGGAGATGAGCGAGACCGTGACGGTCGTGTCGTTGAGGGCGCTCCCGGGGAAGCGCGCCGTCACGGCAACCTTGTCGTCGGCGGCCGTGCCGCTCGTCGCGAGGCCCTTGTCGGTGCTGCTCGCCGGCGTGAACACGCGCGACACGTAGAGCTGCGATCCGCCGTTGTCGAAGAACGCCTTCACGCTCAGCGCGAGGTAGTTGGTGACGTCCTTGCTGCCGAGCGTCAGATCGTCGTAACTGCCGTAGATCGACGCGAAGTCAGAGAAGCTCGTGAGCAGCTCTGGCGGGGTCGTTTCGACGCCGGTGTCGGGGCACGGGGAATTGGGGCCGGTCAGCGCCGGCCCGACGAAGGCGGCCGTGCTCGTGCCGACGCCCTCGATGGACGGAGCACGAAAGCTCGTTTCCTCGACGTACACTCCAGGTGCTAGGTACTCGCCCACGGCTCCTCCTTAAAGAGCGATCGACAAGGTCAGATGGCTCTCGGTGCCGCGCCCGATCTGCGCGGCCTGCGACGCCTGCTTCAGGCTCGCGTTGGTCAAAGCGTTCAACACATCGTCTGGATCCGGCACCCACGCGTCGTCTGGCGCGGCGTGCGCGGGATCGAAGTAGGCCGTCGCCGTGACGTCGATCGTCGCGGTGATGACTGCGCCGTCGCCGCTGTCGCTCTCCGACTGACGCACGCCTGGCACCGCCAGCACGCCTTCGCCGCGCTGGTCGCACACGCCCGCCGTCAGCTCGGTGCCGTCGCTCTTGCGCGTCAGACGAAGCACGGCCCACGGCAGGCCGGGATCGGTTGCCGCTGATCCGGCCTTGCGGACCGAGCAGCGCAGGACAGCCCAATTCAGGCCGAGCGGCGCCGCCGGCGACGGGTAGAGGCGCACGTCCTGCGCGACCATCGACGAAAAGGTGTCGCTCGCCGCGTCGGGAATGCGCGGCACCTTTACCTGGACGCGGCGCGGCAGATAGCGCCGCAGGTCGGGAACAATCGTCACGTCGTACGCCACCGCGCTCGGCCACGGCAGCGCCGGATAGAACTGCGCCGTCTGATCGCGAAGTCCGGGGGCGTTGAAGACGACGAAGTAGCCGCTGCCGTTGCGACGAAGATCGAGCGCGTCGCTGACGACGTCGCCAGGATCGGCGACGTGCTGCGTCGTGCACGCATCGACGCAGTGGAAGGCGCCGAGCACGCGCCGATCGACGTTGGCGAGGACCGTCGTCATGCCGTCCCCGTCTGCGGCTGGATCTGGAACCGGGTCGCGACGACCGGGCCGGCCGGCACGACGGTGCGATCGACGCGCACGAAGCGCGCGAGATAGCCGACGCTCAGGCGGTACTTCGGGCCGAGCGCGTCCCAGATGCGAAGGATGTCCTCGAGACTGAGGTTGACGGGGATGAGGTGCACCGTGTCGTCGGCATCCCAGCCCGCGTTCTTCGAAAGAATCGCCGCGTCGAGCACCGGGTTGGTCTCAAGCTGCTGCATCACCCAGCCGAGAATCGTCTGCTCGGCTTCGGCGTCGCTGCCCCAGTACGTCAGCAGGTAGTGAAGATCGAGGAACAGCGTCGGCTGCAGATCCGGGCGTCCGGCGATGCGGCTCGGCGAGCGGAGTTGTTCGTTGCGCGTGACGCGGTGCAGGAAGATTGACACCAGCTGATCGAAGTTCGTCGTGTCCTCGCCGGCGATCTCCGCGCTCGCCACCGAGCGGAAGCTGCAGGTCAGGCCGGCGTCCTTCAATTCCTGCGGGTAGCTCTGCGTGAGGTAGTCGGCGATCGCCTTGCCGACCGAGTAGACGGCGCGAAAGTTAGCCACGCGACGGGTCCTGCGACACGTAATCGCGAATCGCGCCCGCGGCCGACGGCAGCAGGCCGTACAGATGCATCGTGCCTTCGCCGCGATGCTCGACCCAGCCGAGCGCTACGAGTTCGTCGAGCACGTCTTCCACCTCCGCCGGCGTCGCGATCGATCCGCGATCCAGCCACCAGATCCGAATCCCTTCGGCCGAGTCCCGAGCACCAGGATGGAGCGTGAGGTAGCGCAGGATCTGCAGCTTCAGGTCTTCGCGCATTCGCCTGATTGCCGGCGACGAGGCTGCAATGCGATTGCCACGCGTGCGCACGCGGAAATACTCAGCGTTTGGGGCGATGCCGATTTCGTCGTGCGGCATCGACGCCGCACGCAATCGCGTCATGCGGCGTGCGCGTCCGGCGAGCGGGCGCGGCATCGGCGCCCGGTGGTGCGGCGTACACGCCGCAGCCGGGCGCAGACGCGCGAAGACCGCGCGGTGGCGGTCTGAACGTGAAGCGACCCTGAAAGGGCCGCCCTACGTAGACAGGGTGTTACTCGGATGAGGCGCGCGGCAGACGAAAGGCGGCGCCGTTCAGATTGTGTTTGCGGAGAAGGCGCTGGAAGGTGCGGCGTTCCTTGTGCGCGATGCGCGCGGCCAGCGTCACGTTGCCCTCGCAGCGCGCGAGCACGTCGTGCAGGTAGCGGCGCTCGAAGTTGTGAATCGCGCGCTCTTTCGCGCTCGTCATGCCAGGCATGTCGGCCGACGCGCGCGTAACAGACGGGACGTCGAGATCGGCGGCCGTGATCACGCCGTTGCGGGCGAGCAGCACCGCGCGCTCGAACACCGCCTGCATTTCGCGGACGTTGCCCGGCCAATCGTACCGCTCGACCGCGTCGAACACGTCGTCTGCCACCGTAGGCGCCTCGCGCTTGTACCGTTGGGCGTACATGCGGACGAACGTGCGCGCCAGGAGCGGCAGGTCGCCGGCGCGGTCGCGCAGCGGTGGAATGTGGAGCCGCAGGACGTTCAGTCGATGGAACAGATCCTCACGGAACAGCCGCTGCTGCACGCGTTGGCGGAGGTCCGCGTTCGTGGCGGCGACGACGCGGACGTCCGTGCTGATGCAGCGCGGCGATCCGACGGGACGATATTCGTGCTCCTGCAGCACTCGCAGCAGCTTCACCTGCGCAGAGGGACTGAGGCAGTCCACCTCGTCGAGGAAGACCGTCCCGTCTTCGGCGTGCGCGAGCAGGCCCTGACGCTCGTCGCGGGCGTCCGTGTAGGCGCCGCGCACGTGGCCGAACATCTCGTTCTCGAAGAGCGAGTCGGCAATCGCGCCGCAGTTGACCGGGACGAACGGCCGGCGCTTGCGCGCGCTCAGATAGTGGATGGCGCGCGCGAAAAGCTCCTTGCCGGTGCCGGTCTCGCCCTGCAGCAGACAGATAGCCCCGGAGTCGGCGATGAGGCGCACCTGCGCCGCGGCAGTACACACGGCGCTCGAGGATCCGACGACGCCCGGCAGGACCTCGAAGGGCAGGGGCGATCCATGTCGCTCGGGCAGCAGACCCCTGAGCGTGGCGAGCAGGTCGTCCCCGATGCAGAAGCGTTCACGGCGATTGGCGGCATGGACGGCGACGAGTACGTGCGCGCGCGGGAACAGCCGCGCCGCGTCCGCTCGAACTGAGTCGGCCACCGCGCGGGCCGCCACGTGTGCGACGACGAAGTCCGGGGCGTCGTGTGCATCGTGGGGCCACGCCTGCAGCAGTCCCCCGCCGCCGCGGATCACGCGCACGTGCGGGGCGAACAATCCGATCCAGCGCTGAAGCCCGTCGAAGTGCTGACAATCGTGCCCGACACACGCGTCGAGCACGAGGACGCGGTCGCCTTTCATACACCGACCTCCGGCCGGCGTGAGAACTTCTGAAAGGTCCGATCGATCTGATCGATGAGGTACTTCGTGCAGGTCACGACGCGAGCCCTTAGGGGAGCGAATGTATCGCCCGTATTCTGCGACCGCCGCGCTCGTGGTCGCAAGCAAAAACCC
Source organism: uncultured Bifidobacteriaceae bacterium (assembly GCA_964579765.1). Lineage (GTDB taxonomy): Bacteria > Acidobacteriota > Vicinamibacteria > Vicinamibacterales > CAVVIG01 > DATNBT01. The sequence continues at coordinate 8,759 of CAZOIK010000261.1, forward strand.
TGTAATCGAGCACTCATCTGCAGCGAGAGTGTGAAGCTTCAGAGTCTGGCGTTCGACAGAACAACGCGCCAACGGCGCGTCGATCAGCTCAGTCGCTCGACGCATGACGCTCGATTCCGTTCGAGCGTCAAGGGTTCGCATCGGAGTTGGTCTGACAACTTCGTCAGTGATGCGACGAGCTCAGCCGCCAGTGTCCTGCAGTCAGTCGCCACCACCAAGCGGCTCTCGATGCGACGTGCCGTCAGTCGCGCCTCTTGGCCGGGTCATGCGGCTACGGGTTTTGCCATAGTCCGAACGCAGCCGGAAGAATAGTCGGGCTGCGACGACAGAAGCGCGCCTCACGGCATCCTCCGCCCTCGTAATACCGCAATAAAACCCGGCATCGCCGTTGCTCAGCCGTATGCGGTCGATCGGATCGTCGCGTCGCAGGGTTGCGCTTCGAACTGGTGAAGCTGTAACTCACGGGGCGGAGCCATAGAGGAGGCATCCATGAAGTCAGCTGTGACAGTCGTGCTCACGTGTGCGCTCGCGTCGTCTCCCATCTTTGCCGCCGGCGCGGCGCAGCCTCCGGCCGCCGCGTCGCTGAGCGGCACGACGAAGGCCTCCGACGGCCACGCGATGGCGCGCACGACCGTGCGTCTACGCGACGTCGCGACGGGACGCCTGTCGGGCACGACGAGTACCGACGCGGCCGGAACATTCAGCTTCACCGGTGTTGCGCCCGGCAAGTACGCCGTGGAGATCGTGAACGCCGCCGGACAGCTTGTCGGCACGAGCGCGCAGATTGTCGTCACGGCCGGCGCGGCGGTGACTGGCGTCGTCGTGACGGCGTCGGCCGCGGCGGCGTCTACGCCTGCAGCAGCCGCGAAAGCCGGAGCGGCATCTGCCTCCGGGTCGTCCGCCGTCAGCACGGCCCTGGTGCTCGGCACCGTCGCCGCGGCCGCTGGCGTCGCAGGCATCGTCGTCGCGACGCGTCCTGCGAGCCCGGCCCAGTAGCGGCAGCATGCGTCTCAGGCTCGCTGCGCTCGTGACGGCGGCGTCGATGGTTCCGGCGATGGCGCGGGCGCAGGGCGCCGCCGCGGACGGCATCGACGCGTCGCGCGCCGGCGCGCGGACGCACATCGGCCCGCTCTTCGTGACACCGCAGCTGGCGCTGAAGCAATTCGGCATCGACAACAACGTGTTCAATCAGCCCGTGAACCCGCAGTCAGACTTCACCGTCAACGTGTCGCCGGGCGTCGAAGTCGCGCTGCCGGTCGCGCGCCGCGCGTTGCTGAAGACGACCGGATCGGCCGACTTGGTGTACTTCGCCCATTTCACGAGCGAACGATCGGTCGATCCACGCGTCAACACGCGACTCGAGACCTACGTCCGCCGCGTCACGCTGTACGGCGAAGCGTCCGTCGAGAGCTCGCGCGAGCGGCCCAATTTCGAGATCGACGTCCGCTCGCGGCGGCTGATCACCGCGGCGCGGGCGGGTGGGCGGCTGCGCCTGTCGCCAAAGACCTCGGTTGACGTGTCCGGCTACCGCGAGACGACGGCGTACGACAACGGCGCATTCGCCGAAGGCGTCGATTTCCATACGACGTTGAATCACTCGTCGGATGGTGTCACGGTGGCCCCCCGCTTCGACGTGACGCCGTACACGACGCTTGCGGCCAGGATCGACGCCTTCCACGATCAGTTTCCGTTCGACGCCGCGCGCGGCAGCAGCAACACCCGCGTGATGCCGGGCATCGAGTTCAACCCGCGGGCCCTGATTTCAGGCGAGGCGTACTTCGGCTACCGGCGGCTGCTACCGGATCAGCCGGCGCTGATGCCGGCGTTCGAAGGCCTCGTCGCCAGGATGGGCCTTTCGTACCAGCCGCTCACGCTGACGAAGCTGAGTGTGACCTTCGATCGGGATCTGCAGTACTCGCTCGAAACGCTGCAACCGTACTTCGTTGACGACAGCATCGGCGCGTCGGTCCAGCGAGGGCTCGGCGGCGGTGTCGATGTGCTTCTGCACGCCGAGCGGCACCTCTACCAGTACCGGAATTATTCGCCGGCCGTGCCAGGCGCGGCGGCGCTTGCGCTGCGCGCCGATCACACTCTCGTCTATCAGGGCAGCATCGGCTACCGCGTGCGCCGCGGTGTCCGCCTCGGGTTCGGCCTCACCTCGGCCGATCGCGTGTCGCCACTGCCCGGCCGCTCGTACTCCGGCGTCAGAGTCGGCACCGACCTCACTTACGGATTCCAGCAATGACTACACGACATGTGACGGCGTTGGCGACAGTCGCCTGGCTGACCCTGGCCACCTTTGCGGCGGCGCAGCCGTCCGCGGCGCCTCGTGACTACGTGATCGGCGTGCAGGACGTCCTGTCGATCAGCCTCTTCGATCAGCCGGAACTCGGCGGGAAGTTCACCGTGGAACTCTCCGGCACATTCACGTTCCCGCTGATCGGCCGCATTGCGGCCGGCGGGCTGACGATTGCGCAGTTCGAGCATGAGCTTCACGAGCGTCTGGTGGCGGGCAACTTCTTCAACGACCCGCAGATCAGCGTGTCGGTCGATCAATATCGCAGCCAGCGCGTGTTCGTCGTCGGCGAGGTGCGCATTCCCGGTACGTATCCGCTCACGCGCGACACGACGCTCATCGAGCTGCTCTCGAGAGCCGGCTCGACGACCGCCGACGCTGGCGACGACGTGGTCGTGGTGCCGGGACAGGGTCCGGACGCGAAAGGACCGACGCTGCCCGCGCCAGACGCATCGTCGGGCGCGGTGGTTCGCATCAATCTGGCCGCGCTCCAGAGCGGCACCGACGCCCGCAACATCGACCTGCACAACGGCGACACCGTCTTCGTGACGCGC
>CAZOIK010000262.1:0-2407 GCA_964579765.1 uncultured Bifidobacteriaceae bacterium
CGCGTGAGAACTAGGTTCCAGGGTTCCAGAGGTTCCCGGGGTTCAGTCGGCGACGCGGAAGTCGAGCGACTCCTTCGCGCTGCCGGCGGCGGCTTTCGCGGCGATCGCCACCGAGTAGTCGCCGGGCGGGAGGCTCGCGAGCGGCAGGTCGATCTGCGCGAGGCCGCCGGAGGCGGATGCCTGCTGCACCGCCAGTTGCCGCATCACCTGTTTCGCGGAGCTGACGAGCGACGCCGTGACCGTCGGCGACGGCGCGTAGACGGGAACCCGCACCAGCAGATGCTCGGCGCGGCTGAACTCGCGCGCGGCGACGGGGACGGCGTTCGCGGCGCGCAGTTCGCGCAGATCGAGCGCGGTCCGCCCGCGGAAGACTTCCGGCGTGCCGAGGACGACCGCGCCGCGCAGGTCGCGCACGAGCACGTCGCGCACGTCCGAGTCGATGGCGTCGGAGGCGGCGTCCTCGATTGACATCGTGAACGTCACGCGGCCCGGCGGCACGTCGAACACGGCCGCCGACCGATCGTCCACCATGCCGTCGAACGCCTGCACGCCGTCGGCGCCGACGACGCGCATCTGGATTCGCGCGGGCACTTTCACGCGCCGATCGCCGGGCACCGGCCCCACCGGCTCCCAGACAAAGGTCATGCGCAGCCTGCCGGCGTCGCCGCGCGCGACGCCGAACCACGGGCGGATGAGCGCGCTCTTGTGGCGTATCGGCTCGAGCTTGATCGGCGGCAGCGGATCGCCGGCGTGCGCCAGCCGGTTGGCGCGCTGAATCTCGTCGGGCGTCGGCGCCCAGTAGCCGGCCCGCGCCCGCAGCATGACGCCGCGCCGTTTCACGCTCACGACCACAGCGTGAAACAACCCGTCACGATTGCGCACCGACTGATACGTCACCAGGTAGTACGACGACGCGTCGTCGAGCATGCCGTGGAAGCCCGCGTCGGCGGCGTCGATGCCGAACAGCGCGCCGTCCGTGTCGTCGGCGAGGACGCGAAGCAGGTTTGGCCCTTCGTCGGGAGACGCCGCGCGCTCCGCAGCCGTGCGCGGGTCGAAGACGTATACGGACACGTTCGAGCGGTTCGCCGTTCGCGTCACGGAGGTGGACGTCGGCAGCCCCTCGAATCCGCGCCGGCGAATGACGGGATCCGCCTGCTCGCTCACGAGCAGCACGCTCGACCGCCCGGCCCGCAGATTGGCCAGGTGCAGCGTCAGCGCGTTGAGCGTGGACCACGTGGACTGTGCGCGCTGCGAGTCGGCGCGCTCGCGGTTCGACACGATGTAGGCGCGCTCGAAGTCGGTGCGCGGCGTGTAGTCGCCGCGGCGTCCCTCGAACGCGTCGATCGCGCGATCGAGCGCCACGTGGTCGCGCGTGAGGCGGATCGTCAGGAGCGAGTCGAGCGGACGCAGGATCGCGACCAGATCGCGCGGCCCCAGGTCGTCGTCCACGAGGCGGTGCAGCGCCGCCTTGACCGCGGCCGTGTGCGCGGGCGCGACGAAGTACTCGTCGAGATAGATTGCGAGGAGCCGCGTGTTCGGCTCGACGGCGTCGAGGCGCTCGTCGGCCACCGTTCCGACGGCCGGCACGGCGCCCGCGGACGGCGCGGGATCGACACGTACCAGGCGAACGCCGGCAATCGTCTGCGGCGTGCCGTCCTCTGTGAGGGCGAAGTCGGATGGCTGCAGCGTCTCGATCGGCCGTCCCTGCGCGTCGCGGGCGATGACGTCGATGCGCACGAGATCGGCGGGCGCCGGCGGATGCGCGCCGGGCGCCGGCGCAGGCTGCGCCTGCGCCATCGCCGCGAGCACCGCCAGCCATGCGAGCCGCATCGACGCTAGCTCGTGACGCGGAACCCGACGAGCTGCTTCGCGTCGCCGCCTTCACCCGCCGCCTTGATCTCGAGGATGTACTCACCCGGCGCGAGACTGGCGAGCGGCAGGTCGATCGTCGCCGCATCGGAACCCGCGGCCGGCGCCGCGACGGGCAGCTCGGACATCGGCTGGCCGCCGCGATTGAGCAGGTGCGCGGAGAGCATCGGCCCGCCGGCCCCGTACGCGGGCACGCGCACGAAGATGCGATCCGTCCGGCTGAACTCGCGCACGGTCGCGGGCACCGCGTGCGGATCGCCCTTCATCTGCTGAAGCTCGCGCGGCGTTCGCGCGCGATAGACGGCGGGCGTGCCGAGCGCGGTCTCCGTCTTCGTCAGGTCCGGCACCGTGAGCTGCTCCACCTCGGAGTCGATGACGTCCGAGCTCGCGCCTTCGACCGACAGCCGGAGCTCCATCTTGCCGGGCGGCACGTCGAACACGGCCTGCGACGGTCCGTGCGCGGCCGCGCCGCGCGACGCCGGCGACGAGGCCGCCGAGGCAAGCGCGACGTCGGGCACGCTGCCGCGGAAATAGAGGT
>CAZOIK010000263.1:0-5456 GCA_964579765.1 uncultured Bifidobacteriaceae bacterium
CAACTTCAAGGAGACGCAGCTCCAGAACATGCGCCCCGGCCAGCGCGCCACGGTGAAGATCGACGCGCTCGGCGACAAGGAGTTCACCGGCCACGTGGACAGCCTCGCCGGCGCGACCGGCGCGCGCTTCTCGCTGCTGCCGCCCGAGAACGCGACCGGCAACTTCGTGAAAGTCGTCCAGCGCGTGCCCGTCAAGATCGTGCTCGACCCGAACCAGGATCCCGAACACCTGCTGCGCCCCGGCCTCTCGGCCGAGCCGACGGTGTACACGAAATAGATTCTCAAATCCTCAAATCCTAAAATTCTCAAATGCCGGAGGAGCACAAAGAGGTCAACCGCTGGATCATCGCCGTCTCGGTGATGCTCGCGACCTTCATGGAGGTCCTCGACACCACCGTCGTCAACGTGTCGCTGCCGCACATCGCCGGCAGCCTCTCGGCGACGATCGACGAGGCCACGTGGGCGCTGACGTCCTACCTGGTCGCCAACGCGATCATCCTGCCCATGACCGGCTGGCTCGCGAGCACGTTCGGGCGCAAACGCCTGCTGATGCTCTCCGTCGTCGGCTTCACCGCGGCGTCCTTCATGTGCGGGCTCGCGCCGACGCTGGGCTCGCTGATCTTCTTCCGCGTCGTGCAGGGCGCGACCGGCGGCGCGCTGCAGCCGCTGTCGCAGGCCGTGCTGCTCGAGGCGTTTCCGCCCAACGAGCGCGGCAAAGCCATGGGCTTCTGGGGCCTCGGCGTCGTCGTCGCGCCGATTCTGGGGCCCGTGCTCGGCGGATGGCTGACCGACAACTACAGCTGGCGCTGGGTGTTCTACATCAACGTGCCCGTCGGCGTGCTCGCGCTCGTCATGACGAACCTCTTCATCTTCGACCCGTCGTACCTGCGGCAGGAGTCGCGCGGGATCGACTACTGGGGCATCGGCATGCTCGCCGTCGGCATCGGCGCGCTGCAGATCGTGCTCGACAAGGGACAGGAGGCCGACTGGTTCTCGTCCAACTACATCACGGCGCTCGCCGTGATTGCCGCGATTACGCTGACGGTCTTCATCTTCCACGAGCTGACGACCGAGCATCCGGTCGTGGACCTGTACGTCTTCAAGGAACGCAGCTACGCGGTCGGCGTGTTCCTGATGACGGTGGTCGGGTTCGTGCTGTACGGCAGCCTGGTGCTGCTGCCAATCATGCTGCAGACGCTGCTCGGGTATCCGGCGCTCGAGGCGGGCATCGCGATGGCGCCGCGCGGCATCGGGTCGTTCTTCATGATGCCGCTGACCGGCATCATGACGGGCCGCTTCGATTCACGAAAGCTCCTGACGTGGGGGCTCATCGTCGGCGGCGTGACGCTGATCTGGCTCTCGTGGCTCAACCTGCAGGCCGGCTACTGGGACATCTTCTGGCCGCAGCTCATTCAGGGCGTCGGCATGTCGCTGCTCTTCGTCCCGCTGACGACGGTGACAATGGACCCGATTCCGCGCGAGCGGATGGGCAACGCGACGAGCCTGTTCAACCTGATGCGCAACATCGGCGGCAGCATCGGCATCGCGACGACGGGGACGATGCTCGCGCGCAGCCAGCAGCGCGTGACGGCGACGCTCGGGACCAACGTCACGGTGTACGACCCGCAGACGCGGTCGATGTTCGAGCAGATGCGGGCGGCGTTCATGGCGGCCGGCGCGGACATCACGACCGCGACCGAGCGCACCTATGCCGCGCTGTTCGGGATGGTCTCGCGCCAGTCGGCGATGGTCGCGTTCGTCAACCTGTTCCAGCTGCTCGGCATCATCTTCCTGCTGATGATCCCGCTGATCTTCCTGATGCGCCGTCCCGGCCACGGCGGGCCGGTCGTCGGCGCGCACTGATCGCCCAACCGCGGACACTACGCCGTCGTCTGCGGGGCTTGGGGAAGCGTGAAGAAGAACGTGCTTCCCCGCCCGATCGTGCTCTCGACCCAGATGCGGCCGCCATGCGCTTCGACGATTCCACGTGTGATGGGAAGGCCGAGCCCGGCACCCGAGCGCCCCGCCCTCTTCGCGACCTGCCAGAATCGATCGAACACGTGCGGGATGCTTTCGGGTGCGATGCCGGCGCCGGTATCCGTCACCGAGAACAGGACCTCGTGATCCCGATGCGCCGCGGCAACGGTGACGCGGCCGCCGGCCGGCGTGAACTTGATCGCGTTGCCGAGCAGATTTTCGAAGACCTGCAGGAGCCGGTTGCGATCGCCCCAGACATCGTGCACGTCGGGCCGCACGTCGATCGCGATATCCAGGCCCGACGACGATGCGAGCGGCGTCTGCAGCGCGCACGCATCCCGAACGAGGCCGTCCACCCGGATCGGTTGCCGGTCCACGTTCAACTGCCCCGCCTCGACCACGGTGACGTCGAGGAGGTCCTGAATCAGGCGATTCATCCGATCGGCGGCGCTCAGGATCATCTGCCTCGTGCGCTGGTTCCGGCGCTCAGGCTCAGGTCCTCGCCGCACCGCGCCCTCGGCTTCCATCAGAATCACGCTGAGCGGATTCCGGAGATCGTGGGCCACGATGCCGAGCACCTCGTCGCGCGCGGCGATGGCGCGCTGAAGGGCCTGCTCCACGCTCTTGCGATACGTGATGTCGCGGAGCACGACCGAGAAGAACGTCGTGCCGCCAACGACCACTTTGGAGATCGACGCCTCGGCCGGAAACTCCTCCCCGTTCCTGCGAAGACCCATGACGTCCTGACGCAGCGCCATGCGGCGGGCGGACTCCTCTCCGGCGGCAAAGCGCGCGAAGTGATCGCGATGCACTCCGCGAAAGCGCTCCGGAATGAGCCTGTCGATCGGGCTGCCGATCACGTCGTGCCTCGCATACCCGAAGATGCGTTCCGCGCCCTCGTTGAAGATCGTGATGCGCTGGTCGGCGTCCACCGAGATGATGGCGTCGTCGGCGATCGAGATGATGCCGGAGAACTTGGCTTCGGACAGGCGCAGCGCGACGTCCGCCCGCTTGCGCTCGGTGATGTCTTCAATCTGAGCGATGTAGTACCGGGCGGCGCCATCCGGCCCGCGAAGCACTGAACCGCTCAGCATGACATCGACGATCGACCGGTCTTTGCGGATGTAGCGCTTCTCGAGCTGATAGCGCGGAATCTCTCCCCTGGCGAGCTGGCCGGCGAGCTTGACGTCGGTGTCGAGATCCTCGGGGTGCGTGATGTCATGGAACGTCATCGTCGTCAGCTCGTCCGACGTGTACGCCGTGATCTCGCAGAGCGCGCGATTCACCCGCACGAAACGACCGTCGAGCGCGACGAGCGCCATCCCGATGGGCGCCTCGTCGATCGTGAGCCGAAACCGTTCTTCGGATTCGCGGAGCCGGGCGATCGCCGATTCCGCCTCCCGGCGCGCCAGCTGCTCACGACGCAGCAGCTGCTCGCGTTCTTCGGCGATCCGCCTCGCCTCCGAGATGTCGCGCGTGATCGTGCCCATGCCGAGGATCCGCCGGCCGCTGGCGTCCCGGATCAGGAAATGCGTGTCGGAGACCGGGATCGCCGCGTTGGTCTGGAAGTTCCGAAACAGCGTCTCGCCGGACCAGTGCCCTCGCTCGATCATCGTCTTCAGAATCACGTCTGTGGGGAAGGAACCGAGCTCCGGCGCGTAGTAGTCGGGGATCGCGGTGCGTGACAACGGGTAGTCGGCGGCGAGGCCGACCATCCGGCGTCCGGCCGGATTGACGTAGATGGGTTTTCCCGACGGATCCGCGATGCCGATGAAGTCCGAGGAGTTGTCGAGGAGCGAGACGAACACCTGGCGTTCGTCTTCGGTGCGTTTGCGTTCCGTGATGTCGCGCACGAAGGCCTGCCACCGGCCGTCCGGCAGGATGTTCGAGCTCACCTCGACGGCCACCAGCGTCCCGTCCTTCCGCCGCTGCGTCCATTCGCCTTTGCTCACCGCGCCGGGCGTCAGCAGATTGGCCCGCACGGCAGCCAGCCGCGCGGCGTCTTCCGGCGGGATGATGTCGAAGATCGTCTTCCTCACGAGCTCGTCGCGCGTGTAACCGAGGAGGCGGCAGGCGGCCTGATTCACGTCGATGAAGCGCGCATCGAGATCCGCGAGAAAGTACGCGTCCGGCGCGAGCTCGATGGTTTCGCGCGTCCTCTGGCGCCCGCGGTTGATGAGCGACGTCATGTAGACGATGACGAGGCCGTCGATGCCGTACAACAGCGACTGAACCGCCGCCTGACCCGCGGGATACCCCGCGCGCACGACGAACAGGTAGGCGGCGATCGGCAGGCTCACCAGAAGGCTGCAGAGCGCGGGGCCGGAGCCGGCGAAGAGGCTGGTCACCAGCGTCGCCCCGAAGAAGAGGACGAAGGGAGCCCCCTTTCCGGTCCACGGCGTCAGCAGGATCCGCAGCGCGAGCGCGACCACGACCGTCGCGGCGCCGAAGGCGTAGCGAAACGCCGTACGCGCGAAGAGCGGCTCGACGCGACTCCCGAGGCCCGACTGCCATGCGCGCGCGATGTTCGTGCCACGACCGACACCACCGACCGTCATCGCTGATCATCACCGCCGTTCGTCGGCCTCGAGTGGCTGCTGACTGGTCCTCGGGACGTGTCCGCGGACCCGATGAACAGCATGAAGACCGTTGCCAAATCCGCGCCATCGACCCGCCGGATTCGCGTCACTGTCACAACGCGCGAAGACTCGGCGAACTCCGACACGCACGGCTCGCCTGCCTTGCCGCAGTCGATGCCCTCTGCTTTCGAGTTGGACAGTCCGGCCGGGCGGATTCTGCGTATCCTTGATTGAGATGATTCTCAACCGACCCGCGCTCGATCATCGCCTGCTCGACGGCCGGGCGATCCGCGATCGCCTCCTCGTGGACGTGGCAGAGCGCGTCCGGCAGGCCGCGGCCCGTCACGCCCTCGGCCGCCTCGTGTCCGTCAGCGTCGGCGAGCACCCGGAAGCCGCGGTCTACGTGCGCGCGCAGGCGAGCGCCGCGAAGCGGGTCGGCCTTCCCTTCGAGCACTTCACCTGGCCGAGCACGCTGACGCAGGACCAGTGCAAGGCGCGGCTCGTCGCCATGAACGACGACGCGGGCGTGCTCGGCGTCATCCTTCAACGGCCCGTGCCCGCCCACATCCACGGACGCTCGCTCGCCTCCGCCATTCACCCGCTCAAGGACGTCGAAGGCATGAACCCGGCGTCGATCGGCGACATCGTGTACAACGATCTCGCGCTCGCGCCGTGCACGGCCGCCGCGTCGGTGGAGCTGATCAAGGCGACCGGCCTCACGCTGCACGGCCTCGAGGTCGTGATGGTCGGCCACTCGGAAATTGTCGGCAAGCCCACGGCGTTCATGCTGATGGCCGAAGGCGCGACCGTCACGGTGTGCCACCATCTCACGCGATCGGTGGCGGCGCACTCGCGGCGCGCTGACGCGGTCATCGTGGCCGTCGGCAAACCGAAGTTCCT
>CAZOIK010000264.1:0-7813 GCA_964579765.1 uncultured Bifidobacteriaceae bacterium
AGCGGGCCCCAGACGATCGCCGTGTCCACGCCGCCCTCCGCGACGGCGTCCACGATGCCGCGCTGCGGGTCGATCTGCGAGTAGTCGCCGTAGACCGTGAAGCCGCGCACGTTGGCGACGAGGTGCCTGCCCGCGAGCGCCTGGGCCGCCGGCGGGTTCTCGTAGTCGTTGCCCGTGATCTGCACGCCGATCGTCAGCCGCCGCAGCAGCGGATCGTCGAGCGACGCGGGGTGCGTCCGCCGACTTCGTCGCGACACGAACACATACGTCGATCGGTAGTAGGGCCTCGTCGTCCACGCGCGATCGTAGTGATCGGGCAGCCCCATGACCACGTCGCAGAAGCCGGCGCCGAGCGTGTTGCGGATGAAGCCGCGCCGCTCGGGCATCCAGTAGTACCGCAGCGTGCGCCCGATGTCCGCGGCGACGAGCGCGGCGATCCTGTTCTCGAAGCCCTGCAGGCGCTGATTCGAGAACGGCATGTTGTTCGGGTCGGAACACACGCGCAGCACCGACGGATCCGCGGGAGGAATGATCGCCGTCTGCACCGGGAGCTCGATGTGCGTCGGAGCCGCCGTGGAGGACAGACCCGCAGGTCCGCGGGATCGGCAGGCCTGAAGGCCTGCGCTACACAGAATGGCCGCGCACACCGCCGCCTTAGAACCCGAAGACATACAGTGCGCCTCCAGGCCCGGTGTACTTCTTGATGTCTTTCATCGCGCCGACGACGCCGAGCGCCGCGTACGGGTCGTCGGTCGAGAGCGACGGAAACGCGACCGCGCCCATCCAGCCGCCGACGCCCGAGTACACCGCGACGTACTGCTTGCCGTCGGGTCCGAGATACGTGATCGGATCGCCGATGATCCCCGAGCCGGTGTGGAACTGCCAGAGCTGCGCGCCGGTTCGCGCGTCGAGCGCGCGGAACCAGCCCTCCATCGTCCCGTAGAAGACGACGTCGCCGCCCGTCGCGAGCACGCCGCTGTAGACGGGCAGCACCGGATCCTTCACGCCGAACAGCTTCTTCTGCTTGACGACGTCCCAGCCGACGAGCTCGCCCTGATAGCCGCCGGGGCCGGCGTACATCTTCACGCTCGCGCCGAGGTACGGCGTGCCGGCGATGTAGTTGGCGTCGATGCCCTCGTAGTCCATGCACGTGTTGTGCGCCGGGATGTAGAGCAGTCCGGTGCGTGGCGAGAAGGCGGACGGGATGTAGTCTTTCGCGCCGGTCGAGGACGGACAGATGTCGCCCGTGACCTTGCCGTAGTGCGTGCGCTTGTCGGCATTTTCGTTCGCTTCGCCGGTCTTCAGATCGAATCCCGTCGCCCAGTTCACCGGCTCGAACGGCTCGGCCGACAGCAGTTCGCCGCTGATGCGATCGAGCACGAACACGAACCCGGTACGGCCAGGGTGAATCAGCAGCTTGCGCGGCTGGCCGTTCCAGTTCATGTCAACGAGGATGTTCTCCATGATCTCGTCGTAGTCCCACGCGTCGTGCTTCGTGATCTGGTATGCCCAGCGCGCCTCGCCCGTGTCGGCGTCGCGCGCGACGATCGCGCACGACCACTTGTTGTCGCCGGGCCGCAGATCCGGGTTCCACACGCCGGGGTTGCCGGTGCCGTAGTAGAAAAGGTTCGACTCAGGGTCGTAGCTCAGCCAGCCCCAGACCGTGCCGCCGCCCAGCTTCCATTGATCCGGCGGCCACGTCTTCACGCCCAGATCGGTGCCCTGATCCTTTTTGTAGAACGGGTGGAAGTCCTTGCCGATCTTCACGTCCGCGTCGGGGCCGGTGTTGTACGCCTTCCACAGCAGCTTGCCGCTATCGGCGTCGAGGGCCGCGACATACCCGCGGACGCCGAGCTCTCCGCCCGAGTTGCCGACGATGACCTTCTTCTTGACGACGAGCGGCGCGGTCGTGAACGTCTCGCCGCGGTTCATGTCGCCGACCGTCGTCCGCCACACCTGCGTGCCGCTCGCCGCATCGACGGCGACCACTTCGGCGTCGAGCAGGCTGTAGACGATCTTGCCGTCGATGTACGACGCGCCGCGGTTGACCACGTCGCAGCACGCGATGCCGACCGATCGCGGATCCGGGTGCGGCTCGTACTTCCACTTCAGCGCACCGCCGGGCTTGGTCAGGTCGATCGCGAGCAGATCGTTCGGAAACGGCGTGACGATGTACAGCGTGTTGTTGACGACGAGCGGCTGGCCCTCGTGGCCGTGCGGGATGCCGGTGGAGACCGTGGTCTTCACCACGAGGTTGCGCACGTTCGTCGCCTTGATCTGATCGAGCGGGCTGTACCGCAGGGCGCCGTAGTCGCCGGAGGGCTTCGTCCACTGGCCGTTCGGCAGATCGGCGTCGATCGGCTTGAACCCGGCCGGCGCGCCCGACGCCGTGCTCGTTGTCGGCGCCTGCTGCAGCGGCGTACCGTTGCCGTCGCCCGACGGCGGATCGGCGGCCGCGTGCACGCGCGAGCCGCCGCATCCGAGCGACAGCGCCGCCGCGACGGCGCAGAGTCCGGTTGCGATCGGCCATCTGCGGAGACCCGATGCTGCTGCACTGATCACGGCGTCACCTCAAGGTGTAGAGATAGGCCACGACGTCGCGCGCCTGCCGCTCGTCGAGCCCGAGATCCGGCATCGCCGTCGTCGGCTCGATCGACCACGGCTGGCGGACCCACTGCGCCAGGTTGTCGGGCGTGTTCGGCACTTCGCCGGCGACGTAGGTGCGGCGCGCAAACCAGAGCAGGGGCGGCGCGACGAGCCCGTCGGCGCCGCGGACGCCGGGAATGGTGTGGCACGAGCCGCAGTCGTATTCCTGGATCACCGCGCGGCCGCGCGCCGCGTTGCCGCCCGTGTCGATGCTGGCCGCGACGCCTTCTTCCGGGCTGTTGCCCCGGCACGCGCTCGCGGCGAGCGCGAACAGACCGATGACGAGGACGTGCGATGTCTTCATCGCATCCCGCCGCAGACGTTGATCAGCACGCTCGACAACCCCGCCCACACGATCGCGACGATGAACAGCGAGCTCACGAAGACGCCGCTGACCGACATGAACTCGACGCGGTCGCGTCCTTGGAGGGTGCGCTCGAGCGTGCTCGAGACGGACTGGCGCCAGTTCTCGCGTGCGATGCCGAGCGCCACCAGCGTCGTGCCGAGCGCCGCCAGGCTGATGAGCCCGGTGACCAGGCGCACCGAGCCGATCGACATGTCGGTGCAGATGCGGTCGCCGAAGAACCAGCCGAGCGCTCCCTGCGCGATCCACACCGCGGGTGGCGCGAGAATCGCGAACCAGAGCCGTGTGGCGGAGATGTGCTCGCTCATGACCTCAGGTTCGGCATGACGTACAGCAGGGCCACGATGAACACCCATACCGTGTCCACGAAGTGCCAGTAGAGCCCGACGTTGTGCAGCACGTGGTGCGGCGGCTTCGACGAGGGGCCCCAGTGCTCGGTGGGCATGATGAGCACGTAGCCGAGCATCAGGAGCCCGAGCACGACGTGCGCGCCGTGCAGGCTCGTGATGGTGAAGAAGATCGATCCGTACGCGTCGCTGGTCGGAAGAATCGTCCTGGCGCGGTCCAGGTACTCGAAGACCTGCAGCGTGACGAACGCGGCGCCCATGATCACGGTGACGATCACGCCGAGCCGCGCGCGGCCGATCTGGCCCTTCTTCTCGCCCCGCTCGCCCCAGTAGAGAACGACGCTGCTCGACACGAGAATCGCGAGCATCGGCAGCGCGAGGCGCAGCCTCGGCACGTCTGTCGGCCATTTCGCCGCGGCGTGGCCGAGATAGAAGTACGTGAAGAAGAGCATCAGGAAGAGCATCGCCTCGGTCAGGATGAACAGCTCCATCGCGATCGTGCCGCGACGGACGTCGAGTACTCCTGGAGGCGGCGCGAGGCGCTGCGGGCCTGCCACCGCGGTGTTCATGCGACCGCCCTCCGTTCGCGGTGCGCCAGCTTCCGCTCCGATTCCGGCCAGAGCCACGCCGCGGTGAAGAACAGGCAGACGACGACGGACGCCAGCACCAGCCAGATCAGCTTGAAGAGGAGGAGCGCGAAGATCGCCGTCATCGCGAGCGCGAGCGAAATCGGCATCAGCGTCTCCTCGGGCATCTTCGCGACGGCGAACGGCTCGCCGTCGAGCGGCGTCGTCGCAATCGTGACGCGCTCGTGGTCGAGGAACCGCTCGCCGTTCGGATCCTCGTGCTCGTCGTACTCGTCCCACAGCGGATAGCGCGTGGCGACGGCCGGAATGTGCGGCGTGCCGTACACCGGCGGCGGCGAGGCGACGTCCCACTCGAGCGTGTTGGCCTGCCACGGATCGTGGCCGGCGAGCCGTCCGCTGCGGATGCTCTTGACGAAGTTGACCAGGCTCACGCCGACGCCGGCGGCGAGCAGGAACGCGCCGACGGTCATGACCATGTTCCACGGGCCCCAGCCGCTGATGGCCGGGTAGGTGTAGATGCGGCGCGGCATCCCCAGCAGTCCGACGATGTGCATCGGGAAGAAGACGAGGTTGAACCCGACGAACATGATCACGAAGCTCACCTTGCCGAGCGTCTCGTTCATCATGCGGCCCGTGATCTTCGGCAGCCAGTAGTAGAACCCCGCGAAGACCGGGAACATGTTGGCGCCGACGAGCACATAGTGCAGGTGAGAGACGACGAAGTAGGTGTCGGTGAGCTGCCAGTCGAACGGAATGACGGCCGTCGCGATGCCGTTCAAGCCGCCGATCACGAAGACGGCGAGAAAGCCCATCGCGAACAGCATCGACGTCGTGAGCACGGGCGCGCCGAGCCAGATGGTCGCGACCCAGGCGAACACCTGCACCGCGCTGAAGATCGAGATCGTCATGCTCGCGGCGCTGAAGAAGCTCATCGCCATCTGCGGCATGCCGGTCGCGAACATGTGGTGCACCCACACGCCGAAGCCGACGACGCCCGTCAGAACGGTCGAGACCGCAACGTAGGTGTAGCCGACGATCGGGCGCCGCGCGAAGACGGGGATGATCATCGAAATCATGCCCGTGGCCGGCAGGAAGATGATGTACACCCACGGATGGCCGAAGAACCAGAACAGCTGCTGCCAGAGCAGCACGCTGCCGCCGTCGCTGACGTCGTAGAAATGCGTGCCCCAGCGGCGATCGAGCTCGAGAAAGCCCAGCGCGGCGGTGAGGGCGGGGAGCGAGAGAAGAATCGAGATGGAGATCGTCAGCGTGCTGTAGAAGAACAGCGGCATCCTGCTGACGCTCATGCCCGGCGCGCGCAGCCGGAAGATGGTGACGATGAAGTTGATCGCGCCGGCCGTCGTCGAGATCGTCAGCAGGAGCAGGGCGAGCGCGAAGAAGTCGATGTTGAGCCCCGGCGAATACGGCGTCAGCGTGTACGGCACGTAGTTGAACCAGCCGCCGTGCGGCGCCTGGCCGATGAACGGGCTCGCGTACAGCAGGGCGCCGGAGAAGAGGAACGACCAGTACGTGAACGCGTTCAGCCGCGGAAACGCCATGTCGCGCGAGCCGCTCATCAGCGGGATCATGTAGTTCGCGAAGCCGGAGAGAATCGGCGACGCGTACCAGTAGATCATCGTGGTGCCGTGCATCGTGAAGACCTGGTCGTAGGCCTCCGGCGTCAGCACCGTCGCGTCCGGACGTGCGAGCTGCAGCCTCATCAGCAGCGCCTCGAGGCCGCCGATCAGGAGGAAGACGAACGCGGTGAACAGGTACCGCTTGCCGACGTCCTTGTGGTCAACCGACTTCAGCCAGCCGGTGAAGGTGTGTGTCCGTTCCCAGAGCGCGAGCAGTCGATCTTCGAGCTGCGGATGGGGGGCCGGCATGACGCGCTCGTTGACGGTGCAACGTGAGTGCCTGAGCGATGTCCCGGAGCACAGGGCGCTGCGAGAGCGGCGCGTGGGAAAACGATCTCCGTCTGCGCGGAACCCTTAGGCGTCGGCTGGCTACTTCACGGAAGCGCGCTGCTGCATCCCGGCTGTATGAGCGCCGCTGATTCGACGGGCGTGTCGCGGTGAACTCGTATCGACACGCGTGCGCGTGACGCGCGATCGTCTCGGCTGGCACGCCGGGCCCGCATCTGCTCGACCGTTCGATTGCTCCTGACGTGGTGGGGCGCGTTGGCGATCGACGCGCCGACTAACGGCCCGGAACGTGGCGCGTCAGCCACGGCGGCATCTCGACGTTCGTCACGTGATCTCTGTCCGGCGGCGTCAGACAGACGCCGATGCACAGATAGGGCATGGCCGGATGCGGATTGTGGCCGCGGTGGAACTTCCCGATCGGCTCTGAGTAGACGTCGCCGGCCTTCGCGCGCACGAGGATCCCTTCCTCGAACTCGGCCTCGAACATCCCTTCGAGCGCGATGAAGAACGTCGCGCCGTTGTGGCAGTGCCAGTTGGTGTAGCCGCCGGGCGCGATCTCCGCGTTGTAGATCTGCACCTTCGCCGTGGGATCCTTCGGCAGCGATTCGTAGAGCTGCTCGAAGAGCACGTTGCGGAACAGCGCGCGTCCAGGGCCCGTGTAGCCGCTGAGGCGCAGTTTCAGATCGGTGGGCTCGTCATGCATGGCGACGACCTTTGTCGGCGAATCGTACCATTTTCGTCCGCCGCGTGAACGGCGTCCACACGCCAGACGCGGGATCGTGGCGGAAACGCGTCGGCACAAGACATGCCCCACTCCGGCGCGGGGCGGCGATCGCGGACGCCACATCAGACAGCGGCGTCCGGCAGGTGGGCCGTGCGGAAACGGAGTGAACTGTGATTCAGGTGATGCTCGTGGAGGACCACGGCATCGTGCGCGAGGGGTTGCGCCAGCTGCTCGACGCGCAGGAGGACATGCGCGTCGTCGGCGAAGCGGTTGACGGCGAGGAGGCGCTCGCGAACGCGCCCGCGCTCCGTCCCGACATCATCGTGCTCGATCTGTCGCTGCCGGGAAAGAGCGGCATCGAAGTCGCCGCCGAGCTCCGGGCGTCGTGTCCCGGCGCGGCGCTCGTCGTGTTGACGCGCCACCGGGAGCCGTCGTTTGTCCGCCAGTTATTCGCGGCCGGCGCGCTCGCCTACGTCCTGAAGCAGAGCGCGTCGCGCGAACTGCTCGCCGCCGTCAGGGCCGCGGCGATCGGCCGGCGCTACATCGACATGGCGCTGCACGACGAGCACGCGACGCCGGTGAGCCGCGCGTCGCTGGCCGTCACCGAGCGCGAGGCGGCGGTCCTGCGGCTCACGGCTGCCGGACACACGCACAAGGAAATCGGCGCGATGCTCGGGATTGCGGAGAAGACCGTCGAAGCGCACAAGGCGAACGCCATGCGGAAGCTGAATCTGCGCAGCCGCGCGGATCTCATCCGCCACGCGGCGCTGCAGGGCTGGCTGCAGGCGTCCTAGCGGCGGTCGCGTGGACCTATAATTCGCGGCATGTGCCGGAACATCAAGACCCTCGCGAATTTCTGCCCGCCCGCGACCGACGACGAGATCCGTGCGTCGGCGCTGCAGTTCGTCAGGAAGCTGAGCGGCATGCAGAAGCCGTCGCGCGCGAACGAGGCCGCCTTCAATCGCGCGGTCGAGGACGTCACGCTCGCGGCGCGTGAGCTGGTGGCGTCGCTGGTCACCTCGGCGCCGCCGCGCAACCGGGAGGACGAAGCGCGGAAGGCCCGCGAACGCGCGCGCGTCCGGTTCGCGTCGTAGCGACGCACAGCCCGTGACGGCATCGACCGCCACGGGCGGAAACGTTGCGCTTCCACAGTAAGGAGCAGCCGGCCGAACGCAAACCAGCGAGCCTCGATGCCGGGACGCCGTGGGAGCCGGTAGACG
>CAZOIK010000265.1:0-6613 GCA_964579765.1 uncultured Bifidobacteriaceae bacterium
GGCGTCGCCCGCCATCAGCGCCTGGCGTGCGTTCGCCAGGTGCAGCATCTTCTGGAACGAATTTGCCCTTGCGTCCACGGCGTCCGGACGAGGTGCAAAACCGGCTCCGCCGCAAGTGCCACGCGCGCGCCGTCGCGACCCTCGTTCGAGGCGACCGCGTTGCTCTTTGTGAGCACTTCTTTTCAACCGCTACGACTTCTCCCGTAACGCCCACGTGGGATAGTCGATGCCGGCGTGGCGATTGATGACAATCGCCTGCAGCGTCAGCATGACGACCGCAATCTCAATCACGAGCAGGTGCAAGGGCGCCGTAATGATCCCGAGCGACACGATCAACGTCGTGGCGCCTGCCGGCTGCTCGCCATACGACCGATTCACTTCTGCTCGGCCGCGTCGATGGTTCTGATGTGCGCGTCGGGGAATTTCTCGAGCCCGATCTGCGCCTGCGCGTCGCGCGCCTCCTCCGCGGAGGCGTACGGCCCGACGAGCACGGCGTGCCACGCTCCCCCGTCGTCCGTCCTCGAGAACGCGGGCAGGCCGCGTGTCTTGAGTTGCTCCGTCAGGTTGTCGGCGTAGCGCGTTGTCTCGAACGACGCGACGACGACGACGTAGCTGGTGGAGGTGGGCAGGACGTTCGCCGCCGGTTCCTCGTCGGGCGGCGCGACGGGCGCCGGAGCCTGCGACAACGCAACGGGTGGCGGCGTCACTCGCGCTGCCGCTCGCGACGCCGCTCGCGACGCCGCCCGCAGCGGCAGCCGCACCCAGCCGACCTGCCAGAACACCCACAGGAGCACGACCGTGATCGCCGTGGGGCTGACGAGCATCAGGATCTGCGGCGCCAGCCGGAGCCGCTCGAGCGCCGAGACATGGACGTCGAGCCGGTGCGCCGCGTCGAGGACGACGCGGCCGCCAATCTCCTCGGCGTGCCGCTCGGCGCCGACTTCCAGCGCTCGCTCGTACAGCAGCGCGAGCGCATGCGGGTTGCCGTTCGACAGCCGGCCCATCGCCGCCGCGGCGCGCGACGTCAACAGCGGCCGGCGCGCGTCGGCGTCGTCGCCCGGCGCCTCCGACGCCAGCAGCGCCGATCGGCAGTCGAGATAGGGGCGAATCTCACGCCGCGTCAGCGTCGTGAGCACCGAGCGGCGCGACACGCGTTGACGCAGCGGCTGCAACTCGGGTTGCGCGAGCAGCGTGTCGAGCTCCGGCTGTCCGACGAGGAGGATCTGCAGCGGCACCGCGCCGGCCAGATTCAACAGGGCCCGCAGCTGCGCCAGGACCGCCGGTTGAATCTGGTGCGCGTCGTCGATCACGACGAGGGCGTGCGCGTCGGCGCGGCACTGCGTCTCGAGAAAGCGCTGGAGCATGCGGATGAGATCGTGGCAGCTCGCCGCGGCCGGGCGGGCGCTTGCCCACTCGACGGCCTGCGGCACGCCGAAATCGTGGAGGACCTGCCTGATGAGATCGTCAATCGTGAGAAACGGATCGGTGATGACGGAGAGCGCGAGCGGCGCGTCGAGCGCGCGCACGGCGGCGCTGCAGAGCGTGGTCTTGCCCGTGCCGCTGGCGCCGACGAGGAGGATCAACGCTTCGCGGCGCCGGAGCGCGCGCGATAGCTCATCAAGAGCGCGCGAGTACGATTCGCTCGAAAACATCAGCCGCGAATCCATCACGCTCGCTCCTTCACAGCTCGTCGATTTTAGCGCGGCGCCGGTTCATACTGAAGTGTCATGCGCGTGTACCTCATCAGTGCGATTCTCTCCATGGCGTCGTTGGCGCACGCCGCTAGCTCGACTGTGGCGAGCGTCACGGCGCTGCCGCTGTCCGATCGCTCATCCGTCGTGCTGCAGCTGACTGCGCCCGCGGCCAACGCCGGCGAAGCAGACTCCGCCGACGCCACCACCGTCATTGTCGAGGTAGGCCCGCTCGACCACGGGCCCCGCGCCGAGACGCTGACGCCCGACGCGACGCTCCCCTGCATCGCCGACGTGACCGTTCGGGCGATCGTGAAGACCGGCGCCCCCTTCGCGCGCATGGTCGTGCGGCTGCACGAGCCGTGCGCGCACGGCGTCCGCGTCGCCGGCTCGCGCGGCAAAGTGGATACCGCCCCGGCGCCGGCCCCCCCGCGCGCGGCCGCGGCGCCGGACGTCCGGAGCCTGGACACGACAGACGTCGCGCAGACCTACGCGACGCTCGAGGCGGATGCCACGAGCCGGGCGGCGGCGCTGGCGGCCCGGCCCGACGTCAAGGCGCTGCAGGCGCTGCGCGTCGAGATCGACGGCCGCGACGCGCAGCTCGGACACCGGCGGCCGGACGTGACGGCGCGCGTGCACGCGCTGCTCGATCTGCGCCTCGCCGAGGCGCGGGCGCTGCAGTTGAAACTCGACGGCATCGCCCTGCGCCAGTCGCTCGGTCGAGACACGCCGGCGCCGTAGCTACTTCTTCACGCCGCTCGTCGCGCGCACGTCGCGATCGAGCGCGCGTGTGAAGGCGCGCGCCGACGTCGTCATCAGCACGGGCGCCGTGCCGAGCGCGATGTCGCGCACGCGGACGACCGAGCCGTACGCGCGGACGTTGGCGTCGGTGTCAGGCCGCAGCGTGCCGCCCGACAGGTCGATGCCGGCGAACAGCCCGCGCGATCGCGAGTACGAGAGCATCTCGGCCCGCATCTGCGCGTCGGTCGCGGCCGTCGCCGTCCGGCCGATCGGTCCCGCGGCAATCGACGCGTCGGCGCCGAGCGTCACCTTGTTGCCGAGCAGCTTCTCCACGCCGCTGCGGTTCATGATCATCAGCACCAGGTCGGTTGACTGGACGCCCGCCTGCAGTCCCGCGCTGCCCTTGGCGAGCGTCATGAACACCGGCGCACCCCACGTACGAGCGTGCCGGCAGCTCATCACGCCGGAGCCGAACTCGCCGCCGATGATGAAGCCGGCCTTCTTCACCGACGGAATGACGACCACGCATTCCGCCCTGGCCCAGATGTCTTCAGGGATGGCGTCGTCCGCCGTCCTGAATTCGCTGAGCACCTGCGTGGACTCGTTGAGCCGCTTCGCGTCGTCTTTGGACGGTGCGGCGAACGTCGTCGTCGCGACGCACAGCGCTGCCAGACCGGCGAACAGTGCCTTCATGCTGTGCATGGCTTCACCTCCTGATGCGGAGGTATCGACCCAAGAAGCGCGCCGACGCGGCCCGGGGGGGGCGGGAATCCGGCTGCCGGCCGCGGCTCCCCGTCGGCCGGGAGCGGCTGACGGCCGGCCATGCGCGAGACATCGGACGGAGGGCGCCGCGTCCTGGACGGGGTGCGCGGGCCGTCGGACGGCCCGTCCGGGGCGCGGAGCCCCGCGTCCGGTTGGCGGCGACGTCCGTCCGGTCAGCGGAAGGGTCCGTCCGGTCCGCGGGACCGTCCGTCCGGTCCGCGGCGCCCTCCGTCCGGTCCGCGGGATCGTGCTGCCGGTCCCCGGCGCTCCGCTGCCAGTCCCGCGCGCGCCGTTGCCGGTCGCCGCGCAGGCCGGCCAGGCAGCGGAGCGGCGATCGTTACGCCGCGTGGACCCGGATCTCGGGCGCTTTGTCGTCGTAGAACGCCAGGCGTGCCTTGAGCGCCTCGTGCTCGTCGTACGGCTCTTCGTAACTCCAGACCGCGTCGTCGAGCGCGCGGCCGCCGGCGCGGAGGGTGAAGTAGTGCGCCGTGCCCTTGAACGGGCAGCGCGAGGTCGTCGCCGTGCGGGTGAGCTTCTCCATGCGGACGTCGCCGCGCGGGAAGTAGAAGCGCGGCTGGTGGCCGTCCTCGTCCACCTCGATCACGTCGGTGGAGTCCGCGACCACGTCGCCGTCGATTTCGGCCACCATTCGCCGATCGACGTGGCGTTCGCGGACCTTGTGCTCGGGGTGTTCGCGGTGTCCTGGTGACTTCGCCATGAGTCATTCTCCTCCCGCGGGCCGGGCGTGCAACCCGCGCGCCCGACATTTGCACCTAGGGCGGCCCGTTCAGGGCCGCCGACGCCGGCGAACGCGCCTGCGGTCGTCGCGTCCGGCTTTAGCCGGACGGCTCGTTCGTGGTAATTTAGGGGTTCGCGAGCGGGAATAACTCAGTGGTAGAGTGCGACCTTGCCAAGGTCGAAGTCGCGGGTTCGAATCCCGTTTCCCGCTCCATTGTTCACTCCGGGGGCCCTGCCCCCCGGACACGCACGCTCCGCGCGGGTGGGGCCCGACGCCCACTCCGCTTCGCGTGCCGGATGTTCGTAGCGCGGCCCTTTCAGGGCCGCGAGCCGTTTTCAGGGGCGCCGTCGCCAAGAGGTAAGGCAGAGGTCTGCAAAACCTCCACCCCCGGTTCAAATCCGGGCGGCGCCTCCACTTTTCCCTAAGAAAATCGGCCCGCACGCATGGCGCCTCGCAGGCATTTCGCCCAACCGTAGCCAAACCGTAGCCAAACGGCGAGAGGCTCTCGCACCGGTAGACACTGCGGCGTTAGTCATTCGCAATCAAGGACGATGGACGCGAACAGATAGACTCCAATGATGCGCATCGCGGTCGTATCAGACATTCACGCGAATCTGACAGCATTGGACGCCGTGATCGCCGATTTGCGTACGACCGCGCCAGACCTCATCGTTCAGGGTGGCGACTTGGTCGTCGGCGGACCGCGTCCAGCGGAAGTCATCGACCGAATCCGCGAGATGAACTGGCCGGGTGTCTACGGCAACACCGAAGAAGCGTTATGGGCGCCGCATCGCCTCTCTGAGATGCTCCATGCACCCCATCTGCATCGGATCAGAGATCTCAGCCTCACGCATACGCTGCCGGCGACGCTCGAAGCCATCGGCGATAACCGACTCGCGTGGCTTCGCACGCTGCCGCTGCGATGGTCGGGTCACAATCTGACGGTGGTGCACGCGGTCCCAAACGACGCGTGGGGGATAGTTGCTGCGACTGCGTTGGATGAGGATATGGAACGCGTCTACGGAGTACTGGGGTCGTCACGCGTCGTCTACGGACATATTCACACGCCCTTCGTACGCAACCTGCGGACGTTGACGCTCTCGAATACTGGCGCGGTGAGCCAGTCGTTTGACGGTGACACGCGCGCGGCCTACGCGCTCGTCGATGACGATCGAGTCGAGATCAGACGCGTCGAGTACGACATCGAAACGGAGGTTCGGCTACTGCTCCGCAGTAACGACCCGTTCGCTGAATCGACGGCTCAAACGCTTCGAACTGGCAGATATGTTCCGCTACGAGATGAAGCGGATTCGAAGTCGGATTAATCCTGTGTAGTCGCGAAGTGTTTACCCCAATCAAGGAAGCCTTCGCTACGCGGCTCGCCGTAGGACTGACCAAGCCACGATAGAGGGCGCGGCACGTAATCGTGTCCGGGCTTGGGTATCAGCGCCCTAGCCACGTTATCAAGGCGCCGCGCTGCATCCCGAAGATCGCCGTCGCTCACGATGTTGTAGCGCTGGACCACCGATGGCGTGACGAGTGGACAGATTATCTCGTCCGCAAGTACGGGATGGAGACGATTGTGCTGGCACGGCAAATGCGTCTGCATGAAGAAAGCACTCGTGAGCACGTTTCGCGGGGCTACGACATCTACAGCGACCAATCCGGCGCAAGCATTCATCGCGTCTCTCGAACGCGAAGGACGAATCGGCGATGCACTCAACCTTCGCTCCGCTTGTGACTCCCCACGCGTGAGCTACGGCTGGCAAGCCCCGCGACGGTTGTCCGCCGAAGGGCGTAGCGCGGCCCTTTCAGGGACGCGTTCTGACCTCCGCGCGCGATCCGGCCGCTACCGAATCAACGGGCTCTCCCAGACCCGGCGCAGCAGCGCTTTGAACTGTCTGAACTGCCTGGCGCCGAGTTCGGCGCTCCACTCGCGTTCGACGTCCCGAAGGATCGCGTGGATCTTCATGTACGCGGCGCGTCCGCGTTTCGTCAGACGGACCACGCGCGCGCGGCCGCCATCGGGAGCGTCGGACCGGGCGAGATACCCGAGCCCTTCGAGACTCCGCAACAGCTGGTTCATCGCCTGCTTGCTCATGCCGGCGCGCTCGGCGAGCACGCCGGGGCGCACCCCGTCCGGGCCGGGAAACTGCAGCACGGCCATGTGCGGCACGCGGAGCTCCTCGAACCCGGCGGCGTTCAGCTCCGCGATGATCCGGCGGTGAATGGCCTGGGCCGGCACGCGGAGCAGCGCGCCGATCAGCATCTCGGCGGGGGCGGCCTGCGCGGAGGGTCGTGACGACGAGGTTGACGTCGTAGTAAATCGCATTTACAGTCTACCATCAGTAAACGTAATTTACCTCAGGAGACCCGCCATGGCGCCGCAGCCGACCGGCATCCACGTCAATCCGTCCGAGGAAACCATCCACCTCGGGCCGCTCGCCGTGCGATTCCTGATCACGGCAGACGATGCGGGCGGCAGCGTCGCCC
This sequence comes from uncultured Bifidobacteriaceae bacterium, assembly GCA_964579765.1. Lineage (GTDB taxonomy): Bacteria > Acidobacteriota > Vicinamibacteria > Vicinamibacterales > CAVVIG01 > DATNBT01. The sequence continues at coordinate 6,427 of CAZOIK010000265.1, forward strand.
TGTTCGAGCTCACGGTCCCGGCCGCGCAGCGTTTGGCGGCGCCGGCGCACAGTCACGATCACTACGAAGAAACGGTTTACGGAATCGAGGGCGTGCTGACGTGGACGGTGGACGGCACGCGGATCGACGTCGGGCCGGGGCAGGCGCTCTGCATTCCGCGCGGCGCCGTGCACCGGTTCGACAACCA
>CAZOIK010000266.1:0-19671 GCA_964579765.1 uncultured Bifidobacteriaceae bacterium
CGAGAGCGACCGCGCGCTGCCGGCGCGGACGCGCGAACGCGTCCGCGAGCTCGTCGAGCACGTCGCGGAGCTCGCCAGGGACGTCCGCGCCGTCTCGCACGAGCTGTATTCGCCCCAGGTGCGGCTGCTGGACCTCCCGCTCGCGCTGCGGAACCTCTGCGCCGATCTCGAGAAGCACCTCGGAATGGACATCGCGTTCAGCAGCCACACCGTGCCGAGCCAGGTGCCGGCGGACGTGTCGCTCTGTCTGTTCCGCGTGCTCCAGGAAGGCTTGACCAACGCCGCCCGGCACAGCGACACGCGCCGGGTAGACGTCGAGCTCTGGGGCAGCCCGGTCCTGCTTCATCTCAACATCAGGGACTTCGGCAGCGGCTTCGTCGTCGGCGCCACGCGTGAAGGGCTCGGCCTGCTGAGCATGCGCGAGCGCGTGCACATGGTCGGCGGCACGTTTTCCATCCGATCGACGCCCGCCGTCGGCACCGAGCTCAACGTGCGCATTCCCCTGGGCCCCGTGGCGCCGCCTCGGACGTGACGCGGCCTCAGCCCGCCGCGTTCACCGGTTCGAGCGGCGTCATGCCGGCGCGCACCTCGTCGGCGAGGACGTCGTCGGCCGACACCGTCGCGCTCATGTGCATCAGCGCCGCGAGCGCGGCTGTCCACCCGGTCTGGTGGCTGGCGCCGAGTCCGGCGCCGTTGTCGCCGTGGAAGTACTCGTAGAACAGCAGCAGGTCGCGCCAGTGCGGGTCGGCCTGGAACGTGCGCGTTCCGCCGTACACCGGGCGACGGCCGTCCGGACCGCGGAGGAAGATGCTGGTCAGCCGGCGCGTGATCTCGACGGCGATCTCGTAGAGCGTTTTCTGGCGGCCGGAGCCCGTCGGGCACTCGATCGTGAAGTCGTCGCCGTAGTACCGGTAGTAGTGGTAGAGGGCGCGGATGATCAGCGCGTTGACCGGCATCCAGATCGGCCCCCGCCAGTTCGAGTTGCCGCCGAACATGCCCGAGTCCGACTCCGCCGGCGTGTACTGCACGCGGTATTCCTGACCGCCGGCCTTGAACACATACGGATGGTTCAGGTGGTGGCGCGACATCGATCGGATGCCGTACGGGCTGAGGAACTCGCGTTCGTCGAGCATGCGCGCGAGCACGCGCCGCAGTTTGCGCTCGTCGAGGATGGCGCCGAGCCGCCGTCCCGCGTGGCCGACTTTGCTCGGATCGTGAATGAACGCGCGCAGCTCCGGGCGTGCCTCGAGGAAGCTGCGCAGGCGCGCGGAGAGCTCGGGTGAGCGCAGGAGCTGCTTGCCGTCGTACACCGTCACGGCGCAGAAGGGCAGCAGGCCGACCATCGAGCGCACTTTGAGCCGCTGCGATCGTCCGTCGGGGAGGCGCAGCACGTCGTAGAAGAAGCCGTCGGCCTCGTCCCACATGCCCGTGCCGCCGGGCGTTGTGAGGGCCGCGGCGATCCACAGAAAGTGCTCGACGAATTTGACCGCCAGCTCGGTGTACACCGGCCGGTGTGCCGCCAGCTCCGCGGCGATCTCGATCATGTTCTGGCAGAACAGGGCCATCCACGCCGTGCCGTCCGCCTGCTCGAGATAGCCCCCGGTGGGCAGCGGCTTGCTGCGATCGAACACGCCGATGTTGTCGAGGCCGAGGAACCCGCCCTCGAAGGCGTTGTTGCCGCTGCGGTCCTTGCGGTTGACCCACCAGGTGAAGTTCAGCAGCAGCTTGTGGAAGATCCGCTCCAGCCAGTCGATGTCGCCCGTGCCGCGCCGCTTCGCGTCAAGGCGGTACGTGAAGATGGCCGACCAGGCGTGCACGGGCGGGTTGACGTCGCCGAAGTTCCACTCGTAGGCGGGCACCTGCCCGCTCGGATGGAGGTATCGCTCGCTCAGCATCAGGTCGAGCTGCTGCTTGCCGAACTCGGGATCGACCAGGTTCAGCGGAATCACGTGAAAGGCGAGATCCCACGCCGCGTACCACGGGTACTCCCATTTGTCGGGCATCGAGATGACGTGGGCGTTGTACATGTGGTGCCAGTGCTCGTTGCGGGGCGCGTGTCCGCGGTGTGTGAACGGATCGGCGCCGTGTTCGTCGAGCCAGCGATCCACGTCGTAGTAGTAGTACTGCTTCGACCATAGCAGGCCGGCGAGCGCCTGCCGCATGACGCGCGCCGCGTCCGCGTCGAGCGCCGCGGGAACGATCGACGCGTAGAAGGCGTCGGCCTCCTGTCGCCGGGTGTCCAGCAGGGTGTCGAACGCCAGGCCGAACGGCCCGTGCCGGTGTGTGCGTGAAGCGGCCGCGTCGCACAGCCGCAGCCGGATCGACGCGGACGCGCCGGGCTGAATGGTCAACCGGTAGTGTGCCGCGGCCTTGGTTCCACGCTGCTCCGGGTTGACGCAGTCGCGTCGTCCGCCGACGATGCAGTCGTTGATGCCGTCTTTGACGTAGGGCGTCTCGTTGGGCCGGTTGAACAGCCGGCGTGCGTTCGTCTCGTTGTCGGTGAAAAGCAGTTCGCCGGCGTCTTCCGCATACAGGCGGTACTCGCCGAGCAGCGGATGAAACGCCGCGATGACGGGCGGGGACTCGTCGCCGTCGTGCAGCAGCGGCGCCGGCGGCGCGTCGTCCGTCCGCCGCCAGATGCGCCGGAACCAGATCGTCGGCAGGACGTGCAGCGTCGCCGCGTCGGGGCCGCGGTTGTGCGCCGTGAGGCGGACGAGGAGGTCGTCGGGTGCGGCTTTCGCGTATTCGACGAACACGTCGAAATAGCGGTTCTCGTCGAAGACGTGCGTGTCGATGAGCTCGTACTCGAACGCCGTCCGCGGGCGCCGGCGGTTGGTCGCGATGAGATCGCCGTACGGATACGCCCGCTGCGGATACTTGTACAGATACTTCATGTACGAGTGCGTCGGCGTCGAGTCGAGGTAGAAGTAGTACTCCTTCACGTCCTCGCCGTGATTGCCCTCGGCGTTGGTCAGCCCGAACAGCCGCTCCTTGAGAATCGGATCGGCGCCGTTCCACAACGCGATCGCGAAGCAGAGCAACTGCCGGTCGTCCGAGATGCCGGCGAGCCCGTCTTCGCCCCAGCGATACGCGCGCGAGCGCGCATGGTCGTGCGGGAAGTAGCTCCAGGCGTCGCCCGAGGCGCTGTAGTCCTCGCGGACGGTACCCCACTGGCGCTCGGCGAGGTACGGCCCCCAGCGGCGCCACGCGACACCCGTCCGCGCCTGCTCCAGGCGCCGCGACTCTTCAGACGCCATCCGCCACCCCCTCACGCGCGCAGCCGATAGTCGGCCACCATCACCGTCACGTCGTCGGCCGCGCGTCCCGCGGCGGCGAGGTCCGCGAGCCGCCGGCAGTCGTCGGCCGGACGGCGACGGAGCGCCAGCACGCCGGCTATCGCGTCGTCGGTCACGGCGTCGGTCAGGCCGTTCGTGCAGAGGAGCAGGCGATCGCCGTCGGCGAGGGTGACGTGTTCGAGATCGACGTCAGGATCGCGCGTGCCGCCGAGCGCGTTGACGACCTGGTGCGTTGCGTCTGTCCGGAGCTCGGCGTCGGGCGACACGATGGCGCCGTCGGCGTAGAGCTGCACGAGCGTGTGATCGGACGTGAGCGGGATCAACGTGTCGTCGCGGAAGAGATAGCCTTTCGAGTGACCGCTGTGCGCGAAGAACAGATCCACGCCCGCCACGTACATCGCCGTGACGCTGGCCGCCATGTCGTTGAGGCGCACGTCGGCGCTGGCGGCGCGGGCGACGGCGTTGTGGGCGCGGCGCCAGAGAAACTCGCCCTGCTCCAGGACGGTGGCGACCGTGTCTCCGTCGATGCGGACGTTCCAGTGTCCGTATCGGATGGCGAGGTGCGCGAGCGCGCTGAGGGCGACGCGGCTGGCGCGCGCGCCCGACGCCGCTTCGCCGAGGCCGTCCGCGACGAGCAGCGCGTACGCGTGCTCCTCGAAGCGCGGCGGGAGATCGGCCGCCGCCAGGCTCGAGCGCAGCGTCTCCTGCGTTCGGCCGAGGCGGATGGCGAGGTAATGGTCGGTGTTGTGCGCGCTCGCGGCGCCGGCGACCGAGACGGCTTCGACGTCGAGCGCGACGACCGACGAGAGCGGACGGAAGTAATCGACGTCGAGATGTCCCGGCATGCGTGACAGGGCCGCTGCACGCGCGGTGCCACGGGAGTCGCGCCGCCGCCGCGGGGCGCGCGCGCGACGCTCACGACCGATCGTGACGCGCGATCCCGCCGGCCGCACGCGAATGCGGCAGCGGCCTTGCACGACTGAGGCGCGCACCACGATCCGGAGGGACGCCGACATGCCTGGCAAGCGCGCACTCATCGAACAGATTGGCGATCGCGGTCTGCTGCTGCCCGAGCTCATCGCGCGCGGTCTCGCGGCCAACGATCGCGTGAAGTACTACCTGACGCTGCTGCAGGCGGCGCAGGCGCACGCGCAGACGGCGCAGCAGCCCTTCTCGAACCTCCGCGAGCAGCGCGAAGCGAGCGGTGTCCCCGACCCCTCGCTCGATCACGTGGTCGAGGCGAGCGCGAGCCGCGGCGCCAGCGTGTCCTCCATCCCCGGCGCGTCGGTGATCCTGGCTCAGGTGTTCGACGAGGTCCGGCGGATGCTGACGGCGCTGCAGGCCGCCGGCGCGACCCGGCCGGACGTGCGCGAGCGCGCGTCGCTCTACCAGCACCGCCTGGACGATCTGGCCGCGACCGTGCCGTCCGTGCCCGACGATCAGATCGCGACGGGGACGATCAACGCGCTGACGTCGCTCTCGCGCAACGGCCACGACACGGTCCATCAGCTGATCATGGACCTGCACGGCGAGCTGACGGCGCTGCAGTCGGGCATCGCGGCGGAGATCGTGGACGGGGCCGGCACGTACGGCCTGACGGATCGCGATCGCACGCTCGTGCGGGCGTTCATGGCCGGCGTTCACCAGACCGCCGGCTTGAAGTTCGATCATCCGGGCCTCGGGACAACGGCGGCGCGCGACGGCGCCGTGCTGGCCATCCAGAACGACGTCGGCCTGACCGACGCGCACATCGTCGTCGTCCACGTCGAGGATCTGGCGGTGACGGTCACCTGCACCGACGTGCACCATTCGCGTCTCAGGTTCTTTCAAGATCTGCTCAAGCCGTACGGCGTCTCCTGGACAGAGCCGCCCGTCACCGGAGGCGCGGCGTACGAGATGACGGTGGGCATTTACACGGCCGACACGCTCGAGCACCTGCAGCAGTTTCTGACGCACCTCGGATCGCGCCTCGTGTTCCTCATCGACTGGAACCGCGCGCGGAAGCGCCTGGGCCGTCTCGTCAGCAAGGCGACGGCCGCCGACATTCTGAAGTGGGCGGCCGACAACGACTTTGGGCACCGGGCGTTTCTGCAGATCGGCGGCGCGCGTGTGATCGAGGCGGCGTTCGAGCGCGCCGTCCCGCAGCAGACGCACCTCGGCGCGCGGCTCGAGGACATCCTGGGCGAGCAGCCGGCGCGGCTGTTTCTGATGTCGGTGCTGCGGACGGCCTCGGCCGGTCTGAGCGCCGGACAGTCGCAGTACCTGATCGAAGACAAGATCGAGGCCGAATTGCTGCGCTACCTCGAGACGCCGAATCATCACCTGCTGGCCGGCGTCGCCGAGCACGCCACGATGATCGCGGCGCTGGCCGAGCGCATCCGCCCGCAGGTGCTCACCGGGCCGTCCGACGGACCGGACGACGCGATCGCGCGGACGCCCGAGGTTGTGCGTGCGTGGACCGGCCGCGCCGAGGAGGTGCTGCGGCACGAGCTCCGGCTGGTCGAACGCGCCGGCGCCGAGCCGTCGCTGCAGCCGCTGCTCACCGAGGCCAGCGCCGCGGCCGCCGCGCTCGAGGACGCCGCGTTCATGCTGCCGCTCGTCCCCGACGGCATCGACCACGCGACGCTCGAGCTGCTCGACTCGCTGGCGGAGCAGGTGGGCGCGACGGCGCGCGAGTACGTGCGGTGTCTCGCCGAGGGGCAGGATCTGTCGCGCTCGTCGGATCGCCGCGACGTGGACAGCTTTCTGCTGGCGGTGGATCGGCTGGCGGCGCTCGGCCGCCAGGCGCACGCGTCGAGGCGCGACGTCACCGAGCGGCTCGTGCGCGGCCAGAGCGACTGTCACGCGCTGTACGTGCTGACGTCCCTCGTGCACGACTTCGAGCGTGCGGCGACGGCGCTCGCGCGGTGCGGGGCGATGGTGCGCGACGAGGTGCTCCGCGCGGCGTTAGCGCGCTGAGGCGCCGCTGCGCGCCGCACGCTGCATCCTCATCGTCTGCGACGGCGACTCGCCGAACGTGTGCTTGTAGATACCCGCGAACCGCCCCAGCTCGAAGAACCCGTACTCGCTCGCGATGGTGGTCACCGTGGCGGTCGCCGCGCTCTCGCACAGCGCCTGGCGGACGGCGCGCAGGCGCTCGCGCAGTTCGTACTGTTTCGGGCTCACGCCGTGCTCGCGGTGGAAGGCGTTGCGCAGCGTGCGCTCGCTGACGCCGGCGGCGCGTGAGAGGTCTCGGATGCGAATGCCTTCGGCGGCGTGCGTGCGGACGAATTCAGATGCTCGCCGGACGATCTGCCGCCTCGAGTGGCGGAGCACTGCAGACATTGGCTCTCCTCGTATGACCACGTCGGAGAGCAAGACGCGTTCCAGGCGCGCAGCGGCATTTGCCCGCCGTCGCCGCGTGCCGCCGATCCGGTGGTCGCGAGGCGCCGCGAGCGTTCACGGCCTGCTGTCACCCGACGGAACGACCGGGCGCAGGAGACGGCGGCGCGGACCCGGTGTCCGCGTCGCCGGCGCCGTCACCACCGGAGCGCCACACCGATGTTGGCCCGCCAGTAGTCGAGCCCGGAGAGCAGACCCTCGGTGAACTGGCCGATCGCGGACGTTGACTGGAACTGCGCATCCGTCGTCGCCTTGTAATACCGGATGTCGGCGCGGAAGCCGATCATGCCGGCGAACCCCATGAGCCCGCCGCCGACGTTGCTGCCGAACTTGAACTGATCGCCCGTGCTCGTTCCCGTCGCGATCGGAGGGCCGCTCACGCTCGGCAGGAACGCGTTGAAGGCCGTCGCGCGCAGCTGGATGCCGCCGAGGCCGCCCGAGACGTACGGCTGGAACTGGCCTTCGGCGCCGAGCGGCAACGCGACGATGGCGTTGGCCATGTAGCTGTTCGCGCGCGGGTTTTCAGACAGCGCGGCGTTGTCGATCTTGAACGACGGCGTGAAGTCGGCCAGTGCTTCGGCGCCGACGACGCCGCGCCAGAGGTACGCCACCTGGCCGCCGAAGTTGACGCTCTCACTTTGTGTCGTGTTGCCGCCGAACGTCGATCCGACGAAGCCCGACGCGAGCCAGTGACTCTGGGTCGTGCCGTACAACGTGGATTGCGTGGGAGGCGGGACGGCGGCCGGCGGATTCGTGGCGCTCTGCGCCATGGCCGCGGGCGGCAGTCCCGCCGCGAGCAGTGCGGTGATCACATAAGCTGACGTTCGCATGAGAATGTGTCTCCCTTCCTGATTCGTGCGGGTGGTCCGCAGCGTCGCGGGCCATCGGTGCAAGAAGTGCACCCCGGGGGAGACGGGAGAGTCGCGCGTGCAGATCGCGCGCGGGGCAGGTCGGCGGCGGCGTGCGCGTCAACATCCCGCGATCCGCGCACTGCCGTCCGTCAGCGTCGCGCGTCACACACCCGCGCGGCCGGTGCCTGCACGGATGAACAGCCCGATCTCCGTGCGTGACAGAAATCCGGCATCGACCAGATCCTCGAGCAGCCGCTCGCATTCGTCGCGGCGGAGATTCCACATCCGCTGCGCCTGCGTCAGTGTCAGGTTCAGCCCGGGCATCTCCAGGTACTCGCTCCGGATGCGGCGGGCCAGCAGGTCGTCTCGGCGCAGCTCGAGCGCCACGGGCGCGCGCCCCGTGGCAGGAGCCATCACGGCCGCCGGAGCCGCGTTCACGTCTGCCGCCGTGTTCGTCTGAATATGCTTGTTCATGATCGCAGCCTAGCCACGCCGACGCGCGCGTGACTATGCGAATTCGGCACGCCGCGGCGCGCACCGTTCAGATGGCGGCGTCGCGGCGGCCGGCGGCGCCGCGGACCTGCATCCGGTGAAAGCGCGCGTAGCGCCCGTCGAGCGCGAGCAGCGCCTCGTGCGTGCCCGTTTCGACGATGCGTCCTTCGTGCAACACGAAGATGACGTCGGCGTTGCGGACCGTGGCGAGCCGGTGCGCGATGGTGATGGAGGTGCGGCCCTCGAGCAGCCGCTCGAGGCCCTTGAAGATCAGGGCCTCCGATTCCGGGTCGAGCGCCGCGGACGGCTCGTCCAGCAGCAGGATGGGCGTGTCGCGGATGATCGCGCGGGCGATGGCGATGCGCTGCCGCTGGCCGCCCGACAGCGTGTCGCCGCGCTCGCCGATCACGGTGTCGTAGCCGCGGGGCAGCCGCGCGATGAACTCGTCGGCGTGCGCCAGGCGGCTGGCGCGAAGAATCTCGTCGGCCGACGCGCCGGGGCGGCCATAGGCGATGTTCCGGGCGACGGTGGTCCGGAAGAGCACCGGATCCTGCAGCACGAAGCTGACCTGCGTGCGCAGCGACTCGAGCGCATAGCGGCGGACGTCGCCGCCGTCGATGCGCACGGCGCCCTCCCAGACGTCGTACAGCCTGGGGATGAGCGCGATGAGCGTCGATTTGCCGCCGCCGGTTTCGCCGACGAGCGCGACGCGCTGCCGCGGTTCGATCTCCAGGCTCAGGTCCGTGAGCACGGGCCGACCCGCCGTGTAGCCGAAGCACACGTGCTCGAAAGCGATCCGCCCCTCGAAGCGCGGGGCTGGACGCGCGCCCGGCAGGTCGGCCACCTGCCGCTCGACGGCGAGCAGCTCGTCGATCCGCTCGAAGGCGACCGCCGCCTTCGAGACGGTGTCGGACGTCTTCGACAGATCCTTGATCGGCTTGTAGAGCTTCCCGAGATACAGGATGTAGACGATGAGCGCGCCCGCGGTGATGCGGCCGGTCTGGACGAACCGCGCGCCGAAAAAGAGGACGAGGCACGTGCCGGCCGCGATGATGACGTCCACGAGCGGCGAGAGCCGCGCCTTGACCGCGCGGGCGCGCAGCGCGGCGCCCACGCTCGCGAGGCTGTGCCGATCGAGCCGCGCCTCCTCGAAGTCTTCGCGCGCGAACGCCTTCACCACGCGCATCGACGTGAGCGACTCCTGGACGACCGACGCGAGCTCGCTTTCGCGGGTCTTCACCTCGCGCGCGGCCGCCTTGATGCGTCGCATGAACCGGTACGCGAGCACGAACAGCACCGGCGCGATCGACAGGCCGATCAGGCTGAACCGCCAGTCGAGGACGAACATCACGACGAGCATGCCGCCGAGCGTCACGACGTCGAGCACGATGCCGAGCACGGCGCCGGTGATGACGTCTTCCACGGCGTCGATGTCGGCCGTGAGGCGGACGATCAGGTCGCCGGTCTGCCGGCCGTCATAGAACGACAGCGACAGCCGCTGGACGTGGTGATAGAGCGCGTGCCGGAGGTCGTAGCCCACGCGCTTGCCGATCGTCGCCGACAGGTACTTCTCGGTGTACGCGCTGACGGCGCCGACGATCGCGATGAGCATCACGCTCGCGGTGGCGAGGCCGAGCAGCGCCGTGCGGCTGCCGCCCGCGGTCCACGCACTCAGCCACCCCGGCGCGTGCTTGCTGCCGATCACGTAGTCGAGGACGACTTTGAGCGGCCACGGCTCCAGCAGATCGGCGCCGCTCTCGACGAGCATGGCCGCGAGGGCGACGCCGCACAGCGTCGAGTACGGGCGGAGCAGGCGGCCGAGGGCGTGCGGCCGGGTCATGAGGCGTGCGCCTGCCAGAGCGACTTGACCCGCCGCACGAAGCCGCGCGGCGTCTCGCTGTAGATGCGAAGGCCGAGCACCTGCGCATGCCGGCGGAGCTCGTGCTGGTAGCGCTCGACGATGCGGACGCAGCGCGAGATCTCGCGCGCGGGCAGGGCGCTGTCGCTGACGAGCACCTCGTGCAGGAGCACGAGGTTGTGGAACTCGCCCAGCAGACCGTCGAGCGCTTCGAGCTGGCGCTGATAGGGTTGCAGGCGGTTGCCCGTCCGCGCGCTCAGCAGGCGCACGTGGAACCAGTGGTTCTTCACGTGGCGGCGCCAGGCGTGATGGCGCGCGGCCGTCGGGTGCAGCCACGCGTCGATCATCGCCGTGCGCGCGCGGCGGACGCTGGCCTTGAGTCCGGGCGCGAGCGCGCTGAACCCCTCGGTGGACAGGCGCCAGCGCTTGACGCGCTGCCGCTCGGCGCGCAGCGTCTGCCGGGCCTGCTCGAGCACGTGGTCGTTCTTCGCCTGCGAGTCGATCCGCCGGCCGCGCGCGACGAGGTCCGCGCGAATGGCCGCCGCCGTGCGCGGCGGCAGGTTCCGCCGGTACCGCCGCAGCAGCTGGTTGAGCGTGTCGATGACGCCCTGCCCGTCGGCCACCGGCGCGAGCAGCTTGCTCACCTGCCGCAGCGCGGGGTCGCGGCGGTAGGCCTTGTCGAGCACGGGCCGGACGAGCCGGATGATCGCGCGAATCTTCTTCACGCGCCGCCGCGCGTCGTGGATGGCCTCGTCGCTCTCCGGGTCGCCGATCGCGGTGAGCTCCGCCCCCGCGCGATCGAGCTGCCGCAGCACGATGCGGCGGAGTTCGCTCGCGACGGTCTTGCCCGACTTCAGACGGAATCCCACGGTCCGCTCCGCCTAGTGCGCCGCCCGGCCCACATGGAGCAGCCGCGCCGCGAGAAACGCGAGGCCCGCGCCGGCGGCCGACGCCAGGACGCCGATCTTCGCCTGCTCGAGCATCGGCCCGGTCGCCAGCAGCCCGGTTGCGAAGAACAGCGCGATGGCGAAGCCGCTCGACGTCGCGAACGCGACGACGACGAGCTCGCGCCAGCCGACGTGCGCCGGCAGGTGCAGGCCCGCGGCGAGCGCCAGCTGGACGGCGATCAGGATGCCGAGCGGCCGGCCCGCGAGCTGCGCCAGCAGCATCGCCCACGATCCGGTGTCGTAGCCCTTCAGCATCACGCCGGCGTTGACGAGGCCGAAGAAGAACACGACCACCTGCACGATGAGATGCCACTCGTGCTCGGCATGGTGCACGGCGTCATCGTCGGGCGGGTCGGCGAAGACGTCGAGGTGGCGCGGTTCGTGCCGGAGAAACGGGACGATCGGAATGAGCGAGAAGGCCGGGTGCAGCCCCTCCCACGAAAACGCGATCCACGCCATCGGGCCGCAGATCAGGAAGTACGGCCAGAACGATCGCACGCGCATCGCGCGCATGAACCCGGCGACGCCGAGCGCGAGCAGGATCAACGCGACGCCGCCGACGCGCGCTTCCACCAGCAAATATCTCGGCGCGACGACGACCAGCCCGACGATGTCGGTGACGATGCCGAGGAGGAGCGCGAAGGGCAGCGCGCCGCTGCGCGGCATGATCATCCGCAAAACGTAGTAGGTGAGCGCGACGTCGATGGCCAGCGCGATCGGCCACGCCGGCGCGAGCGCGACCTCGTACTTCGCGTACACGTAGACGAGATACACCGCCGACGCGCCGACGATGCCGCCGGCGGCGGCCGCGATCGGGAGCGTCCAGCGCCGCCAGGAGTGCAGCGCGCCGCCGGGCATCACCGCTTCGACGACCTCCTGGGTGAGCAGGGCGAAGACGAACGCCATGCCTACCTCGTTGACGCCGAAGGCGAGCCGCTGGGCGACGGTGAAGTAGCTCTCGGGCGCCGTGTTGGCCCACACGAGCGCGATGGCCGCGCCGATCGGAAGCAGCAGGAAGCGATCGAAGATGACGCGCACGATCCGCCTGAACGAGCGGTGTCTCATGATGGCCTCCGTCTAGTCCACCGTCGCGTGCCGGTGGATCACGCCGCCGTCCACCGTGCGGCCGGTGCGCGAGCGCGCCTGGAAGTACAGGTCGTCGCCCGCGATCTCGACGAGCGAGAACGCCTGGTCCTGATCGAAGTAGGCGGCGGTCGTCGCCGACGGGTGGACGTCGCCCTTCCGCAGCTGGCCGCTCGATCCGTTGACGAAATAGGTGATGCCCTTCTGCGGCTTGAGCCGTTCGTAGACGTGATCGTGGCCGGAGAAGACGACGTTGACGCCGTACTTCACGAGCAGCGGCTCGAGCGCGACGCGCAACTCGACGTTCGACCCGTGCCGGCCGGCGTCGGAGTAGAGCGGGTGGTGGAAGTAGCAGATCTTCCACGGATCCGACGAGCTCTTGAGCGCGGTTTCGAACCAGGCGAGCTGCCGCGGATCCAGTTCGTTGCTGTCGAGAACGAAGAACCGGGCGTTCTTCCGCGCGTACGTGTAGTACCGCTGGCCGTCCATATGGAAGCCGGGATACGTGCGGTTCGCCGGGTTGTCGTGGTTGCCGAGCGTCGCGAAGAACAGCACGCCGGCCTGGAGCAGCGTCGCGTACGGCCGCTCGAACTTCGTGACGAAGTCCTGCGGCTGCTGCCGGCCGTACATGTTGTCGCCCAGCATCAGGACGAGCTCGAACGGAAACATCGCGCGCGCGTCGGTCATCCGCGCGCCGATGTCGTACTCGGGCATGTCGCCGGTCCCGTTGTCGCCGATGACGGCAAACTTCAACGAGTCGGGCAGATCCGGCAGCGCCGACGCCGGCTGTGCGGGCGAGAGCCGGGCGCCCAGGACGAACAGGAACGCGACCGCGGCAAAGAGACGCCGATGCACGGATCACCTCCATCCCGGCGGCGCCGCGCCGGCGGCGGCGAGCCGGCCTTCGGCGATGTTCGTTTTCAGCTTCCGGATGAAGCGGGCGCCCAGATCGTCCGGGTAGCCGCCCGCGCGGAACGCGTCGCGCCACTGCGTGTCGCTCAGCCCGCCGACGAGGGTCATGGCCCAGCCGACGTCGTCTGGCGTGATGACGTGACGGACGAGCGCCGGCTGCCAGCCGTGATAGGTGAAGCCGACGAACCCGGCGTCGATGCCGGTAATGAACGCCTGCCGCTCGAAGCGGTCGATGTTGTTGCGCCTGGGCGCCAGGCGCCCCGACTCGCCCAGCGCCGCGCCGAGATCGCGCACGACGTACCAGCGCTCGACGCGGCCGTCGCGCCGGACGTCGTAGATCGTGTTGTTCGAGTCCTTGAGGTCCCAGCTGTTGAACGCGAGCAGAATCACCAGCAGGCCTTCATAGGGCCGCGTGCCGACAAACGGGTTGTGGCGCCACGGCCAGGCGCCCTCCGCGCGCATCGACGGATGATCGAGACGGAAGCGTCCGCCGGCGACCGTGCGCGCGCCAAACGCGTCGGCGAGCGTGAACGACGGGAGGAAATAGACCGGCGGCTGGTGATAGCCGACGGCCGAGAGCACCCGCGACAGGACGACTTCCACCGGCCCTTCGGCGCCCTCATGGTTGTGCGGCGCCTGCTTGACGTGCCACACGCGGCCGCGCGAGTCGCGGACGATCACCCCCGGGTTGACGCCGCCGTGCTTCGGCCGGACAAAGGTGTACGTGTCCTGCGGATCGGGCGCCGAGCGCGCGCCCCAGGGCCCGTCGAACAGATCGCGTGCGGCGAGATCCGCCGGCGCTTGCCACAGCGACGCCAGCGGCGGCGTCGTGTCGCCGATCGCCGGGCCGGCGACCGTCGCCGCGGCCAGCAGACACACGCCGGCGAACGCGAGCCGCGTCTGCCGTGGGCGGGTCCAGCGCGTCATGGCGATCACCCTCAGGGGACGAACGGCACCGACGCCACGCGCCGCGTCAGCCGCGAGAAGCGCAGCGGGTCGTTCGTGCGGAACACCACCTGCCAGCCTTCGGCCCCGTGCGCCACGTCGAGCCGGCCGAACGTGACGCGGTCGGTGTGCACGCGGATGCCGGCGCCAATCGACGTCTTGTCGAAGTTCAGGTCGCGCACGCGCGGCGCGACGTTGCCGGCGTCGAGGAAGATCGCCGCGTCCACGTGCGTGAAGAGGGCCCACCGCGATTCGGCGTTGATCAGCGCGAGGTTCCGATCGTGAAAGCGGTAATCGGGATACGACCGCAGCGAGTCCTGCCCGCCGAGCGAGGGCAGCAGGTAGAACGGCACTTGATGTCCGCCTGGCACGTCGTCCCACACGAGCCAGCCGTGCAGCGCGAGCACCCAGTCGCGGTCGTGCATGACCGGGACGAACTGCGCGCCCTCGGCTTCGTACTGCCGGAAGGTGAACGTCCCCGTGTTCGTGCTCTGGTCCACGTACGTCGTCAGCGCCGCGCGGTAGAGGCCGCCGATCGTCGGGCGGCTGCGGTGATCGCGCGTGTCGGACGTGACCGAGACGGAGTTGTGCATGTAGTTCGGCTGAAAGGCGTCCGCGACGCCGGGGTCGAGCGGGAACTGCTCGACGGTCGTCGGCAGCGAGGGCTTGAACGTGCCGCTCGGCGACAGGACGTCGGGCCGGCGCAGGAAGCCGACCTGGCCGGTGATCGACAGCGACGGCTTCGGAAACAGCGTGGCGTAGCCGATGCTGTCGATCGTCTGCACGCGGTACTGGCTGCGGTTGCTCTCGAGCGAATGGCTGCCGACGCCCCAGTAGTCGATCTGGGTCTGGTCCTGCCACATCACCTGCGAGCCGAGGCGGAAGTGCCCCCTGGCCAGATCGGGGAACTCGAAGCGGCCCTGCATCATGTTGTAGGCGTGCCACGACACGGCGGCTGAGACATCGACAAACGCGAGCTTGTCGAACAGCTGACGCCGGTAGCCCGGGCCGATCGAGAGCCAGCCCGAGCCGGTGATCATGTTCGACAGTTCCCAGTAGTAGCCGTTGGACGGCGTGCCGGTCTCGCCGAAGCGATCGAAGCCCGCGTTGATAGCGCTCGCGAGCAGCCGCGGCTCGGTCAGCAGCCCCGTGGTCGCGGCCGAGCCGCCGCCGGCAGGGATCGGCTCCTGTTCGGGCAGTTCGTCGGTCCGCAGGTCCTGCCCGCGCGCGAGCGCCGGCGTCGCGATCAGCGCGACGATGACAAGTCGCGCGGCAAGGTGCGCACAGCGTCGAGCGTTCGGTCTCGTCTTCATCGTGTCGTCTCCAGACGGCGCGGACCCGCGGCGCCGGCGTTCCTCACGACGAGACGGCAAGAGCGGCACCAGGTCCGAGTTGCGGCGTCAGACGACGAAAGACGCGAAGACACAGCCACTCGCGGCGATGCGGCGTCGGGGAGCGCGACTAGACGATGACGACTCACGGTGAGGATGGCGCCAGATGCCGTCAAGCGGACGGCGGCGAGGCGCCATCGACCGTCGAGTTGTGCGGGCGAGAAGCAAGCGGACAGGAAAGCGGAGGAGGCGGACGCCGCGGTCCGCACTCCTCGGTCGGCGCGACGTGACGATCTACTGGCCGTGGATGCCCTTGTTCTGCATCAACGTCACGACCACGCGGCGGTTCTCGGCCTGGCCTTTCGACGTGGTGTTGGGTGCGACCTGCTCGCTGACGCCCATCGCCGCCGGGACGAAGACGTTCGACAGCGGCACGCCGCTCTGCTGCAGCACGGCCGTGACGTTGTCCGCCCGGTCCTTGCTCAGCTTCTGGTTGAGCGCATACGAACCGACCGCCGACGCGTAGCCCTGCACCTGAATCATGTACGCGTTGGTGTCCTTGGCCTCGATCGCGAGCTGCTGCAGCTGCGTTTTCGCGTCCTTCGACAGATTCGCCTTGCCGTTCGCGAAGTACACGGTGATCGACTTGAGCGCAGTGTAGTCGTCGAGATTCGAGATGCGCGCGGTGGCCGCGGCCACGGCGCCCGACGTCGCGGCGATCTGCTGCTGGTTGGCTTGGATCTGCCCGCGCTGCGTGGTGAGCTGCTCGCCGTGCTCGCCGAGCGTCTGCTGCTGGCTGGTGAGCCGCTGCCCGTGCTGCTGGATCATCGCCTGGTTGGCGAGGCTCCGCTGATCGGTCGGGATGACGCCGCCCTGGACGGCGCTGGCCGTCCGGAAGTCGGCTTTGGTGAACGAGACGCGCTTCGCGACGAACTTGTCCGGCGTCTCGTAGTCGCCGTGTGCCTTGATCCGCAGCCCTGGAATCAGGTCTGACGAACTGACCATCACGGGACGAATGCCGTCGAGCCGATTCACTTTCGTGGCATCGTCAACCACCATCGTCACCGTCGCCGAGTCGGTCTGGACGATCACCGTGCCCGCGTCGCCCCGTCCGGTGATGACGCCCTTGATCTCGTCGGACGCGAATGCGAGCGACGAACATCCGAGCACCACGACCAGCGACGCGAGCATCACGCGACATTGCGTACGAATAAGCCGCATAGCAACCTCCTGCTCCCTCCTGTGGCGCCTGCCACACTGTTCACCGGAGCGGAAGGCAAGAACGGCACCAGCGCGCCCGCACGGGCGTGACGTGGACGAAATCGCAGGCGACGCGCGCGCGGCGCGCCCGCGCGTCACGGCCTGTCGTGAATCGGGTCGGGGCGTTCACTGCCGACCGGCAGCCAGGCCGCGCGCCTGGTCGATCCGCCGTCGAATCGTCCGGATGAACTGCGCCGCGACGTCGGGCTCGTAGCCGCCGGCGCTGAAGGCGTCCTGCCACTGGCGCTCCGACAGACGCGACAGCAGCGCGCCCGCCCAGGCGGCGTCAGCCGGCGTGAGGCTGCGCTCGTAGAGCGACCGGTACGGACTCCGGTTGTCGAACTCGAGGAAGCCGTCTCTCACGCCGGTGATGAACCGGCTGCGTTCGAATCGCGCGGCGTCGTTGCCGCGTGGCGCGAAGTGCGTCGTGTCGCCGAGCGCCGCGCCCAGATCGCGGACGACGTACCAGTGATCGACGCGCCCGTCGTGCGTGAACGTGTACAGGCTGTTGTTGGAGCGCTTGAAATCAGTGTCGTTGAAGAGCAGCAGGATAGTGAACAGACCGTTGAGCGGTCGCGTGCCGGAGAACGGATTGGCCTGCCACGCCCAGTCCCCGTCCTCTTTGAGTGCGTGCACGTGCAGGCGGAAGCGGCCGCCGGGCTGCACGCGCGTTCCGCCGGGGCTGGTGACCGTGAACGACGGGACGAAGTACACAGGCGGCTGGTGATAGCCGATCGCGCCGAGCACGCGCGAAAGCACGACTTCGGCCGGACCTTCGGGGCCGCCGTCGTTGTGCGCGTGCTGCTTGACGTGCCACTCGCGGCCGCGCGGGTCGGCGACGATCATGCCGGGGTTGATCCCGCGCGTCTTCGGCCGCAGAAAGGTGAACGTCGCCGCCGGATCGGGCGCGTTCGCCGCCCCCCACGGGCCGTTGCGCAGATCGCGGCGTTCGAGATCGACGGGCTCCTCCCAGAGCGCCGACATCGGCTCGGCCGGCGTTGACGGCGTGCGAGGCATCCGGGCGAGCCCCGACGGCGCCGTCAACAGCGGAAGCGCCGCGAGGGCGGCGCAGGCGAGCGACGTGGGGATGGTGGCCACGCGGTCCGACGGGCAAGAGCGGTGCCCCGCCCTCCGTGGCGTCGATGGTGCATAGTCGCCTCGCATGACTCTGCGACTTGCGAGTGGTCTGCTGATCGCCGTCGTCGCGGCAGCCGGCGCGTCGGCGGGTCCGATACCGAAATACCGCGTGAGAGTGACGGTGGCTCCGCACCGCGACATCTCGAAGCTCGGCAGCTATTCGTGGCTGCCGGCGCACACGCTGGCGCGGCCTGACGGCGACGCGGAAGTCGTCGTGGCGATCGACCGCGAACTCGGCGCCCGCGGTCTGACGAAGCTCGGCGCCGGCGGCGACGCCGTCGTCACCTATCAGGCGATGACGCGAACGGATGTGAAAGTCAACGTGAAGCCGATCGCGAAGGACGTCTGGCCGGCGTATCCGGTGGGGACGCTCGTCGTGTCGCTGCTCGACCCGCGCAGCCTCGAGCCGATGCTGCAGCTGCGCGCCGACCGCGCGATCGGCGCGGCGCCGATCGAGCATGCGGCTGTTCAGATGGTCGCGGAGATGTTCAAGAAGTACCCGGCGCGCCCGAAGCGTTGAGCGACTCGGCGTACGGAATTGCACTCCGCCCGGCGCCGGCCGGGCGGAGTCGGTCGCCGGGTTTACGGCATCGTCGTCGTCGTGCTCTTCACGCGACGCTGATGATGCGCCAGGCCGCCCTTGCGTCCGGCTACGCGGGCCTGCTCGGAAGACCATTCGTGCGCGACGCCCTTGGCATGCGCGGTCTTGCCGCCCTTGCTGGCGATCTGACGGCGCTTGGCGCGATCGAGAAGTGCGAAGCCTCGGAGATGTTTGTTGTTCACGGTGCCCTCTTCATTCGGCGCTCACTCAGCTCGCCAGACGCATCGCGGGCGACTCCGCGCTGTGCGGCCGTGGCGGTGGCGCGTCGGATTCGCCGCCGAGTCGATCCGCGCGACCGGAACGGGTTGCAAACCGGACGCCGCTGGTCGCGTGGGCAATCGCGCGGCGCCGCGGGGCGCCGCCGACGCGGGCTGACGAGCCATTGTCAGTGGATGACGGGGCGCGCACCACGTCGGGCCCGAGCCGCCATCCGGACGAGCGGTAGCCGCACGCCAGACATTCGAGCGACAGCCGATCATGTTCGAAGTGCAGAACGTTCTGATGGCCGAAGACGCCGCATAGCCGTTGGCGCAAACCCTGCAGGATGCCGACCATACCGAATCGTGCTCCGCCAAAGATCGAAGCAAGACCGCCGCCGCTACGACCGCCGGTATCGCCACGCCGCCGAAAAGGAGGACAATCTCCCGCGCCAGGAGGACGTTCTCGTGCCGGGACAGGCGACGAACACGACAGCGAAGCAACTCGAGGGCGTCCGCACGCTGCTCGACGCCAGCGACGACGACCGTCGGCGCCTGGCGAGCGCGCTGCACGACTCGGTCGCGCAGCCGCTGGCCGCGCTGGGCGTCACGCTCGATCTGCTCGAGCGCGACGCGCGCGCGGTGCCGGACGACGCGCGGCGGCTGCTCGACGAGAGCCGGCTGATCGTGCGGCAGGCGTTCCGCGAGCTGCGCGCCCTGTCCGATCAGCTCGCCCCGCCGCTGCTCGCCGAGGCGGGGCTGTCGCGGACGGTGGACTGGGCGATTGCCGCCTTCACCGAGCGCACCTCGGTGGACGTGATCCGCGACCTCGCCGAGTGCCCGCGCCTGCCGGCGTCCCTCGAGCTCGCGATCTTCCGCCTGGTCGAAGCGTGCCTCGACAGCCTCGAGCCGGAGCTGCTGCGGTTGAGCGTGCCGTCGGTCACGCTGGCGGTGAGCGACGGCACGCTGACGCTGTCAATCCGCCCGCTGTGGCCCGACGCGGTCAACCGTTGGCAGGAGCGGCTGCGCCTGCGGTTTGGCCGCGCGGTCCACGTGAAGCGGACGTCGCTGCACGTCGGCGGCCAGATGCACGGCGAAGCCGGCGAGCTCGCGAGCCTCGTGCTCACCGCGCCGGTCGGCGACAGCGCCGAGCGTTGATCGGACGGGCGTCCGTCTTGCACCACGAGGCGGCCGTGCGCCGGCACACGGACTCCGCGGCCTGGAGGGTGACGTCGCTCTACGCGGGCGGTGCCATCGCGGCCGGCGCCGTGCTGCCGCGTCTCGAGCACTGGCTGCTGCCGCATCTCGTCTCGCCGGTCAGCGTCTCGGCCGCGATGGCCATCTACTCCTCGATCGCCTCCGGGATGATCGCGCTCACCG
>CAZOIK010000267.1:0-61958 GCA_964579765.1 uncultured Bifidobacteriaceae bacterium
CGCGATCAGGAAGTCGAGCGTCCCAGACTCCAGATCGTCGCTGGCGCGCTTGCCGACGCGCCGGAGCTCGAACGTGAGGGCCGGCGCCTTGCCGCGGACGTCACGCAGGAAGTCCACCATGAGCACGTTCGTGACGTAGTCGGACACCGCGATGGTGAAATGGCGGGGCGAGACCGCAGGATCGAAGCGCGGCTTGGTCGCGATCGTCGCCTGCACCTGCAGCAGCACGTCTCGCACGGGCTGCGCCAGATCCTCGGCCAGCGGCGTCAACACCATCGTCCGGCCCACCAGCACGAGCAGCTCGTCCTGAAAGAAGTCGCGGAGGCGCGCGAGCGCGGCGCTCGTCGCGGACTGGCTGAGGTTGAGGCGCGCACCGGCTCGCGTGACGTTCTTCTCGGTCAGCAGCGCGTCAAGAGCGACGAGCAGGTTCAGGTCGAAGCGTTGCAGGTCCATCGGCCGGCGTCCTCCGGCCGTCAATACTAACGATAGGTTTCCACTCTGCGACGGGCTTTTGTGATGCCACATGGGCCTGGCCCGGCTACCGGCCCGTCCCTTCGACGACCGAGGACGGCGCCTTCACGGGACAGCCAGGACCGAACACGCCGGCCGACTGCATGCGCGCGCACAACTCCTCGGCGGCCTTCGTCTGGCGCGCGATGTCCTGCATGACCTCCGCGATCGGCAGGACACGCCCGTGCACCGGCACGTCCGTGTCCACCTGGAGATGGCGGTACGCGATGTTGTCCGCGTACGTCTTCTGCCACCAGTAGAGCTCCCAGCCCACGTCGAAGAAATCGCCTTCGACGAGCAGCCGGGCCGCCGGCACGTACGCGAACAGGCCCTCCGCCATGTGGCTGTTCGACACCACGTGATACAGATCGACCTCCATCGCCGCGTCTTTCAGCTGCAGATGGTCGTCCACCGCTCTGAACTTCAACGGCTTCGGGTTCGCGCCGATGGCATCGGGAGCGATGGTCCCCCTGCGCGCCGCGATTTCGCGGAACAAGCCCTCGGTGCCCTTGTGCGCGATGATCGTCAGCCCCTGGGCCATCGCCTCGCGGATGCCGCCCGTGTGGTCGAAATGGTGGTGCGACACGACGACCTCGGTGACCGGCTTGCCGGGGACGGTGGCGCGCGCGCGATCGAGCACGGCTTTCGTCCACGCCTGATTCGACGGCGCCTCGAAGAGCGTGAGGTGATCGGCGAACTCGAACAAGATGGAGTTGGCGCCGCCCTGGCCGTGGATCAGCCAGACGCCGCGGCTGACTGGCGTCGCGTCGGCGCCAAGCGTCCGCGGCGGCGGAGGCGGCGACGACCTGACGCCGGCGGGCGCCGACAGATCGTCGATGGACTCATCGACGGCGTTCCTGTCCACATACAGCTTGTTCTGCACCACGCCGCGGAAGTCGATGACCGTGGCGTAACCCATCGGCAGCAGGACGCCCTTCACCGGCAGATAGCCGGTGAATGCCGTCTGGAACGTGACATCGCCGAGATTCTCGTCGTGCGCCATCCAGCGCACCCACGCGGGCAGGCCCGAGGCCGCATCGACCGCCAGCGTCATCCTCTCGCCGGTCGCAAACCTGAGATCGGCCGCCTGCCGCGCGCCGTCGCGACGAACGTTGCTGACCGCCGGCGACGTGTCGAGCGCCGCGCGCACGAGCGCGACCGGGTTGTTGAACATGTCGATGCGGCGCGCGCGCCTCGTCTGATCGTTCGCGCGAACGAGCCGGTGGTTCTGTCCCGCGGTCCAGGCGACGTCGCCGTCCAGGTAGGTCACCGCAGCGTTGGGCGCGCCGAGATAGCCGCCGATGCCCGCGAAGACGAAGTTCTGATGGTTGCGCTGCCGGACGCGCATGCGCCCGTGCTCGAGATCGATCGTCTTCTCGTACTCCGGAACGCTGATCCATTTCTGCGGCGCGTCCGGCGACGCCGAGATGTTCCCGCCGCCGTTCATGTAGGCGGTCTCTCCGTAGCCGGCGACCGTGATGTTCTTGACGGCCCGAATGCGAGCGACGCCTCCGAGCGCTTCGGCGGCGCGCATGAGGAACGCGTCGGGCGACTGCCCAGCCGCGTGCAGGTGCAGCACGGCAACGGCGACAAGACTGGCCGCGGCCGCGGCGGGAATCCTTCTCACATGCATGGTGGCTCCTGCCTCCGTCGTCCGAGCGCGCCTCATCGCGCGGGCACGGGAGCGCCGAGAAGCTCCTCGCCCTTCTCGTTTTCGATCTTAAGCACCAGCGCCACGTCGCCACCCTTGCGCGACGGCACGACGGTGACGACAATCGGCGTCCCGTACCGCAGCGCCTCGACCGAGCGCTTCTTCGTCCAGCCGTTTCTGATGAGCTGCGCCGGGTTCGGCAGCAGCTCTCCGCTCCAGTGCGTGACCTTGCCGCTGTCGTCGGTGACGTCGAAGAACAGCTGCGCGTGCGGGTTGACGTACTTGAATTCCCGCACGACGGCCTTCGCGGTCCACTGCTTCGAGCGGTCGTAGTTGATGAGCGTGCCGTGGTGCGCGGCGATGCCCGCCGTCGCGAGCCACATACCCGCGAAGAGCGCCGCGAGCATCCGCGCGTTCATCCTTGCCGTCCTCCCCGGCCCGGCGCCGGCTGCGCCGGTTTGCCCGTGCCGGCGGGATCGCGAATCACGCGGTTGAACTCGTTCTCGTTCGCCGGCGCGCAGAGGTCCTCGAGCAGCGACGCCCAGCCGGACGACTTGATGAAGTCTTTCGGCAGCAGGTGCATGCGCTTCGTCTCGCCCACCCACGGCTTCGCGTAGTACTTCGGATCGGTGACGGTCATCTTCAGCTCGAGCGTGTCGAAGTTGATCCGCGTGTACTCCTCGTGCAGCACCATCTGATCGCTGTGGGGATAGCCGAAGTAGTCGATCCACGTCCGCTCGTCGTACCCGGTGGACTCGACCACGAGGGTGTTCCCCTGCCAGCGACCCGTGGCATAGCCCCACCAACGCGCGAGGTCGATGTCGTCCGGCTTCGGAAGCGGCCGGCCGTCCATCCACACCGTGCGGAGGCCGTAGCCCCACTCGAAGTGCTGATAGATGCGATCGGGAAGGACGATGAACTCGACGGGATCCGGATACAGAATCGCGCGGGGCATCCCCATCGGATTGCACGTGCCGTACGTGTCGTTGCCGAGTGCGGGCGGCTGCGCCCGGCGGCGCCCGATATGCTCCTCGGGATGCGCCTTCGCGTCGGCGCTGTCCTTGGCGCGTCCGTACGACGGGATGTTGCGGTCGAACACCGCCTGACCCGCCGGTGTGAACACCGGCCACTCGAAGCTGTAGCCGCGATCGCCGCAATCGCGGCAGCGGCCGCCCCCGCCGAAGCCGTTGGCGTTGGGCGACCAGATGCCCGCGAGATCGTGCGGATCGAACGGCAGGTTCGAGTCGAAGAGCTTCAGGTACCCCGGGCCTGAGCCGCGCCCACGTCCCGGCGGCTGCGCCGCCGCGCCTCGTCCGCGCTCCTGAGCGCGCGGCGTTCCGGCCAGCATTCCGACGGCCGCGAGCACCACCGCCGTCTTCCGGCACATCGTC
Source organism: uncultured Bifidobacteriaceae bacterium (assembly GCA_964579765.1). GTDB lineage: Bacteria > Acidobacteriota > Vicinamibacteria > Vicinamibacterales > CAVVIG01 > DATNBT01. The sequence goes on from CAZOIK010000267.1 coordinate 3,553, forward strand.
ATGAATGGATTCCCACCGGCGGCGGCCATTATGCGGGCGGCGATCACGAAGCGGTCAACGCACTGTTTGGATGCGAGGTATCGGCCCCGCCGATAGGTCACGACCGATCGAGAATCACTCCGTCGTCGTTGACTCGCGCGGGGCGTTCGGCAACCATTACGACCCCATGTTCATCCTGCTTCTGGTGGCGCTGCTCCATCACTCGTTCGGCGCCGAGTACGACGTCAACAAGCCGATCACGCTGACCGGCACGGTCACCGCGATCGAGTGGACCAACCCGCACACGCACGTCTACCTCGACGTGAAGGACGCGCACGGCAACGTCGTCAACTGGAAGTTCGAGGGCTACAACCCGAGCGTCCTGCAGCGCACCGGCTGGAAGCGCAACGCGACGATGAAGGTGGGCGATGTGATTACGGTCTCCGGCTGGCGCGCGCGCGACGGCGGCAACTGGGCGCACTCGCGGGCAATCACGCTGGCCAACGGCCGGAAGATGTTCTTCGGTCCGCCCGCCGGCACCGGCGACGGCGGGAGCCAGCCGGCGGTGGAGATCAAGTGACGCGCGCCTCGCTTGCCGTCGTCTTCGCCATGATCGCGCAGGCCGCCTTCGCGCAGGTGCCGCGGCTGGCCGGCCATCCGGATCTCACCGGCGTGTGGCAGGGCGGCAGCACGACGCCCGGCCCGTGGGAAGAGGCCAACGGCGGCACGGGCGTCGGCGGCACGGGGAAGAATCCCAATGCGCCCGTGGTGCTGTCGTCGAACGATCGCCCCGCGGGCCGCGAGGGCGCGCCGTATCAGGACTGGGCGGCAAAGAAGGTGATCGAAGCGTACAACCGCCGCGGCATCGACGATCCCACCGCGCAGTGTCTGCCCGCCGGCATTCCGCGGACGGTGACGCTCGGACTGTTTCCGCAGCAGTTCGTCCAGACGCCGACGCAGATCGTGATGCTGTACGAATACATGAACACGTTCCGCGTGATTCCGTTCACGTCCGCGCATCCCGACGACCTGCTGCCTTCGTATCTGGGGAACGCCATCGGCCGCTGGGACGGCAACACGCTCGTCGTGGACAGCGTCGGGTTCAACGACAAGACGTGGCTGGCCGGCACCGGGACGTTTCATTCGGAGGCGCTGCACACCGTGGAGCGCTTCACGCGCGTCAGCAAGGAGCGGATCGACTATCAGATTGTCATCGAGGACCCGAAGGCCCTGACGAAGCCGTGGACGCTCACCTCGTCGCTCATGCTGCGCGAGGGCACGCGCCTCGAGGAATACATCTGCGCCGAGAACAACCTCGACCCGGGACGGTACGAGCATCTGCTCAAGGACGGCGTGAAGTTCACGCGGTAGGGAGAAGAACACCCGATGCACAGGCTGGTTCGCACCTTTCTCGCGCTGACGTTCGCGGGCGGCGTCGCAGTATCTGTCGTGGCCCAGCAACCCTCGCCGCCGCATCCCAGAGGAGTTCCTAAACCACCGGACCCCGGCCCCCTGTTCTTCAGCGAGCACTGGCGGAATCCCAAGACCTACGCAGCCGACGCGCTCCCCCTGACCAGCGTGACGCAGGACGTCGTGACGAATCCTGATTTGGTGTTGACCGTCTACGATCCGAACGCGAAGTACATCCCCGAATACAGGAAGACGTTGCGCCCGGGGTCGTGGCCAGAGGACTGGGCCGGTCCGACCTGCCTGCTGATCTACGGCGTCGAGCGGCCCGAGCTCTGGGCCGGCTCGTGCGGCGCCGTCACCGTCACGCTGCGTCACAAGACGAACTTCGTCGATCTCTCGAACCGCGGTCGCGTCATCTGGGGGACGTACGTCTCAGGGCTTCACGTCGCCAGACTTGTGGTGAAGCTGGCGGACGGGACGTTTCTCGTCGGCGATCCCGGGACCGGCGCACCCAACGTCTCTCATGTCGAGAACGAGGTCGTGTTGTCGTCGCTTCGGTGGCTGAAGCTCGACGTGCCCCAGACGGTCACGCGCGGCACCTGGGTGGAGCATCCGGATCTCTCGAAGGTGGACGAGATTGGCTGGACTCAACTCATGCCGGGTTCGGGCCACGGCGTCGGCGGCTTCGTCTCCGTCTCCAAGTTCGAGGTCTGGGGCAAGCCCGTTCCGCGAACCGCTGCGTCGGCGCGTTGAGTCGTGCCGCCAGCTCTCGAGTTTGAATTCCGCATGCGCGTGCAGATTGGCGCGCCGCTCGACCAGGGCACCTGGGACGGCCAGCACCGGCGCGTCATGCCTATCGTCGGCGGGGCGTTCGACGGACCACGATTCTCAGGCACCATTCTGCCCGGCGGCGCAGACTGGCAGTCGGTGCGCGTGACCGACGGCGTCGCGCGGATCGACGCGCGCTACACGCTGCGGCACGACGACGGCACGCTGGTCACGATGGTGGATCGCGGCGTACGGCGCGGGCCGCTCGAGGTCATGGCGCGGCTCGCGGCCGGCGAGGTCGTCGAGCCGTCGCAGTACTACTTCCGCACGACACCCCGATTCGAGGTTCAGGACGGCCCGCATCGGTGGCTCGCCGAGCACGTGTTTGTCTGCCAGGGACAGCGCCGCCCCGATGCGGTCGAACTCGAGATCTTTCGCGTGCGCTGACGGGCTACCCGCAGTCCACTCACACTGTCGCGACGCCGGCGACGCGTGCGCCGGGCGCGATCGTGGCCGGCGCTCGGTTGAGCGTCTCCATGGCGAATCCTGCGGCGGCCTTGTAATCGGCCATGTACGCCCTGCGCTCCTCGGGCGGAATCACCTCGTCGATGTCGTCGAATCGGCCGCTGCAGCGCTCGTCCACCAGATTCAGCAGACCGAAGGGCCCAGCGCCGCGGTTGCGCAGGACGAGCCGGGAGATCGGCCCGCACACGCGCGCGTCGTAGGCCGCAAACGCCGTGGGCGTCGCGCCGTGCTCGCACATCAGCGCACCCAGCACGCGCGCATCGACGATGGCCTGGCTGGCGCCGTTCGAACCCGTCGGGTACATGGCGTGCGCCGCGTCGCCGAGCAGCGCCACCGGGCCATCCACCCACGTCGGCACAGGGTCGCGGTCAATCATCGGGTTCTCGAACGCGAACTCACCGCCGCCGATGAGCGCCGGCACGTCCAGCCAGTCCCAGGTCCAATCCGCGAAGTGGTGCACGAATGTCTCGATCGGCACCGGGCGGAACCAGCCGCCGAGCTGCGTCTCGTCGGCGTGGTCCCAGGTCACCTCGGCGATCCAGTTGATCAGGGCGAGCCCGGTCTCCGGACTCGGGTGGGAGATCGGATAGAAGACGATGCGGTGCTTGTGCGTGCCCAGGCCGACGAACGACGCGCCGGTGCGGATCGGTTTCGCCCATGTCACGCCGCGCCACATGATGCTGCCGCCCCAGTGGATCGGCGGCTGGTCCGGGTGCATCTGCGCACGCACGGCTGAGTGGATGCCATCGGCGCCGACGAGCAGTGCGGCCGGAAAATCCGCGCGGGCGCCGTCAGCATACGCGACCAGGACGGACACGCCTCCGTCCGGCAGCCGCCGGTACCCCGCGACGCGCGCGCCGAGTCGCACGGCATCTGCGCCAATCCGCTCCACGACCTTGCGGTACAGGAGCATCTGCAGCTGGCCGCGGTGTACGGCGTACTGCGGCCAGCGATAGCCGGCGAGCCGCCCGCGCGTCTCCGAGTAGATGTCGTTGCCGTTCAGGCCCACCAGCGCCCACTCTTTCGCGGGCACGCCGATCTCGTCGAGCTCTGCTTCCGTGATGCCGAGGTCGTAGAGTTCGCGCACGGCGTTGGGCTGCAGGTTGATGCCGACACCGAGCGGCTTCATCTCGCGCGCGGACTCGAACACCAGGCACGGCACGCCGATCTGGTGAAGCGTGAGGGCCGTCGCCAGCCCGCCGATCCCGCCCCCGGCAACGACGACCAGAGGTGGCGCGATCATCGTGCCGCTGCGGGGAACTGCTTACGCTGCAGCGCCCACTGTGCGTCGCGGCAGAGCCCGCAGTTCTCACCCACGAACCGTTCGGCGGCCTTCGGATCGCCGCGAAGTTGCCAGTCGAGCCAGCTCGCGGCCACCGACGCCGCCGCCCCGCCGTTCGGCTCGAAGTACGTGCCGCCGTGGCCGACCGGCAGGTTCGCCACCGCGACCGGCACGTGATTGATCCGCGCGAAGTCGTCCATGCCGTTCTCATACGCGATGTCTTTCGGCCCGCCGAGGATGTAAAGCGTCGGCGTGTGCAGCGCCGCCAGCACGTCCTTGCGCACGTCCATACCGGGAATGGCGCTCCCGCCGGTGTTGAACACCCCGGTGTTCTGCAACACCATCGTCTTCACGCGCGGATCCTTCGCGACCTGCAATGCCTGCAGGCCGCCGCAGCTCCAACCGGACAGTGCGACCAGCGCGGGATCGATGCGTCCGAAGAACGGGCTGCCGGGTCGGGTGTTCTCGGCGAGCGCCCAGTCGATCGCGTCCGTCAGGTCGGACGCCTTCGTGCGCGGCGGCGGGATCTGGACCGGCTGGCCTGGCTGCGCCGCCGGACGCGGCGCTCGCGGCGGGGCGCCCGGCCCGCTGAGGATGCGGCCGCTCGCGATCACGAGATAGCCGTGCGATGCGATCTCGAGCAGATGCAGCCGCGTGCTCGCGCCGTCGTCGGAACATCCGCCGTTGCCCCAGGCCACCACGCCCAGTTTCAGGGCGCCGAGGGCGGCGAGATCCCTCGGACGGTAGACCACGTGTGCCGGCAGCGACACGACTTCCTCTTTGATCGCGGGGAAACGGCCGGTGCCCGGCGTGTCTGGCCGGCTGTCGGCGTCGGCCGGCTGTTGTGCGGCCGCGACGGAGACGGACACACACGCGGCGAGGAGCGAATAACATACAGCGCGGCGGATGTCGTGGCTGTTCATGCGCGGCAGTATCGCATGTGAGGAACGAGCGATGAGCATGAAGCTGTCGTTTCTGGTGGCGGGCGCGGCGGTGCTGGCGGTTGCGGCGGGCACGGGCGATGTGGGCCGCGCCGCGGCCGATGCGGCCCCCGGCGATACCTCCTGCGCCGCGCTCGCCACGACGTCATTTCCCGGCGTGACGGCGCTGCGCACGACCTACGAGGCCGGCTCGGCGACCCAGCCGGCCCACTGCGTCGCCCGCGGATCGGCAGCCCCTCGCACGGGCGCAGACGGCAAGCCGTACGAGACGCGTTTCGAACTGCGCCTGCCGACGAGGTGGAACGGACGGTTTCTGTATCAGGGCGGCGGTGGGAACGACGGCACCGTCGCGCCGGCCGTCGGCCGCGACACCGGATCGTTCCCGGACACGGGCCTCCAGCGCGGCTTCTCCGTCGTCACGACCGATGCCGGTCACCAGGGCGCCACCGCGGAGTTCGGCGTTGATCCCGTTGCGCGCGTCGATCACGCGTATGCCGCGCACGAGCGCACGTACACGATCGCGATGGCCATCCAGTCGCGCTACTACGGCCGCGCGCCGGATCATAAGTACTTCGTCGGATGCTCGGGCGGCGGACGTCAGGGCATGATGTTCGCGCAGCGCTACCCTGCGTACTTCGACGGCATCGCCATCTGCGCGCCGGCGATGAGCGTGTCGAGCGGCGCGACGATCGCCGCGGCCTGGGACACGCAGACGTACCTCGCCGCCGCTCCCGTCGATGAGACCGGCCAGCGCGTGCTCAGCCGCGCGTTCAACGACGCCGATCTGGCGCTCGTCGCGCGCGGCATCACCAGCGCCTGCGACGCGGCCGACGGCGCGACCGACGGCATGGTGCTCCGCCCCGACGCCTGCCGCTTCGATCCGAAGACGCTGCAGTGCCGTGGTGATAAGGATGCGAGCTGCCTGACGTCCGATCAGGTCGCGGCGCTCCGCCGTGCGTTCGGCGGGCCGCGCACCTCGTCCGGGCGCGCGCTGTATGTCGGACAGGCCTGGGATCCGGGCATCGCCGCGCCCGGGTGGCGGCAGTGGAAGCTGGGCTCGTCGCAAACCGGGACGCCCAACTCCGCGAACACGACGCTCATGGCGGGCGCGCTCGCGTACGAGTTCGTCACGCCGCCCGATCCGTCCCTCTCGATCACGCGGTTCGACTTCGATCGCGATCCCGCCCGGATGCAGGCGTTCTCAGAGGTCTACGACACCTATCGCGACGCGACGCTCGCGGCCTTCCATGCGCGCGGCGGCAAGCTGCTCGTCTTCCACGGCACGGCCGATCCGATCTTCTCGGCGCTCGAGTCGATCGACTACTACCAGCGGCTCACGCGCAATAACGGCGGGGCGGACGCCACGGCACGGTGGGCGCGCCTGTTCCTCGTCCCGGGCATGAACCACTGCGCGGGCGGTCCCGCGACCGACAGCTTCGACGGCCTCGGCGCGATCGTGGACTGGGTGGAAACGGGCGCGGCGCCCGCGCGCATCGAGGCATCGGCGCGGCCGGGCACGGCGTTCGCCGGGCGGACGCGTCCGCTCTGCCCGTATCCGGCGTACGCGCGCTACTCGGGGACGGGCAGCCTGGACGACAGCGCGAACTTCACGTGCGTCGCGCCGGCCAACTGACCCAGACCTCCCGCGAGCGCCGGTTCATGGCATCGACAGCCGCTGCGCCTCCGCGCAGTCGGCGCCCATCTCGAAGTACCGCTGCACGGTCGCCACGTCGGTTTCGTACGGATGCTTTTCGCCGGCCGCGCGCGGCAACTGCGCCAGCCGCGCGCGATCGTAGGCGCGGTCGAACTCGCTGTGGTTCGACATCACGACGGTCGCGCCGGCGGCCGCGGCCGCCTTCGCCATCGCGCGCTGGCTGTCGCGGTAGATCGCGAAGTTCTCCGCCCGGCGCGGGAAGTTGAATGCCGTGCCGCCGGAGTACGCGACGACGATCGAGCGTCCCGAGTCCTTCACCGGGAAGATGTACGACAACGTCCCCGGCGTGTGGCCGGGCGTGGCGATCACATCGACGGTCGTGTCGCCGAGCGTGATCTTCGTGCCTTCGGGCCCGACGACGACGTCGCGCGTCGGGACGCCGCCGGGCGCCGACGCGGGACGCTGGAGCGTGGACGCCCAATCGGCCGCGCCCATGACAATCTTCGCGTGGTACCGGCTCTGGAGCAGCGCCGCGCCCTGATCGTGATCGCCGTGCGCGTGGCTGATCAGCACGTACTTGATGCTGCGCGGATCGAGACCGAGCGTCGTCAGGCCCTCGACGATCTCGGGCTCGACGGCGTAGTCGAACAGCGTGTCGATGAGGATGACGCCCTCGCTGGTCGTCAGCGCCCAGGACGAGTGGATCTTCGTGCCGACGAAGTAGAGGTTGTCGAAAACTTTGTAGGGCTTCGCGTACCAGAGCGCGCGGTCGGGCACGCTGCGCGCAGCAGGCGGCGCTGCGCCACGAGCTGCGCCTCGCCCTGCACCGCCCCCGAGGTTGTCGGGCGCCACGCAGATGCGCAGGAATGTGCCGGCGAAGTCGAGACCCGCCGCGCGCTTGGCGGCTCTCACGAGCCCTTCGGCGGTGGCCGGAGCAGGCGTCTGCGCGTGAACCGTCAGCGTTATCGCGCCGGCAACTGCCAGGAACAGTAGACAGCCCTTCATCACGCTCTCCTCTCGCGCCACGTCAGTCGCGCGGCCCGTAATGCGGCGGCGCCTGGCCGACTTCGAGCGCACCGAGGTCGGGAGCCGCGCCGGCGAATCCGTCCGTGACGTTCGGCAGCGCCGTTCCGCGATCGACCGCATCGGATCCCGGCTTCAGCCTGAAGTCGAACGACTCCGCCTTGTAGACCTTCTGGACGGTCGCAACGTCCTGCGCGTCGAGCCTCGGGACGTTCATGAACACGTCGTAATCGACGAGCACGCTGTGCTGATCCTGATGCGTGGCGCGGCTGTACTCCTCGAGCGTGCGGTACTGCCGCGTTTCAAGCGACGACGGCACAGCGGCGGGCCGCGCGCCGCGTCCACGCAGCAACGGACTGTAGTCGGCAGCCGTCTCCCACGGCGGCGAGTTCCAGGCGAACGAATACGGCGCGCCGGCGTTCGGCCTGAAGCCGTTGTAATCCGACGAGGAGTAATTGGTGAACGTGTTGACGGCGAAAATAGCCGGCGACGAGTTCTCGCCGAGAAACAGGTTGTTCGCCCAGTGGACGTTCGAGGCGCCCTGCGCCTGCGTCTCCGAGAGCACGGTGTTGTTGTAGAAGATCGCGCCCGCCGAGCCGCCGGTCAGCCTCGTCGATCCGCCAGGCATGTGATACACGATGTTTCGAATCCAGTACACGGGCCCGCCGATCGCCGGCTGATTGCAGAACGCGTGCGACGCGGAGTTGATCATCATGTTCCGCATCACCCGCACGTTGTGCATGCTGCCGTCCACCTCGAACGGGTTGTCGTGGAAGTTGGTCATGTAGTTGTTGTAGTAGTCGATCGAGACCGTGCGCCGGTCGAAGTACTCGCGCGTCGGGTAGCTCGGTCCGCCCACTGCCGCCGAGCCGTCGGGATTGCCGTAGGTTTCCGTGTCGATGCCGTCGTGAAAATTCGCGACGTAGTTGTACGCGATGACGTGTCCCGGCCCGTACACCTTGACCGCGATGTACGATCCCATCACGGGCGGAAACTTCTGCCCGTCCTTGCCGTCGAACTTCTTCCAGAAATCGCCCGCCCAGCCGATGACGTGATTGGGATCGTGCCGGCCGATGAAGTAGTTGTCGGCGATGTAGAAGTTGCTCGAGCCCGAGTAGTTCGTGAACACGCCGGCCCCGATGTCCTCGAACCGGCAGTGTTTCACCGTGATGCCCTTGGCGCCGGCCAGGAACTGCGTGCCGGCGAGAATCGCGTAGTCGGTGTTCCGGAACGTCAGCCCCTCGAAGTACGTGTAGTCCGCGGCGCGCACGTCGAACAGCGTGAAGTTGCCGGCGCCGTCGAAGATCGCGGGACCGTCGCCCGCGCCCTTGATGACGATCGGCTTCTCGGCCGTGCCCTTCGCGAGCAGGTAGTACGTGCCGTCGAGCGGCGTCGTGCGGTTGACGGCCGGATTGTTCGTATATTCGTAGCGGTTGTATTTGTAGACGCCGGCATGCACGAGGATCGTGTCGCCGGCCTTCACGCGCGGCCGGCCGGCCGTCGCCCAGTCGGTACCGGCACACGTGAGGTTGTAGGCGCACATGAGGCCCTCGAACGACGGTTCGGTCTTCGCGCCCTTATAGCCCGGGGGATACACGTGATAGACGTGTCCGCCCGCGGCCGGCATCGGCTCGGGACGCGTTCTCACCGTGACGGTCTTCGCCGCCTGGCCGCTCACGCCGTCGGGATCGCGGAGCACGAACCGCGCTTCGTAGGCCGTATTCGGTTCAAGATCGAGGATGCTGCCGGCGAACATGTTCGGCGAGACGACGTCGAGCTGATCGCCCTGCTTGATGCGCTCGCCCTGAAGCCGCAGCAGCGGCAGCGCCGACTTCCACTCGGTCGTGCCCTGCTTCCGGTACGACACGTCCACCGACGCGTTCCGGTTGTCGTCGCCCTGGACGAACCACTCGAAACCGAGGTTGATCAGCGTCGGCGGATCGACGATGAATTCGCCAGCGGCAACCGCCCTGCCCGCTGTGGCGGCAGCGACCCGGTGCCGGAGCCATCCGCCGATGACGACGCTGAACACGAGCGTGAGTGAAAGCGTTCGGAGTGCGGCTGTCTTCATCGTGGTCCCTCACCCAGTCAACGGCCGCTCGGACGACCGCCGTCCGCGCGGTAGGCGTCCAACGCGCGCCGCTCTTCTCCATACGGGTCGCTGACCGCACGACATTCTCTGTCGAACACCATCGTCGAGCGACCGGTAGCGTCGAAGGCGGGCCACTCGGCAAGGCCGGCGTGGTTGGGATTTCCGGTCCGTGCGAACGACACCCACGCCTCCGCCATCTTCGCGGCGAGCGCGTAGCGGTCGGCGCCGTGCCCGGTCATGAAGCTGCAGTCGTCCACGTGATCGAAGATGAACGGGATCTCCATGGCATGCATCGATCGCAGCTTGCCGCCGTTGACCGGCGAACGCCACGTGAACAGGTACGTGTACACCGGCGCCTGGCCCTGTGCCGCCTTGCGCTCGGCGATGGCGTGCGCCGACCGCCGCAGCGGGCCGTTGTCCGAGGCGATGATGAGCGCGAGGTCGCCTCGACTGTCTGCGGGCCGGTGCGACCGGTACAACGCGATCAGCCGATCGGCGGCGGCATCGTCGATTCGGATCGCGCGCTTGACGGCGTCGCGCAGCGCCGCGTCATCGGCGATCTCGCTCGTCCAGAACGGATCGTCCGGGTTCGCGTACGGGACGCTTTCGGTTTCGTTCGAGCCACACATCATCGGCACCGACGCCGACAACGCCGAGGCCGTCGGTTCGAACGGGTGCACGGTGACCGTTCGACCGTCCTTGACCGGGACGTACCGCGTCGAGATGTCGCCGGGCGCACTCAGAGCCGCGATCAGACGCTCCTGCGGCATCGCCTGGAGCTGGCCGACCTCGCCGGGCTTCACGCCCACCCTGGCCAGAAACATCTCCGCCGCCGTGGACGCCTCGCCAATCTCCGTCGCGGTGATCGCGGTATCCCACAAGGTGCTCTGGATGATCGCGCGATGGAACAGGCCTTTGGCCGCCGGCATTCCGTTGAGCATCGCTGTCTTGCCGCCGCCGCCCGACTGGCCGAAGATCGTCACAGCGCGGGGGTCGCCGCCAAACGCGTCGATGTTGTCGCGCACCCATTCGAGCGCCAGCACCAGGTCCAGCATGCCGACGTTGCTCGCCTGCCGAAAGCGCTCTCCGCCGATCTCGGCCAGATGCAGGAAGCCGAACACGTTGAGGCGGTGCGTCACCGTCACGACGACGACGCCGTGCTTCTGGGCGAGAGACTTGCCGTCGTAGAAGACCGAGTTGCCGGAGCCGGTACGGAATCCGCCGCCATGGAACCACACCATGACGGGCCGGCGCTGGTTGTGCGCCGGCCCTGGCGTCCACACGTTGAGGAGCAGGCAGTCCTCACTCACGGGACCCGGACCGACGAATGCGTCGCCGATTTCGGGCACCATGCGTCGGAACGGCTGGGGCGCACGGGGGCCGTACGACGTCGCCTCGCGAATCCCGGCCCAGGGCTTCGGCCTCGACGGTGGGAGGAACCGCGCAGATCCTGCCGTGGACGCGCCGTAACGCACGCCCTTGAACGCGTGGACGCCGTCGTCCACGTAGCCACGGACTTTTCCCAGAGTCGTCTCGACGGTCGTTTGACGACCCGAGGTCTGCGCGAAGACGTGGCGTGCCGCGCTGGCAATCGTCGCGCCGCCCACGGCGAGAAACGATCGTCGATTCATACGCTATGGTATGCGCCTCGGTCCCCGGACGCGCGCGGAAATCGCGCCGCGGGTCTTCGTGTCGGACTCGCCTCCTGCCCTTGTGCCTGATTTGGTGCCGGGGCGGGAATCGAACTCTAAAGAATGCGTTCCTAAGTTGGTGATGGCGCGCGACTTTTGGCGATAAATTTTTCAAATCAATAGAGTTACGTTGAGGTTACTCGTACACCGGGGTCCCCTGCTGTCCGCGAGATTCCGCCGTTGGCGTGGAGACATTCTGGAGAGCTCTTCCGCACGAGGATCGTCTCTTAGCGCTCAGCGTCAGTGCGCGCTCGTGTGACTGACATCGTTGCGGATCCCGGACGTCCAGCGATCCAGCGCCAGGAGGCTTCCGAGCACCAGCAGAAGACCTCCGATCGCCAGCACCATCAGCGGAGCCGACTCTCGTCCCGTGAGCGTCAATTGATTCACGGTGGTCACAATTGTGGTCTCCATGACGAGGGCGACGCTGACCCGATGCTCACGAAGATAGAAGATCAGAGTGCGGTAGAGCTCGGTCAGGATCAGAATGTACAGAATCTGCGACAGCACGACCGACGGGCTCGCGGTCCTCAGGACCGCCGTGCGAAACAACGTCATCACGGCGGAGATCGCGATGCCGAGCAGCACGACCATCAGGCCGATAATGACGACGTCCTGGGCATTCTCGAGCACGCGCCTCAGAAGATGATGGACCTGCGTGTGCGGCGGCGGAACCCGCTGTTCCGCGTTCGTCGAGTCGTGCATCATGCGCGGGCGTGATGGCTAACGATGATCGGCGGTTTCCACGGGTTCCGCGTCAATCACTTCTCCTTCCTTCGGCGCGCCCGGCCCGGGCTGGGACTGTTGCTGTGACTGCTGCTGATAGAGCGTCTGCGCCAGCGCATGCGCGGCGTGCTGCAACGCCTCGGTGGCCGTCCTCATCGCCCCCGGATCGTCGCCCTGGGACACCTTTCGCACGTCTTCGATCATCGATTCGATTCGACTGAGTTCTCCGACAGGAATTTTCTGGCGGTTGTCGCTGATCGTCTTCTCGACGCTGTAGGCGAGCGCGTCGGACGCGTTGCGCGCCTCAATCAGCTCCCGCCGGCGCTGGTCTTCGCCCGCGTGCTCCTGCGCGTCCTTGACCAGCCGATCGACGTCCTCTTTCGTCAGGCCGCTCGTGGACGTGATCGTGACCTTCTGCTCCTTCGCGGTGGCGAGATCTTTCGCCGAGACGTTCACGATGCCGTTGGCGTCGATGTCGAACGTCACCTGGATTTGCGGCACGCCGCGCGGCGCCGGCGGAATGCCCACGAGCTGGAATCTCCCGAGCGTGCGGTTGTCCTTCGCCAAAGGCCGCTCCCCCTGAAGGACGTGGACTTCGACGTTGGCCTGGTTGTCGGTGGCCGTGGCGAACGTCTCGCTCTTCTGCGTGGGAATCGTGGTGTTTCGCGGGATCAGCACGGTCATCACACCGCCGAGCGTTTCGATGCCCAGCGACAGCGGCGTGACGTCGAGCAGAAGGATGTCTTTCACGTCGCCCGCAAGCACGCCGCCCTGCACCGCCGCGCCCACCGCCACTACTTCGTCGGGGTTCACGCCCCTGTGCGGCTCTTTCCCGAAGAAGTCCTGAACGAGCTGCTGGATCTTCGGCATGCGCGTCAAGCCGCCGACAAGCACGACCTCGTCGATCTCTTTGGGATCCACGCCGGCGTCGGCGAGGCATTTACGGACGGGCGCCATCGAACGCTGCAGCAGGTCGTCGACCAACTGCTCGAGCTTCGCACGCGTCAGCCTGAGCTGCAGATGCTTCGGTCCATTCTGATCGGCGGTGATGAACGGGAGGTTGATGTCCGTCTCCATCGCCGATGAGAGCTCGATCTTCGCCTTCTCCGCCGCTTCCTTGAGGCGCTGCAGGGCCATGCGGTCGGTGCCGAGATCGATGCCCTCACTCCTCTTGAACTCCTCGGTCAGCCACTGCATCACGCGATCATCGATGTCGTCGCCGCCAAGATGCGTGTCGCCGTTCGTGGCCTTGACCTCCACGACGCCGTCACCGACTTCGAGCACCGAGATATCGAACGTGCCGCCGCCGAAGTCGTACACGGCGATTGTCTCGTCGTTCTTCTTGTCGAAGCCATAGGCAAGCGCGGCCGCGGTCGGCTCGTTGATGATGCGGCGGACGTTGAGATCGGCGATCTTGCCGGCGTCCTTGGTGGCCTGTCGCTGCGCGTCGTTGAAGTACGCCGGAACGGTGATGACCGCGTCGGTGACTTTCTCGCCGAGATGCGCCTCGGCGGCGTCTTTCAACTTTCGGAGGATGAGCGCCGAGATTTCCGGCGGTGAGTACTGCTTCCCCCGCACCTCCACCCACGCGTCGCCGTTCCTGGCGCGGACGATCTTGTACGGAACGCGTCTGGACTCGTCGGCGACTTCGTCGTACTGGCGGCCCATGAACCGCTTGATCGAGAAGATGGTGTTCTCGGAGTTGGTGACCGCCTGGCGCTTGGCGACCTGGCCGACAAGCCGCTGGTTGTCCTTCGTAAACGCCACGACCGAGGGCGTCGTCCGGGAGCCCTCCTGATTCACGATCACCTCGGGCTGCGCGCCCTCCATGACGGCAACGACCGAGTTGGTCGTGCCGAGATCGATACCGATGACTCGATTGCCCATGAATGTGTCTCCGCGTGATGCGTGGCCGTTAAGGACGCGACGAACTTCGCTGGCGTCCGGTGAACCGGAGGCCGAAGCTCACCGGCACCAGCGTCGTTGCGGTCGGTGTGGTTCTCGCGTAGTGATAGCGCACCTCGACGAACGCCGATGCACCGCTGTCGCCGAACGGGAACAGAAGGCCGCCGCCCGCATTTGCCCCGAAGGCGTCCTCGCTGACCGAGCCCAGGACCTGGTTCGCGGGAACAACGACGGGACCGATGTATCCCCACCATGGATCGACGACGTCGATGACGCCGACCGTCGGCGCCGTAAATTCGACCGTTCGCCGGTACCAACCGAGGCTGCCGAGAACGTAGCCATGCAGCATTCTGGCGATCGGGAATCTCCAGATCGGTCCGGCGGTCAGGGAGAAGACCCGTCCGGTGCCGTTCGGCACCTGCAGCTGCTGCAGCACCGAGTCGCGCACGCCGAGGTGGTTGAAGGTGAACTCGCCGAAAAGGCCGAAGCCATTGTCGAATGCCGGCCCGCCGCGCAGATCGACGTCCCATCCTGTCCTGAGCCTGCTGCTGATGTCACCCACCGTCGCCGATGCGCCAACGCCGAGATCGACGCTCCAGTTCGTCTCCGCTCGTGCCTGAGTGATCGAGAGCAGACAAACCAACGACACCGCAACGACCGAACCGAACAGCCTTTTCCAAGTCATGTGCTCGCTCCGCATGATGTGAGATACCTGCAGGCGGTCGTGCAACATGGCTGCCGATCCGAGAACATCACGCGGCAAGCTGCTTGCCTCCCGTCGAACGTTCACACCACGTCAATCCGCGGACCGTTCGCGTAAGAGGAGGCATGAGATGGCACAAACGGAAGTGAGACAGCAGGACAGCGCCACCGCACTGCAGCAGCGACAGGGACACAACAACCAGCAAAGACAGGGGGCCAACGATCAGATCGCGCGCCGGCAGGCGTACCGGTTCATGAGCCCGTTCGCGCTGCTTCAGCGCATGCTCACCGACGACATCGCGAACCTTTTCGATCAGCAAGGCAGCCGCGCCGGCGGTCAGATGGCCGGCACGGGTCCGAGCACTGCAAGCGACATGGTGACCTGGTCGCCGAAAGTCGACGTCATGCAACGCGGAAACGATCTCGTGATTCGCGCGGATCTCCCGGGCGTGAAACCTGAAGACGTGTCTGTCGAAGTGACCGATGATGCGATCGTGATGTCGGGGCAACGCAAGGAAGAGCACGTCGAGGACTGGGGCAACGTCTACCGTGTGGAGCGGACCTACGGCGCGTTCTTCAGGGAGATTCCCCTGCCGGAAGGCGCGATCGTCGATCAGGCGAAGGCGTCGTTCACCGACGGCGTCCTCGAGGTGACGGTGCCGGCGCCGTCCGAACAGGCCGCGCGCGGCCGTCGTCTGGAAATCAACAGCAGTAAGCAGTAACGCGATAAATCGCGAGTTCGCGACGGTTCGGCAGCTGCGGCGGTCTTCAACACCCGCGGCTGCCGGCCGCTCCGCGGGCACGCCGCTTGCCTTGGAGCCTTCCCGGGATGCTATCCATGGATCAATCAAGTCTCCTGATCATCAGAGGGCTTGTCGGGATTGCCCTCGGCGTGCTGGCGATGTTCTGGCCCGGCATCACGCTCGTGATTCTCGTGGGCATCTTCGGCGTGTATGCAATTCTCGACGGGCTCGCGAATCTCCTGCTCGGCTTCAGGAGCTCGCACCGCCGCTCGTGGCCGCAGATCATCCAGGGCTTGGTGGGGATCGGTGCCGGCGTGCTGACGTTCATCTGGCCGACGGTCACCGCATTGGCGCTCGTGCTCTTCATCGGCGCCTGGGCGATCGTGACCGGCGTGCTCGAGATGGTTGCCGCCGTCCGTCTGCGCAAGATGATCAAGGGCGAGTGGCTGCTCGCGCTGAGCGGCATCATGTCCATGCTGTTTGGCGCGCTCGTCTTCGCCTTCCCGGCCGCTGGCGCCGTCGGCATCGCCTGGCTACTCGGCATCTATGCCGCTGCCGCGGGCGTCGTATTGGTGACGCTGGCGCTCCGCATCCGTACGCATCAGCCCATTCCGGCGACCTAAACATTGGAGAAGCTGTGGCCCGCGTCCTGACAGCCGGCGCCCTCGCCACGGGTTCGCGCTGGTGGGGAGTCAGGATCTCCTCACCTCGACAGGGGTTCAGCTCGACGCCGGAAGGATCATGCCCCTCGGGATCGCCTTCGACCACACGGCTGCTGTGCCCTGCCCCAGCCATTTCGGGCACAGCCAATGCGTCACTCGCACGTGTCTCTCAACGCCGAGTCCCGACCATCCACTCAATGCGTCCGGTCGCACTCCTCGTCGATCGCAGCGCCGACAACCGTCGCATGTACGCGGAGTATTTACGATTTGTCTCGTGGCGCAGCGAGGAGGCGACGGACGGACGCGACGGCTTCATAAAGGCGCTCACGCGCCCTCACGATGCCATCGTCATGGAGACGCGGCTGGCGTTCATCAGCGGGTTCGAACTGTGCCGCATCCTCAAGCACGATCGGCTCACGGCGGCCGTGCCGATCGTCTTCGTCACCGGCGACGGCTTCCGTTCGAACGTCGAACACGCGCGCCGGGCCGGCGCCGACTCCGTGCTCGTCAAGCCCTGTCTGCCTTCGAGCCTGGCCGTCGAACTCAATCGGTTGCGTGTCCACCAACCGCCGGACAGGGTGGCGAGCGCCGGCCGAAGACGACTCGCGAAATTGACACGCTCACTCGTGCGATGCCCGTCATGCCACGGCCGTCTCCTCGATCTCAGTCGCGCTGACGCTCTCGGGCGGTTCGACTACGTCTTCTGTAGCGTAGCCTGCGGCACCTTCGGCTACCGCCGCGAAGCGACGCGAGAGCGGAAGGCCTTGTGAGGCACCGGAGTTGCTCCTGGCGTGCCGGGAGGGACTCATGAAGTTATCGCTTGTATTGGCGACGGCGCTGGCCGTCGCGGCAACGGCGCCCGAGAAGGCTGACCTGAAAGACGTCACACGCCATGCGGACAAATACATCGGCAAGACAATCGCCGTGGACGGCGAAGTCATGGATGTGCTCGGACCGCATCTCTTCGTCGTGGACGCTCCGCGCTGGTTTCATCTCTTTGGCGGCATGGTCGTCGTCGTGCCGGAGCCGTTCGCGGCCATCGTGCGGCGGGATGCCCCGATTCACGTGACGGGGACCGTCGAGAAGGTCGTGTTGGCGGAAGCAAGGCGGAGGTGGGCGTTCCTGAGTGATCCCGCCATCGAGGTGGATCTCTTCGAGAAGCCGGTCATCGTCGCGAGCGAAGTGACGACCATCGCGCCGAGCGTCGTCAGCCTCAGGTTTCAACCTGGACAGCCCACGGCAGGTTCACGTGGCGACACGACGATTAAAGACGCCGGCACGATCGCGAAAGCCGGCGACAGCTCGATGGCCGGACGTCACGTCGACTTGAGCGGCACCGTGTCGCGTACGGTGGGCGAAGGATTCTGGCTGAAGACGATGTCTGGCGACGAAGTGTTCGTGCTTCCGGCATCGAAGACGTCCGTGCGGCCATCGCAGAGTGTCGCGGTGCAGGGTACGCTGCTCGAATCGCCGCGACGTTCGTCTGGCCAAGCTGCGCCCGCCACGAAACAGCCGACGTACGTGTATGCCGACAAAGTGACGCCGAAGTAGCCCGGCGGCAGCCGAGGACACTACGACCGACCGAAGCGATAACGCTGCTTGTCGATGTTGTAGCGTCTAATCTTCGATTCGAGCGTCGACGGCGGGAGCCCCAGACGCGCGGCCGCGCCCGACAGACCAGACACGCGTCCTCCCGTTGCCGTCAGGGCGTCTTCAATCAGCCGCTGTTCGTTTTCCTCGAGCACGGCGTCGAGGCGCGATCCGGGTTTCCGGACAGGGCGCTCAGCGAGAAGGCCCGCCGGGATTTCGAGCAGCGGCCCGTCACACAGAATGGCGCTCTGTTCGACGATGTTTTCGAGTTGGCGGATGTTGCCCGGCCAGCTGAACGCCTCCATCCGTGCGAGCGAGTTCGGCTGGACGCCACTGAACTGTCGGCCAAGCTTCCGCTCCGCCTGACGTAGAAAATGGTACACGAGCGCCGGAATGTCCTCCGCGCGCTCGCGAAGCGCGGGCAGATGAATCGGGAACACGCTCAAGCGGTAGTACAGGTCCACACGAAATCGCTGCTTCGCCACTTCGTCCTCCAGGTCACGGTTCGTCGCCGCGATCAGGCGAATGTCGACACGCTTGGTCTGCGAGCTGCCGAGGCGTTCGAACTCTCCTTCCTGCAGCACGCGCAGCAGCGCGACCTGCATCTCGTTCGACAACTCGCCGACTTCGTCGAGAAAGAGAGTCGCGCGATCGGCCTGTTCGAACCGCCCGATCCGGCGCTGCACCGCGCCGGTGAACGCGCCGTGCTCATGACCGAACAGCTCCGAGGAGATCAGCGTCTCGGGAATGGCGCCGACGTTCACCGCGAAGAACCGATGGCCCGCGCGCTGTGACCTGCGATGAATGGCCCTCGCGGCGAGCTCCTTGCCGGTACCGGTCTCCCCGGTGATCAGCACCGTGGCGTTGGTCGGCGCCACGCGCTCGATGCGGTCGGACGCGTCTCGGAACGCTTGCGATCGGCTGGAAATACGATCCATCGACCGCCTGTCGCGCGCCGATTCATTCCGCTCCAGAGGGTGGGGCGTCGGACGTGGACCTGACCGTGTCGCATCGTCTTCTGACATCGCGTACATGCTTTCCTCCGGACGATCTGAATCAGACTCGAACAGTACTGCGTCCATCGATGGCGCTCAAGCTCGTACAACTACGTGGCCTGGCTTACAGCAGAACGATGTGATGCTTGATCGCGTACTGCACAAGCTCGGCGATCGTGTGCAGGTCGAGCGACTTCATCGCCGCGTAGCGATGAAACTCAACGGTCCTAGGGGAGATCCCAAGTGCGGTGCTGATTTGTTTCGTACTTCGCCCTTCAGCGGCCAGCTGCACGACTTCTCGCTGCCGTCGAGACAGTCTGTCCAAGCCAGTCCGCGCAGCGCCACGACGATGAACGCTGGTCTCGATTGCCTGCTCGTTCACGGCCGACGACATGAAGCTGCGGCCGGCAAGCACTTCCCGAATGGCCGTCAGGATTTCAGTGCCTGCCGAGCTTTTGAGGGAGAGGCCATGAATGTCTTTCGCGAGTCCGCCAATCAGCTCGGTCACTTTCAACAGCGGGCCGGCGAGCGCCTGCCCGGACTGCCCCGACGCCTCTGAGATCCGCGCGACCTCCATGCCGATCGCCGCGAGGCGCTGACTGAAGACGTCGTGCAGTTCGTGGGCCAGGTGCTTGCTCTGCACTTCCTGGCCTTCGATCAGCCTCATTGTCAGGTCCTGCAGTACGGCCGAGCTTCGCTTGGACTCGACCATCTCTGCCGCCTGCCTGGCGTACAGGTCGGTCATCCGAAGAACGAGAGCGTCCGGTCGATAGGGGCGCCGGAAGTACGTCGAGATCACGCCGAGCGGCTGCCGGCTTCCGCTCAACATCGGTGTCGAGTGTACGGCCCGTACCTGCGCGGCCAGCGCGGCCTGACGGTACGGAGCGAACGCGGGATCAGTTTCGACGTCTTCGACAATGACGTGCGTGTATTCGCGGAGAGCGCGGGCGTACGTGCTCCCGCCTTCGGCGCCACCATCAAGAAACGAGTCGAGGGACTCCGTCGCGATCCCTCGGTAGGCCAGTACCTCGAACCGCCCGCTTTCAGGGTTGTGGAGCTGGAGGGTGCCTGCATCGGCGCCCTGCAGAGCCACGATCGCCTCGAGCGCCTCGTCCAGCAGCTGGTCGAGATTCATTTCCGCGTAGAGCCGGGTGCTGAACTCGTGAAGGCGCGTCATCGCCGCCAACCCCAGCGACAGGACGTTCTTCAGCGCGATCGTCTCCATTTCGGCGCGCCTCCGCTCGGTGATGTCCTGCACGAGGCCCACGAAGAAATCGACGCTCCCGTCGGCGCGCCGCTGGCATCGCGCGGCCATGATGCTGTCGATCACCTCTCCGTTCTTGCGGATCCATCGCTTGTCCATCGAATAGCCGTCGATCTCGCCGGCCATCACGCGAGTAAATTGCGCGAGATCGGCGGCGAGATCGTCGGGGTGGGTCATTTCCGCCCAGGTTTTCTGCAACAGCTCGCTTCGCTCGTAGCCGAGAATCCGGCACAGCTCGTTGTTGACTTCGAGAATGCCCTTCGATACCGACGTGATCGCCATGCCGACCATGCCGATCTCGAAGCAGCGACGGAGGCGATCGTCGCTTTCGCGGAGGGCCAGCTGAGACTGTTTCTGATCGGTAATGTCGATTAGCGTGTTGACGGTGCTCAGAAGAGCGCCGGACGCGTCCCGCAGCGCTTCGGGATAACAGATGACGCTGCGGCGCGTGCCGTCAGGACGCTCGACGAGCAATTCCTCGCCGCGAACCTCGCGATAGAGCTTGAATGACCCGCACCAGCGATCGGTATTCAGCTCGGGCGTGCGTCCCCATAATGCGCGCGCCGCTTCGTTATACAGCGTGATCCGCCCGTCGGCATCGCAGGTGTAGATCGCGACGGGCAGACTCTGAACAAGTAGAGAGTCTTGCTCGGTGCGCCGCGCGTGCTCTGGGGCGCCCATTCCTTGTTATAGCGCACTTACGCACCCGTCGGCCTAGCTTGCACGAATCTCTTCAGCGAGTTGGCGCAACCGCAGCGCGAGCGAGAGGACGATTAACGCAAACAACCAGACATACGATCCAATGACCCACCCGGGATCAGGCACGCCGACGGGTGACAGCGCCAACACCCCGCACAGGATCGAAAGCAAACCGGCAAGCGGCAGCGGCCACTCACCGCTGAGATCCTTGCGAAGCGCAATGGCTACCGCAATCGAGGCGGCGCCGCACAGTAGCGCCCACACGGCAAAGACATTCACCAGCCTGTATGCGGTGGCCGCGGGTGCGGCAAACACCACCGCCCCGACGACCACGCGGACGATTGCGTCGAAAAGAAAGCTGCCGAAGCCCTCGTGCCCCTTCACGCCGATCGCGATGATCAACGCGATGACGCCGTCGGTCAGCGCGTATGCGCCGAACAGCCACGCCAATTGCGTCATGGTCAGATTGGGCCACCACGTCATCACGCCACCGAACGAGGCGGCGATCACGACGCGCAGCAGCACGAATCCCCAGTTGGCAGCAAGCGCAGCGAGCATTGCCAGCATTCCTCCGTCGGTTAGAACCCGATCGTGATGCGGTTGTCCACCTCGATTACGCCCGGCGCGGCCCACGCCTGACGAGCGGCTTCCTCCTTCTCCGCCCATGAGCGCACGGTCCCTCTCAGAGTCACCTTGCCACCGTCGACGTCCACGGTGATCTTCTGCGCGTCGCTCTGGGCCGTTCGCACCAGCGCGTCCTCGATCTTCTTCTTCAGGTCCGCAGGCGCCGGCCGGGCCTTCACTGTGATGAGGTTCGACACGCCTTTCACGCCGGTGAGACGGCGGACGACGCGCTCGGCGTCGTCGCGCTGGAACTGCCAGTCGACCTCGCCCTTCAGCGTCACCCACGCGTTCGAGACAGTGACGTCGAGCCGGTCAATCGGAAGGAACGCGTCCCACTCCAACGCGCGCACCGCGGCGGCCGCGATGTCCGCGTCCGTGCGTTTATCATCCTTCGACAGCCTGACCTCGACGTCGTTGGCCACGGCCGTGACGCCGCGCACGCGATGGGCCGCGTCTTCGGCCGCCCAGCGCTTGGTGTAGGAGTCCACCCATCCGGTCAACGTGACGACGCCGTCCTTGACGGAGACGCCAATCTCGCTTGCGTTGACCCGCGGCTCCCACTTCAGTTCGGCGAGCACGTCCTGCTGAATCTGCGTATCCGTTCGTGTCTCAGTTGCAAGTGCCATCGTAGTCATTCCTTTCGGTTGTCGGTTGTGTCCGACGTCGTGAACACGCTCGGAACGCAATGCCCGTTCCGTCATGCCCTCACGAATCTGCGAGGGGCGGGGCTTCATCACGGACCGGCCACGGCGTGCGAATGCTCGCGACCAATCGCGAGCGCGCGAATTTTCATGATCAGGGATCCCCAGCCGTGCGCGCGCGGCGCTGAATCGTCGGGACGCGGCTGGCACCGCAGTTGCCCTTCCGTCGCGGCGCCGCGCGATAGGGCGCGGCGGTTCTCTTCCAAGGAGTTGCGAGATGAAAAGCCGACTGGCGATTCTATTCGGCGGGCTAGGCCTGATCCTGTCAGCCGCGGCTGCGACGACACGCGCGCAGAATTCGGCAGTGGAGGCGATCCGCAAGGAGCTGTTACAGCTTCCGTACTATGGCGTCTTCGATTTTCTGGCGTTCAGTTACGACAGGGGGACCGTCACGCTCAAGGGCTATGCGTACGCCCCCGGGCTGAAGAAGGACGCCGAACACGCGGTCAAGCGCGCCGCAGGCGTCGATCAGGTCGTCGACATGATCGAGCAACTCCCTCCGTCCCAGGCCGACGACGAGCTCCGCTGGAAGACCTACTACGCGATTTACCGCGATCCGTTTCTCGCGAGGTACGCGCCGGGCGGAGGCATGTTGTGGGGACACCGCCACGCGTTTTCCGGCCCGTTCTCTCCTATGGGAGCGGGGCCATTCCTCGCCTACGAGGCCGCGGGCGACTACCCGATCCACATCATCGTGAAGAACCTGCGTATCCTGCTGTTGGGCGTCGTGGACAACGGGAGCGACAAAATGCTGGCCGGTGTCCGCGCGCGTGACGTGCCTGGATCGCTCGGCGTCGACAACCAGCTGGTCGTCGAAGCCTCGCACACCAACTAGACGGCCCGAGCCATCGACACACGGGGTTCGTCCGTGTGCCGATGACACCTCGCTACTTGGTGCTCGGCTCGATGCGCGTCACGCTCTCGCAGTCGGTGAGCACCACGGGAACGCCGGCCGTCGGATGCACTGTCGGCTTGACCGCGCATGTGACATCCACTTTCTGACCGACCTTGACGTCACCAAGCTTCTCGCCGGTGGCCGCCGGCACCGGCAACGTGATCTCGACGGGCTTGCCCGGCGCCACGGGCACCGCGGCGACGTCGCGAACGGTAATCGTCTTCGCTTGCGGATCGACCGCGACGACCTCGACGGCGACCGGCGCGATGTCCGAGGCCGAGCTGCTTCTCTGCTGCTGCTGTCGCTGTTGGGCCGCGACGCCCTGCGCCAGGAATACCGCGACGCCGACGGTGATTGCGAAACCGAATGGCTTCATGCTGTCTCCTTGGGGAGCGATGCGGAGGCTCCCGAAAGGCGCGACTGTTCACAAACAACGCCAATCGCCTCGGAGATCGACCCCTTCTCGATGCAGGCGTTTCGTGCAGAACCGCTCGTGATCGTTCGCGAATCCTCGGATTCTCGTGTTCGTCCGACGGTCCGATTCGTGCACTTTTCCGGCACTGAGATACTCGTGAATCTCGAATATTTCAGACGGCGACTCGAGGACATCGAAGCCGAGCTTCTTCGGAAGCGCGAACGCGCTGTCGCGCAGGCCCCTCGCACGAGCGAAGGCGACGTCGCCGACTCCGGCGATCGCGCGGTCGTCGACGAGCTGAAGGACGAGTACTTCGCGTTCACGGAAGCAGACCTCGAAATCCTCGTGCAGGTCCGCGCCGCGCTCAGGCGCATCGACGATGGGACGTTCGGGTTATGTGCCGTCGATGGCCGGCCCATCGACGAGAAGCGCCTCGAGGCCCAGCCATGGACGCCCTATTGCCTGCAGCACCAGCGGGAACTCGAAGAGCGGCAGCGAGTGCGGACGCCGACGCTGTAGTTCAGTACTCGGCAAAGACCTCGTCGTTGTAGCAGTACAGCAGCGCTCACCCGGCTCCGCCGACGCGATCACCGGATGATGGCTCGAGCGGGCGTGCTTGCTCGCGCGTTTATTGGGCGAGGAGTCACAGCACAGCGTCACGCCGCATGCCTGGCAAGTCCGCAGATGAACCCACGGATCGCCGGTCCTCATACACGCTTCGCAGACGTGGACGCGCGGCGGCTTAACCGTCGAGAGGTTTTCGATGTCGGCACACGCAGCCATGCTGCGGGCCTGTGCATAAAAGCGCACCTGCGCAGCGGCTCACTGATTGCGCCACGCGAGCGTTATGGCCGACGAGTCTCCGCCCACGCCGCCGAACGTCGTCAA
The DNA here is from genome assembly GCA_964579765.1 of uncultured Bifidobacteriaceae bacterium. GTDB lineage: Bacteria > Acidobacteriota > Vicinamibacteria > Vicinamibacterales > CAVVIG01 > DATNBT01. Next base: position 27,727 of record CAZOIK010000267.1, read on the forward strand.
GGTGCTCGGCAGGACCGCCTCGCCGCCGTGCTACGCGATACGCGACTTCCTCTACCGCAACGACGCGCCCTTCGAATGGATCGAAGTGAACAACCCCGACGCGCCGATGCCCGTGTGCGTGTTTGCGGACGGAACCCGGCTCGAGCGGGCCGACGTTCAGCGCATCAGCGACAAGCTGGGATGGTTTCACGACGTATCCCGGTCGGAATACGACGTCGCGATTTACGGCGCGGGACCGGCCGGGCTGAGCGTCGCCGTCTACGCTGCCTCCGAGGGATTGAAGACCGTCGTCGTCGAACGATGGGCGATCGGTGGACAGGCCGGCAGCAGTCCAAAGATAGAGAACTACCTGGGGTTTCCCCAAGGCATCAGCGGCGCGGAGCTGGCGGAGCGGGCGCGGGAACAGGCGTGCGCGTTTGGCGCAGAGACTCTGATCGCGCGCGAAGGAGTTCGAGGCGAGTTCACGGCGGGCAAGCGTGTCGGCTATCTCGCCGACGGCACGAAGGTCGTCGCACGGGCGGCGATTTGCGCGACCGGCATCGACTACCACCGGCTGAGCGTGCCGAACGAGGAGAACCTCCGGGGCGCGGGCGTCTACTACGGCGCAGGTGCGAGCGAAGCGCAGCTGTGCATCGGCCTCCCGTCGTCATCGCCGGCGGCGGCAATTCCGCGGCGCAGGCCACGCTGCACTTCTCGAAGTACTCACCACATGTCACGCTCGTGGTTCGCGGCAGCGGACTCAAGGATATGGTCGACAATCAGATCGTAGCCATCCGGATTCAGAAACCGCTGAAGCAGCTGAACCTGATCAACCGAATCGTCGATGACGAGGGCGCGAGGCATTACGCGCGTCCTTCTACACATGCGGTGTCGTGATTGCGGCTGATGCGTCCGGTGGTCGCCAGCGACACCGCTTCAAGCAGTCCGTTGATCGTGCAGGGCTTGTCGAGGAAGGCTTCGTCCTCCCACAGCATGGCGCGGTCTGCAAACAAACGATCGCTGAAGCCAGTCAGGTACAGCACCTTCAAGGCTGGATCGTCCCGCCGAAGCAGCCGCGCAAGTTCGTCGCCGTTCATGTGCGGCATCTGCAGGTCCGTCAGCAGCAAATCGATTCCGTCGATTTCGTGGACCAGTCGAAGCGCCTCCTCGGCGCCAGCCGCGCTCCATGTGGTGACACCTGCCCCATTCAGCACTTGTTGCACAAACTTACGCACAGGCTCCTCGTCGTCGACAACGAGCACTCTGAGCGGGTGCCGCTCGAATGCCTGCGAATGTCGAGTCGACGCGACGACCATCGACAGGGTCCGCGACAGTGACATCATGTGAGTCTCTCGATCAGCGTTCCACAATCGAGGCACTCGCGAACGCTGGCCACAAGTGCTTCCTTTCGTACGGGGCTTCCGCCCGACACAGCAGGATGTGTGCCACGTCGGTTGCCGCCGGCAGGAAGACATTTCATGAAAGGAAGCGGACTCCTCCGGGTTGTTTTCCCCAAGGCGCGGGAATTATTCGCGGCGCATCCAGGCCGCGCCATGCGCTCAAGGCCCAAAATCGGCCTTTCGGCGATGGCACCGCGGTTGCCCTGCACGGGCCCATGACCGTGTCGTTCCCACCTGCTCGCAGTCTTATGCGCGAACCCGTGTTCGGCGAATCGGCTGCCGGCGGCGGCCCGACTGGCGATCGAGAGGCAAGCGCTCGTCGCCAGCGGGTGCGTGAGATGGCTCCTGACGATCCGCTGGACGTTCTGCTCGTCGATGACGGCTTGACCGCAGTCCTGCTCACCGAGGCGGCCCTGGCGCAGCAGGGCCGGTTCCGGTTGCGGCGTAGCAAGAGACTTGGCGAGGCGCTGGAGCTGCTCTCGAAGGCGCATTTTGACGTGGTGCTTCTCGCCCTGGGTTTGCCGGACAGCCAGGGACTACGCACTCTGCAAACACTGCGGCACAAGAATCCGAAAGTTGCTGTCGTCGTGCTCACCGAGAAGGACGACGAGGAGTTGTCGCTGCGGGCGCTTCAGGAAGGAGCGAACGACTATCTGGTGAAAGGGCCGGCAGCCACCGAGCAACTGAACCGGGCGATCCGCTACGCCGTCGAGCGCGCCAAGAGCGACGAGGCGCTTCGGCAGAGCGAGGAAGTGTTCCGCGGAGCCTTCGAGAACACCAAGGTATCAATGGCCCTCGCGGGGCTGGACAATCGGTTCCTCCGCGTGAACGAGGCCTTTTCGCTTATGTTCGGCCATTCCAAGGAGGAAATGCTGCGGTTGTCCGTCGCCGACATCACGTACCCCGATGACCTGGCCGAGAGCTACGCCTACAGGGAGCGGCTGCTTACCGGAGAGGGCCAGTTCTTCCAGATGGAAAAGCGGTTTCTCCACAGTGAAGGCCATGTCGTTTGGGGCTTGACGAACATTTCCCTGGTGCGGGGAACGTCCGACGAGCCGATCTACTACGTCGTGCAAGTGCAGGATGTGACGCAGCGGAAACTGGCCGAGGAGTCCCTGCGGAAGCGAGAGGAGCAAATCCGACTTCTGCTGGACTCGACGGCCGAGGCGATTTATGGAATCGACATGCACGGCAACTGCACGCTTTCCAACCGGGCCTGCGCCCAGTTGCTCGGGTACGAGAGCGCTGACGACCTGCTCGGCAAGCACATGCACAACCTCATGCATCATACGAAGCCGGACGGCACGCCGAACCCCGAAGAGGGATGCCGCATCTATCAAGCGTTCCGGCGGGGAGAAGGGACGCATGTGGACGACGAACTCTTTTGGCGATCGGACGGGACCAGCTTCCCCGCCGAATATTTCTCGTACCCGATCAAGCAGGGGGACAACCTCATCGGTTCGGTGGTGACGTTCCTGGACATCAGTGAGCGAAAGCACGCGGAAGAGAGTGCGCGCACGTTGGCTGCGGAGCGCAACCATCTCCTGGGACAACTCCGTTTGCAGATTGAACGGATGCCCCTTGTCTATCTCCTCTTCGACGCCGACTTTCGGATCACTGACTGGAATCCGGCGGCGCAACGGACCTTTGGATACACCAGAGAGGAGGCCCGCGGTAAGCAGCCCAACGAGCTGATTCCGCCGTCGTTCCATCAGGATGCGGCGAGGATCCTCGAGCGCATTCGGGCGGGGGACATGGCGGCCCACTCCGTCAATGAGAACCTGACGAAAGACGGTCGAACGATCACCTGCGAGTGGTTCAACACGCCACTCTTGGCGGATGACGGGCGATTTGGCGGGTTGCTTTGCCTCGGGAGGGATGTCACAGACCAAAAGACATTGCAGGCGCAGTTTCAGCAGGCGCAGAAGATGGAGGCGATCGGCCAACTGGCGGGTGGCGTGGCCCATGACTTCAACAACCTGCTCACGATCATTTCCGGCTACAGTGAGATGCTGCTCGCCACGCTGGGGGCGAGCGACCCGATGCGGGAGTCTGTCAAGGAAATCAGCGAAGCCGGTCATCGAGCCGCCTCGCTCACCCGCCAATTGCTCGCCTTCAGCCGGAAGACGGTCCTGGAGCCGAAGGTTCTTGACCTGAACGAGACCGTCCGTGAAACCGAGAAGTTTCTGCGGCGGCTGATCGGCGAGGACGTGTTGCTCACTGGCGTGCTCGATCCGAACATCAGTCGAGTGAAGGTCGACCCTGGCCAGTTGGGACAGGTGTTGATGAATCTGGCCGTCAACGCCCGTGACGCCATGCCCAGGGGCGGGACGCTTACGGTGGAAACCCGTAACGTCGAACTGGATCACGAATACTCACGCCTTCGCCCCGAACTCAAGCCGGGCCGCTACGTCCTGCTGTCGATCACCGACACCGGTAGCGGCATGACCGCGGACGTGAAGGCCAAGATTTTTGAGCCGTTCTTCACGACGAAGGGGGTCGGCAAGGGGACCGGGCTGGGGCTCGCGGTCGTCCTCGGCATCGTCAGGCAAAGCGGAGGGCACGTCGAAGTCGACAGCGAGCCTGAAGTTGGCACCACGTTCAAAATCTACTTCCCAGCCGTGGAAGAACAGGTTTCCCCAACCAGAGGACTTGACGGCGGCAGGGATCCGCGGGGCACCGAGACGGTCCTGCTGGTCGAGGACGAGAACGGCGTGCGTGGACTGGCGGCGCTCGTGCTGCAAAGCTACGGCTACAAGGTGTTGACGGCGGGCAACGGCGTGGAAGCCGTCGAGGCCGTCGAGAAGCACCGGGGCGGGATCGACCTGGTGGTGACCGACGTCGTGATGCCCGGCATGGGCGGGCCGGACTTAGCGGAAGGCGTGCAGTCCCGTTTCCCCCAGGTGCGAGTGCTGTTCACAAGCGGGTACACGGACGACGCCGTAGTGCGGCACGGCCTCCTGTCCGAGAAGGTTGCCTTCCTTCAGAAGCCGTACTCGCCCCTTGCGCTCGTCAGGAAAGTGCGGCACGTGTTGGACGAGCGTCGATAGTTGGAGAAGGCGCGCGTTTTGGGGGTGGTTTGCCCGCGAAGAATTGGGTCGGAGCCGTCAGTGACTGTAGCGTGGTTGGAGAACGACAATTCCTACACCTGACTATCGAACGATCATTTGGGCATCGAGTGAAATGTCGCTGCTCGAAGCGCAGAATGTGGCGGGGTTACACGCACTTCCGACACTCAGCTCGTGGTTGCCGCGCGATTATCGATCACTCGAGTTGTGACAGCTTCGGCCCTTCGTCGCGTGTGAGCTCAACGTTAGTATCGGGTCAGATTGGAAATGGACTGTGCAGGTTACTACTCGAAAACGCCGATACGTTTAGGAATCGTACGCACCGCGATTCTCGGTGGGACCAGTCCCCCAGTCCGTTTTTGCGCGTTTTTCAGCGCATGTCACCTCGCGCCAGCCCATTCGAAAACCCGTGTGAATGTTGATAGTTTTCGCGCTCTGGCTGTTTCACGCGCGTTCACGACCATCCACCCTACACCGCGATTGTGTTACCACTGTGTTACCACAGAACAGCCGGTCAAAGGGTCGGATCGGCGCACCTGAGTGTCATTCAGAGGGTCGTGAGGCACAGTCAGAGGGTCGGGACATCGCCGCGGTGGGCGCCGGCGAAACGGACCGCGAGATCGGCGGACGCCGCGGACCTTCATCAGTTCCTCGATCTTATTTTTGAGGATGATCGGCTCAATGTTTATGCGGGTAAACTCGAAGTGCGCCCACCAGCTGCGCCCACCACTATGGGCCGATCTAGGAGATCGGGCCAACGTGGAAGGCCCTTGGCGGCGTCTGGGTCGTGGCCCGCAATACGCTGGGGCGCCGGCACCCTTAGGTCCTGTTGGCGAGCAGCCCGAGTCGTGCGAGGAAGGCGAGACGATCTCCAGTGGCGAGCGGTAGACTGGCGGGCATCTACCGCCACCGTGAACCCTGAGTCTTCGAAGGACCTATGGCGACAGCCAGTGCAGGAGAAGTCTATCGGGACATTCTGGAGTGGGGAGCCACGCTTCCTCTGTGGCAGCAAGAGCTTCTGCGTCGCGTCCTCCCCGAACGTGACCTAACCGTTGCCCAAATCGAAGAACTCGCGGCGGCTGCCGTGTCGGAAAGCGAGCAGCAGCCGTCTGCGTACGCGCCTCTTTCCCTTGCGGATCTCCCCGCTACGGCTTCAGTTCTTGACGCACGAGTACTCCTCGGCATAAGCAAGGTCCGGAGCGTCAACGCGCTGCGCTCTGATCAGCACCTGACATTTGGACCGCAGCTGACGATCGTCTACGGCGACAACGGTTCCGGTAAATCGGGATACGCCCGGGTGCTGAAGAAGGTGTATCGCGCTCGAGTGGTTGACGACATCCTGGGCAATCTCGGCTCCGAGCAGCCTTCGCTTGACCCGTGCGCGGCGACATTCAGTACTAAAGGTGCTGATGGCGCCGCGGTTCTCGCCGAATGGCTGGACGGCAAGCCGCTCGAGAACGTCGGGCGCTTTGCTGTACTCGACACGGCCTGTGCGGGCACGTACCTCCGCGGAGGCGCCCTCGCGGTTGGTCCGTCCGGAATCGACGTCCCTCGGCGGTTCACCGAGGAACTTGACCGCGTCAAGAACCACATCGTGCGCCTGATGGCAGCGTCCGCTCCGAACAAGACAGCACTCCAGCGTTTCGAGAATGACACTGAGGCCGGCCGGTTCGTCAAGGGCCTCTCGTCTGCCACAGCCGACGCAACCGTTGCGGCCTTCGAGACCTGGACCGAGGACGACGCGCAAAAGCTGCGTGAGTCCGAGCGTGCTATCGCCGAGGGGAAGGCGCAGGCGCCATCCGCGCGGCGTGCACAGATGAGGGCTCGGCTCAGGGCATTGGAGTCAATTCATTCGCGCTTAACCATGTGGCGCGACGCGGTCAACGACACCGCCATCGCCGCGGACCTTACAGCCGTGAAGGCTCTCGACGAAGCCGATGCAGTTCTGCGGGCGGTCCAGACGGTCGAAGATAAAGCGGTGCGAGGTGAGTTCGTGCAAGGAGCGCCATGGCTTCAGCTCCTCGCTGCCGCCGCCCAGTTCGTTAGCGCCCTGCCCGCGCACACGCAGGTAATGGCGCCGCTGTCGCTAGATGGCCGCTGCGTTTTGTGCTGGCAACCGCTCGACGACGCAGCGCAGAAGCGCATGCAACGCTTTCAAGGGCACCTCGAAGGAACGGCCGTTAAGGCGCAGATGAGCGCGGCGGCGACAGTAACGGCGGCGATCTCACGTGTCAACGGCATCCCCGATGCCCTGACGCCGGAGGATGAAGCTGTCCTAAACACAGCCCCTGGTGTCCTGTCGACCGTAAACGAGTCGCTGGCCGCCATTCGTGGACGCCGGGACGCGGCTCGGACTCTCCTCAATACGCGAACGCCGCCCGTGAGCCTTCCCGCCCTAGACGACGCCGCGCTCGAATCGCTCCGGCACGCGACCGACGCCGTGAAGACCGACCTCGCGGCGTTGCCAGCGACCGACGCTGATGCGCAGGGTCAACTGCAGGCGCTTGAGCGGATAGTGCTCGAACTGACGACCCGGCGGTCGGTGGCTGAGTCGATCGCTTCCGTGCGCACCTTCATCGCGATGACACGGGAGCGTCAGCGGCTTGCCCAGGCGGAGCGTGCCATAAACACGCGGGCCGCCTCCGTGAAGGCGTCGGACCTGCACAAGAAGCACATGACCACGCGCTACGCGGAACTCGTCAACGACGAACTCCGTGATCTGCGGTTCAGGCGCCGTCGGCCCATCCTCGCACAGGCAACTAACAAGGGCACCGTGCAGGTGACTCCTCTGGTCAGCGCCGAACTCTCACACATTCCGGCGGAAAAGGTATTCAGTGAGGGCGAGCGCACAGCGATTGCACTCGCCTGCTTCTTGGCGGAGCTGAGCGTCGGTGATGATCCGTCGGGACTCATTTTCGATGACCCGGTTTCTTCCCTGGACCATAACGTTCGCGAGCACCTCGCTCGCAGGCTGGTCGCGGCGGCGAAGACTCGCCAAGTGATCGTCTTCACTCACGACCTGGCCTTCCTGGCGGACCTGCGCGAGCAGGCCAAGAAAATCCAAGTCGTTGAATGCGCATTCCGTACGCTGACTGCGACCGACTACGATGCCGGGTTCGTTGAGGACGAAGAGCCGTTCGGCGCTCGCGCCGGCGCAAAGCGTATAAAAGCGCGCCGGCCGCTGCTGGCCGAGATCGAGCGCGCCGCGAAGGCAGGCGAAATGGTCGCGTTCCGGCTCAACAGTAAGGATTTCTACGAACGGCTGCGCAGCACCTGGGAACGCTTCATCGAGGAGCGTCTCTTCGCTACCGTCGTCCAGCGCCTCGAGCGGAACGTCACCGCTGGCGCGCTGTCGAAGGTGGCTTATACCCCAGAGCTCGGCGAAAAGGTTCACGAGGGTTGGCGGCGCTGCTCAAACGCCCTCGAAGCCCACGACCACGCACCGGGGGCGGGCGGGCAAAGCTATTCGGTCGAGGATATGAAGGCGGATTTCCAGTGGCTCCTCGATGTCGAAGCGGCAACCCCCAAGACCTGACGCGGGCAAGCGCTTGCTTCCACAGAAACGGAGTTGCTGATGCCCGTTGAGATTCCGACCTTCGACGCCCCCGAAAAGTACGAGCAGTACGCGCTGAACGTGGAGGCTCGAGCGCCAGAGAAGGCGCAAGAGGCTCGGCGACTGGCAGTCAAACTCCGTGCGACACGAGACGGTGCGAAGAGCGATGTCGAACGCGAATGCCTTGAGGCCATCTACGCATACGAGTGGACGCTGTTCAAGAAGCACGGCAAGCGGCAACGGGCGTCATACACATGGCGAATGGTGGATGAGCGCGGGATCATTCCCGCTGTTGAGCACGCCGTAACGCGACCGAAGGAGACGGCGGGTTACCGTGGTCTGGAGGCCGAGGGAATGCTCGACATGGCCTTCGAGGCGGTCGTGCTGAGGCACAAAGACGTGTTCAGCGCCGCGGCCGTGAAGAAGTCGCAGGAGCGGCTCGCCGAGTGGCGCTCCAGCGGCGGCGGGGGTTGAGATTGTCGCGTGTCACGTGAGGGTGAACGCTGAGCGGATCGGGTCCCACTCGGCGGTTACAACTGGTATTGGTCGCTCCCTTCTGCTCGCCATCTCTCTGACGCGTTGTGCGTTCTCTTTCGTCATGTCCTCGCCCAGGATCACGCGCGTCAACAAGTCTGGGCCTACGTCAAAGGCAGGACCGCCCTGCCGCCGCGCAAGGACCAAGCGGAGTTCTTCCTCGTTGCTCCACTCTGGATATTTGTAGAAAAACCACGACGAAGATGTCGCGTTCGAGAGGTCGGTGAGATCATAGGCCGGTGGTCGTTCGTAAACGACGTCACGAACGTCTACGAACAATCCTGTCCTGGCGAATTCGAGGCAATAGCCCGTCTGCCGTGCGGCGTACCACTCCCACATTGACAGATTGTCCCAGCGTTTAGACAGGCAGTAGATATGGTGATTCTGTGTCTTCTCGTGCCAGCCTATCGTCGCCATCTCGTAAATCTTCGGCGCGCCGATATCAGCAACTATTTCGTCCAAGTCGAACGACATCACAACGCTCCGGCCGCGACCTGGTCGAAGTACGACACCTGCGGCCCGAGGTAGTACGGTTTGAGATAGCACCGCGTCGGCGGCAGCGGATTGAAGCCATCGTACGGCAGGACAATCGCCTGCGCGTTCTGCAGTTCGGTGAACGCCTTCGGCTGGAACACGTAGTCGAGCGACAGGCTGTACGTCTTGGCAGCACTGACGGTGGTCCGGTGCGCCGCCGGGCGGCCGGTCAGCATGCTCACGCGCGCATCCTGCCCCGCCTCGGTCAGGGCATAGCTCGGTTTGAGACGCTCCGCCTTCCCGCACAGCTCCGCGGCGATGTGCGCGCTGAAGTCGTCGGAGAGGGCCAGGAAGATCTTCGTCCGGAGTCCTTGGAGGAGCGTCCGCCACGCCTCGCCTGGCAGCGTTGACCGCAACGAGCTGAGGCTCTGGGTCGCGACGATCGGAATGCATCGCGCCTGCCGCGCCAGCGAGAAGAACTTCTCATCCCCAGAGGGCTCGTTCTCGCCCGTCGTCGCGAACGCCTGATACTCGTCGCAGACAAAGAAGACCGGGCGCCGGCTGGCCTCGCTCTGATCGAGCTTTTGGATCCGATTGAGCACCGCGCGCTGAAAGTCCTGCTTCAGCATCGTACCCAGCGCGCGGGCCAGGCCGGGATTCATGGCGATCGGAAAATTGAGCGCGATGACCTTGCCCTGTTCGATCAGGTCGGCGATCGGCGGCAGCGACACGCCGTGCCGGCCGTCGTGATTCGCCGTGGCGTCGTACGTGTCTTTCGGGGGGCAGAACGTGTGCTTCACGCGTGGGTTGTCGTCGAACAGCGAGAGAAACACGCTGATGCCCTCGACGATGGACGTGCGGAGCTTCGGCTCCATGCGCATCCAGTCGTCCTCGAACCAGCGCTTCACGGCCTCGAACTGGGCGGTCTTCTCGCGGTCGCGGGCATCAAGGTGCCCGCCCTCCACATGGTACGGAATGGTGGCCTCTCTGAGGGACTCCTCGACGTCCCGATCCCAGTGCGTCCACGTGTGCAGCGTATCGTTCGTGACGTGCCAGTCCCAGGCCTTCAGTACATCGCTGAGCAGGTGCTCCCGTTTGTCCACGACAATGCGCCGGTTGTGCGCGGTGAAGCGCCGCTCCCCGTCCGCGATCTTCGCGCGCAGCTTGTCCGGGTTGATGACGTGCTCGTACACTTGGAACAAGGTGACGTAGTCGTCGAGCACCTGGTGCAGCAGGATCACGAACGTGACAAGATTCGTGCTCGCCTGCTGCCAGAACGGTTCCTTGCCGCGGCCAAAGAGATTCGTCATCAACATGGCAATGCCGTACGCCAGGGCGTAGGCATCGAGGTCATTGTGCAGCGGGTTGTACCGGTACGGGGAGGTAAGGCTAACCTCGATGTAGTCGTCGCCGCGGCCGTACCGCTCGAGCAGCTGCCGGACGTGCGCGCAGAAGTCGCCTTTCACTTCGAGCACCAGGCCACCGATCTTCCGCGCAGGCTCGCTCGCGCGATAGCCCACCAGCTGCTCGACATAGGGATACATGCACGCCGAGGTCTTGCCCGTGCCGATGGCGCCCACGATGATCGTGCCCGTGTAGAGCCCGCGCTCAGGGATCGCCAGCCACCGCGGCTCCGCCGCGGGCAGCGGCGAGATCTGACGGTGCTGTTCGCCGAGGATCACAAAGAGCGCGTCTCGATCCTGGGGCCGCGGATACGGCGGGAGCGCCGCCTTGGGCACGCGACGATCCGTGCGGGCCACGAAGATGTACACGAACGCGCTCACCATCGTGAGTAGCAAGAACGGCGTGCTGAACCACAGGGTCGCGTAGGCGTACACGAACCCGGCGTACACCGTCGGCTGGCTCGCGTGGATCAACCCGAGGAGCGGCTGCTCGGTGGGGAACGGCCACGCCTGCAGCCCGGCGACGCCAATGACCTCGGCCAGCGCGAGGCTGATGACGAACCGGTACTCGATCAGGACGCGTGCCATGGGCGCACTACCGCCGGCTCTCGCTCGAGACCGCAGCCGTGGAGGTGGCGTCGCGCCGAGGCGACTTCAGCGCGGGTTCGTCCGGATGCTCGGCGCGCCACGCGAGGAACTCGCGATCCTTCGCGATCGTGGAGTCGATCAGTTGATTGAGGACGTAATCCGGCGTGTCGCCGATGAAGCGCGCATAGAGCATGAGCGCATCACGATCGGGCTCCTGCAGACGAGAAATGTGGCGCACCGATTTGACGCGGTTCGTGCGCGGTTTGATCAGCGGCATGGGTTCTCTCCTGTCGTCATCTGTGTCTCCTTCGTGCTGTGCAGCCGGGCGAGGGGGAAGCCACTCCCACGATGGGGGTGGGGGTCGCTCCCCCCTCGCTTCTGACCCGGCTGCGGGACGAGTGTGACGCTGGCCCCGGCTCATGCTACCCCGGGCAACGAGCCGAATTGCTCGTAGGCGAACGGCAACGTCTCCAACAGGAGCGTGCTGGTCGAGTCGCCCGTGGGCGACGCGGGGGTCGCCGCGCCGATGCGACCGGTCCGGCACCACTCCGTGTACAGCGCCTGGTGCGCCGGCGAGTCGAAGCGCTGCCGCAGTTCGCGGTAGCGGCGCAGGTCGACCGGAGACCTGCCCGAGGTCGCCTCGGTCGACGTGCTGCGTCGCTCGAAGTACCACTGGAGGTCGCGTGCCCTGCTCGGAGCGTCGACGCCACGGACGCGAGGAACCGGTCAAGCACCGCCGGGCCACCGCCGGCGCGACGCTGACGGCGACGATCGTCCACGTCGGCACGCACCGGAGCAGCGTCGCGTGATCGTGCAGAAACGCCGTGAAGGGATCGGGACTGCCCGTCGGTCGCCAGGTAGACGAAATGCGGCGTCGGCCGATCCAGCGGCAGAAAGATCGGGAGCTTGTGGACGAAGTGGCGGGCGGTGCTGTCACCGCCATCGGCGGACGCGAACGTCCGCGTCGGCAGCACGTGCGGCGACACGCTGCACTGCGCGACGAAGAGTTGGACCTTGTCGTGCTCGGTGGCGACCCTGCTTGGCAGCCTACCGTGAGGAGAGCCGACGGCTCGACGCGATCAACGCACGTAGTGGCCCGAGCGGTAGATTTCGTCGTAGACGAGCGAGACGTTCTCCTGCGCCTTCGAGAGCACGATCGCGTAGCCCGGATACTTCGCCGTGAGCATCTTCGTGATCTCAGCCGCCACATCGTCCGCCTTCCTGCGCGCTCGAAGGCCTTCCTGCGCGGCCATCACGAAATCGTGGTTCATGCGGACGAACTCCTCCAGGTCGGCCCAGGACATCAGCGAGGTGCTATGGCCGGTGATCACCGTGTCGACGCCTTTGATGGTCGCGACGGCCTGCTCCAGCGTATGCAAATGTCCGAGAATCGTGCCGCCGTCCGTCGTCATGATGTTCGGGAGCGTCTTGCGCGCGAAGAGATCGGCAAAGTGCGCCGTCCTCGCGGCGGGAAACACGACAATCGCGTCACCGCTCGTGTGCGCCGGCCCGAAGTTGTAGAGCTCGACGCGATCCTTGCCGTCGCCGAGCCGCATGCGATCGGTGAAGGTCGTCTTCGGCAGATAGCGCGTCTTTTCGCCAGACAGGAAGCCGCAGTTGGCGATCGGCTCGCAGACGTCCTTCGACAGGTTCGCGCGCGTGTTCTCCTGCACGATGAACCGGACGCCGGCGGAGAATTCCTGATTGCTGCCGGTGTGATCGCGGTGCGTGTGCGTGTTGATGATCGTCGTGACCGGTTTGTCGGTCACAGTTCCGATCAGTCGCTGGATCTCCGCCCCCCACCCAGGATTCTTCGTGTCGACGAGTACGACGCCATCGCCCGTCACGAAGACGGCAAGATTGCTCGCGCCTGCGGCGCCGGTCCCCTCGGTGATCCAGTACAGGTTGTCACGCACGCGCTCGATCCGCGCGATCTTTGGCCGTTCCGCGCCTCCGCGTCCCTGCCCGGCCGGACGGACGGACAGCACGCCGGCGACGGCGATCACCGCACCCACCACGACTCGTTTGTTCATGCGTGCCTCCGCATTGTCCGGAGCCACCGATTCTAAGACAGACGTTCGCAATCTGGGCTGCGGCGATCGTAATCGTCGAAGAATACTCAAAATTGGGTATGCGGCCTCGATGGTTGTCGGTTAGATAATTCGCGCCATCCCTATGACCAAGTACCTCGCACTCGCCCTTGCATTGTCGGCCGCGATCGCGGCCACCGCGCAGAACAAGAGCAGCAACGGTGTGACGACCGACAACCTCGAACGTCCGGCGCCCGAGGACTGGCTGATGTACAGCCGGACGTACGACGCGCAGCGCTACAGCCCCCTCGAATTCATCAATCGCCGGAACGTCCCGACGCTGAAGACGGCGTGGACCAAGCCGCTGCCCAACGGCGCCCAGGAAAGCATTCCGATCGTGCACAACGGCGTGATGTACCTCGTCGAGCCCGGCGCCGCCGTCATGGCGCTGAACGCGGCGACCGGCGACACGATCTGGGAGTACAAGCGGGACACGTCCCTCGCGTCGCGCACGAAGACGCTCGCCATCTACCGCGACCTCATCTACTACGCCGCGCCCGACGGATTCATCGTCGCGCTCGATGCGGCAACCGGCAAAGTCCGCTGGGAGACGAAGACCGACGGCGGCATGACTTCCGGTCCCGTCGTCATCGAAGGCAAGGTGCTGACCGGGCGTACCTGCGCGCGGTCGCGGAAGAACTGCTACATCTCGGCACAGGACGCGCTCACCGGTGCGGAGGCATGGAAGTTCTACACGGCCGCCGGCGACGACGATCCCGGCGGCGCGAGCTGGGCCGGAGCGCCGGAAGACAAACGGTTCGCGTCGACCTGGGGACTGCCGGGCAACTACGACCCCGTGCTGAAGTTGATCTACTGGGGAGTCGCCAACCCGACGCCGAACACCCGGATGGAGCGGCACGGCGGCAACGCCGAAGCCATTCCGTTCACGGCGCCCGCCGATCTGTACAGCAACTCGACGCTCGCGCTGAATCCCACGACGGGCAAGCTGGCGTGGTACTACCAGCACCTTCCCGGCGACGACTGGGACGAAGACTACACGCACGAGCGGACGCTGCTGCACACGCGCGTGCGGCCCGATCCGAAGTTCGTCAAGTGGATCAACCCGGACATCCGCCGCGGCGAACAGCGCGATGTCGCGGTGATGGTGGGCGAAGGCGGCGGCATCTTCACGCTCGACCGACGTTCGGGCCAGTTCCTCTGGGCGAGCCCCTTCCCCTTCGACGCGCCGAACTTCCTGATCTCGAACGTCGACGGCAAGACCGGACGCGTCACCATCAACAAAGATCTGGTCTTCACCGGCCCGGGCCAGCATCACGTCATCTGCTACTGGAACACGCGCAGCTACTGGCCGACGGCCTATCACCCCGGGCAGAACGCGCTGTTCGTGCCCTGGGTCGACAACTGCCTCGACAACACGTCGGCAATCCCCGCCGCCGACGGCAAGCCCGCGGTACCCGCGAAGCGCGCCGGCATTCAGCGTGAGGGCGGCAAACCCGAGGAGTTCGGCGGCCTCGCGAAAATCAACATGGAGACCGGCCAAATTCAGCACATCTACAAAGGCAGGGCGCCGGGCAACGGCGCGGTGCTGACGACGGCCGGCGATCTGGTGTTCTGGGGCGATCTGGACGGCAAATTCCGCGCGTTCGATGCCGCGAGCGGCAAGATGCTCTGGGAAACGACCCTCGGAGGCGCGGTGGACAACAGCACGATCTCCTACGCCGTCAACGGCAAGCAGTACATCGCCGTGCTGAGCGGCGAAGGCCTGTTGACCGGCGGGCTGATTACGCAGGCCGGCATCTCGCCGCCTCGCCGCCACAACGAGCTGTACGTCTTCGCGCTTCCCGATCAGCGCTGAGCGGCGGCCAGCGCCGCGTCCAGTTCGCGACGCACCGCCGGCCAGTCGGGTCGAAGCCGCAGCGCCCGCCGATACTCGGCAATCGCGTCGGTCAGGCGCCCCTGCTGCTTCAGGACGAGCGCGAGGCCGTAGTGCGCGTCCGGCAGCGCCGGGTTCAGGCGAACGGCCTCGCGATATTCCTCGAGCGCCTGGTCGCTCCGTCCCGTCGACTGGAGAAACACCGCGAGGTTGTGATGGCTCATCGCGTCCCGCGGCGCGAGCGCGATCGCCTTGCGGTATTCGCTGAACGCCTCGTCGAGGCGGCCGGTCTGCTGCGCGATCACGCCAAGACTCCGATAGGCGTTGGCGTAGGTCGGATCGAGCGCGACGGCCTTCTCGAACCAGTGCCGCGCCTCGTCGAGATTCGATTGCCGCAGCCGTACCGTGCCGAGGTTGTACGCCGCCGCGGCGGAGTCGGGAGCGAGCCGCACGACTTCGGCGAAGTGGCGCGCGGCGCCATCCACGTGCCCGGCCTGCGCGTACAGTTCCGCGGCATCGTTGCGCAGCGACACGTCGTCAGGATTCGCCGCAATCATCGCCTCGTACCCGGCAAGATTCTGATCCTGGATGCTCGCGGCGAGGCTCCTCACCAGCCGGTCGCGATCCGCGGCGTTACGCGGATACACCTGGAACCACAACTCGGACATCTCGTCAGACGTCCGCTGCCCGAACGTCACCCGCCGCGGCGGCCGTGTCGGATTGACGGGGTTGTCTTCCGAGTTGTCGTAGGTCCACTTCATCGTGACCGTCGTGCCGGCCGGCAGCGCCACGGGCGTGCGGTATCGATAGACGTCCTGCCAGTTGAAATCCCAGTGGGCGATCGCGATGAGCGTGCGCTTCGTGCCGTTCGGCAGCGTCGCCACGGCTTCGACGGCGCGCG
This sequence comes from uncultured Bifidobacteriaceae bacterium, assembly GCA_964579765.1. GTDB lineage: Bacteria > Acidobacteriota > Vicinamibacteria > Vicinamibacterales > CAVVIG01 > DATNBT01. The sequence continues at coordinate 43,551 of CAZOIK010000267.1, forward strand.
CCAGGTAGTGCGCGTGGGGCTGCACGGTGTACACGTCGACGCCGACCGGCAGCCTGTACGAACTGGTCACGACATGCTGGCGCTCGCCTGCCTCGATGACGAAGTCCTGGCGCGTGAGCCGCAGCATCGCCGGCACTCGAGTCGGCGGCGTCTCGGAGAAGTACAGGCCGACGCTCACCTGCACCGTTTCCGGCTTCCCGCTGGGCCGCAGGTGCAGCATGAGCACGAGATCGCTGCCCTTGTCGATGGGAAACGACATGTTCTCCGGCGCGACGTACGGCGTGTGGCCGGGGGCCCAATCGAGGAAGAACCCGTCGAGCCTGGTCACCGTGTGGGCGATCAGTCCTTCGTAGCCAGGCTCGGGGTCCTGCGCGTCGAGCGCGCGCGACGTGCCCGTCGGATCGATCTCCATCGTCGCGTGATGCACGACCCTCGTGTTGCTGACGCGCAACTCCCACGCCTTGACGTAGCGCGTGCGCGAGATCGGCACGGGCAGCACGAAATGGCGATACATGTCCTCGCCCGCGGCGCGCAGCGTGTACGGCGCGTCCATCGCGAGCACGAGATCGGGCTCGCCGAGCGTCCAGGTGCTACTCCACGTCGGCAGGCGCGGCAGCGCCGAGGGGTCGCCTTCGACGGCGCCGCCGTCGACCCATCGCTGAATGAGATCGATTTGCGCATCCGTCAGCCGGCGCACGCCTTCGAAATCGCCCGCGCCGGGGTCAGGCTTCCACGGCGGCATGTACCGCCGCCTGGTGGTGTCCACGATTGCCCGCGCGTGGCGCTTGACCTCGCGATATGTCAGGAGATCGAACGGCGCAGAGCCGCCAGGCCGGTGACAGTCCGCGCATTGCGAGAACACAATCGGGGCGATGTCCGCCGTAAAGGTCGGCGGCGCGGGGGGCGCCGCCGCGGCGGACGCAACGGCGCCCCACGCACACGACAGGGCGGCAAGAAGAATCGCGAACGGTCTGATCATCTCCTCAGTGCGTCGCTCGCTCGTCGAGCCAGGCGTACAGCCGGCGCACGCCGCGGATATCCGCGCCCGGGCGCCGGATCGACGGGAAGTCCTTCGCATGCGACGTCAGGTCCATGCGCTCGGCCGCCTGATCGGCTGACACACCCTGCTTCTTCAACTCGGTTCCCTGCCGGACGACGTCGGTGAGATACGCTTGAAAGGCGGTGATCAGCGCCTTGTCATGGAACGGCGTGCCATGGCCGGGCAGGTCGGTCTGCCAGTCGAGCTTCTTCAACTCGTCGAGCGTCTTCACCCACTCGTCGAATTGCGCATCGCCCATGTAGGCAATGCCCGATTCCATCAGATCGCCGGTGCAGACGATCTTCTCTTTCGGCAGATAGACGACGGTGTCGCCGTTCGTGTGGCCGCGGCCGAGGAACAGCAGCCGCACGTCGTGCGGGCCGACCTTCAGATCGAGCCGTTTGGCGTAGGTCCGCGTCGGCGGCGTCGGTCTGACTTCCTTCAGCGCCTCCCAGCCCTGCTCGGCAGACGCGAGCTGCCGCTCGAGCGTGGCTTTCCTCGCCGGGTCCTGCGTCTCGCCGATCTGCGTCTTGAGCGCGGCGATTCGGTTCGGCACGTTCGTGAGCTGTGACGTCACGTACGGTTCGCGATGGAGCACGTCGAGCTTCTCGATCGCGTACTTGACGTACTCGTGCCCGATGATCTCCGCCGTGCCCGCATACACCTGGTTGCCGTTGGTGTGATCGTAGTGGAAATGCGTGTTCACGACGTAGCGGACCGGCTTCGGGCTGATGAGCTTCACGTCCTCCACCATGGCGCGCGCCGCCGCCGGCGAGGTTCCCGTGTCCACCACCAGCAGTGAATCGTCGCCGACGATGACGACGTTGTTGCTGCCGGTCGCCATCGTGCCCCCCGACGTCGCGTAGAACACGCCGTCGGCAATCTTCTCGAACTTGTACGCGTGCCCGGTGATGACCGGGCCGGACGGCGGCGCGGCTGACTGGCCGCGCTGGGCCGTCGCGACGTGCCCGAGCGACAGCGTCGCGGCCAACCCGACGAGTGCGGCGATCTTGCGTGTGGTTGTCATAGGTGCACTCCAGAGATGCAGACACGAAAGGCGGCCGCAGCCGCCCTTCGTGTGCAAACGTGACAGGACTCCGCGCCCCGCGTCAATACGTGATCGTCACCCCGATGCGGACGAGGCGGCCCGGCAGGATGGCCGTGACGCGGTCGAGCGTCGGCCCGTAGGAATTGATCTGCGCGGTGACTGGGCTCGCGTTGAGCGCGTTGAAGATCCCGAGCTCGGGTCGAACGTTGATCCCATGGGCGCGAACGGTCTTCGAGAAATTGAGATCGACCTGATTCACCCTGTCGAGAAACACGGTGTTCGGCGGCACGAGCGGCGTCGTGACCGATGCCTGCGTCAGCCCGGGCACCTGGGCGCGCGTCACCACGTACGTGATCGACCGCGCGTTGCCGGGAATGCTCTGAATCACCGCGCTGGCGCGGATGTCGTACGGCAGCACGAACGTGCCGGACAGCCGCGCGAGCGTTCTGAAGGGCACGTCGTACGTGGTCTGGTCGCAGAAGCGCTGGCTGTTCGGATCCTGGACGTCGCAGATTGTGGCGATGGTCCGCCCTGTGGACGTCCCGCCGTTCAACGTCACGCTGCGCCACCGGACGTTGAGGGTGACGTCGACTCCAGAGTAGTGCTGGCGGTTGTTCGACGAGTTGGAGTCGAGCAGGTTGACGCCGCCGAGCGCAGACGGCAGCAAGTTGTAGATCGGGATCGTCTCTCCGGCGACCAGCGGGTTCGCCACGGACGCGAGCGTGTACGACGAGAACGGCGCCGCCAGGTTCTGCGTGTAGATCAGATCGTAGAAGTTCCGACGGTTGTAGCTGACCGACACGCCGACGCCGTTGCGGATCTCGTGCTGCACCGCGATGTCGAACACCCACTGATGCGGCCGGTTGATGTTCGGATCGAAGGTCTGATTCTGCTTGATGCCGAAGTTCCGGTTGCTCGTCGGACCGAGTTCGTTCTCTTCCGCGATGTCGTCGTGATTCAGGTCGTTCCAGGTGCGGACGTCGGTTGAGATGAAGACCGGGTTGTACGTCGCGGCGAACCCGGTGCCCTGCGACTGCACGTAGGAACCGAGCGTCCCCTTGATCGCCGTCTTCCCGGTGCCGAACAGATCCCACGACACGCCGAGGCGCGGCGACACGTTCTTCCAACTGACCAGATCCGGAATGGCCGCGAACTGGCGCTCGGGCACGAAGCGCCCGGCGAGCACTGTCTGCGCCGGAATCGACGTGCGGAAGTAGTCGAAGCGAACGCCAGGACTCAGCGTCACGCGGCTCTTCGTCCACACGTCCTGCACGTACAGGCCGAGATCGGCGTCGACGTTGTTCTGGAACGTCGTCGGCGTGTTGAAGACCGTCACCTGCGTCGCGACGCCGTTGCGGTACTGCTGGTTCAGGTCGCCGTTGATGCCGGAGCGCGTGTCGCGTTGCCAGCCGAACCGATCCTGCACGCCCACTTTGAGCGCGTGCGAACCGGTCACGTACGACAGCGAGGAGACCACGTAGTGGCTCATCGTCGGCATCAGCTCGGGTCCGGTCTGGACGCCGGTGCCGGTGACGGCGGCGACGGTCTGGGTGCCGAGGACGAGGTCCTGGTGCGCGATGCTTCCGTAGCCGGTGCCGGACGGGCACAGGTTGTACGCCGTATGACAGAGGCCGATGATCACCTGCGGCTCGTACTGATACTTCGCGTTGTTGAAGGTCTGGTTGTAGCCGGCTTCGAACAGCAGGTGGCTGGTGATCGTCGAGGTCCATCGCCCCTGCGCGATGTGCTGCGCCGGCTGCGACTGCGTGAGGCTCGCCTCGGGCGCGATGGTGCCGGACAGGTTGGCGTGCCCGCGGACCTTGTCGGACCAGTCGAACATGGCGGTGAACTTGTTCTTCGGGGTGACCTGCGTCGTCACGCGCCCGATGAACGCTTTGATGTTGTTGTCGTCGACCGCCTGCGTGCCGTCGGCATTCACGGCGCCGCCCACGTAGTTGTTGTACGCCCAGTTGCGCCCGGAGAGGAAGAACCAGAGGCGATCCTTCTTGAGAGGCCCGCTCACGGTGTAGTTGATGTCGTACTGCCGGTACAGCTTCGCCGGCAGCGTGAAGCCGCGCGCCGCGAGATCGGCGTTGGTGTTCTGGCTCGACAGATTCGTGTTCGCGAAGTTGCTGAGGAACTCCACGTCGTACTTGTTGCCGCCGGTCTTCGGAATCCGGTTCACCAGCACGCCGGACAGCTGGTTCTCCGCCGCGCCGCCGCTCACCTGCACCGCGATTTCCTGCGTCTGCGCCTCGTTGTCGTACACGCACGAGCACTGGCCGCCCGAGAACATCGCGTCGGCGACCATGCCGTCGATGAGCGTGCGCGAATCGCCGTTGAGCGAGCCGTGCACCGTCAGGCTGCCACCGACCCACATCGTCGTCGAGCCGCCGACGTCGTACTGGCCGGTCAGCACGGCGGGCACCGTGCCGGCCATGGTCACGAAGTTGCGTCCCGTCGGCAGCGACTGGAGCAGCTCGTTGTTGACCACCTCGCGCCGCTGGCTCGACTGCACGTCGACGATCGGCGTCTCGCCGGTGACGGTGATGCTCTGCTCGATGTTCCCGACCGCCATCTCGACGTTCAGCGGCGCGACGAAGTTCGACTCGAGCACGATGCCCTGGCGGACGACCGTGTTGAAGCCCGCGAGCGTGAACGTCACGCTGTACGTGCCCGGACGCAGATCGACGAGGCGATACTGCCCCGTTTCGTTCGTGACGCCCGTGCGGGTCTTTTCAATCAGCGCCGGACTGCTGGCTTCGACCGTGACACCGGGAAGCACGGCGCCGCTGGAATCGCGCACCACGCCCGCGATGGCGCTCTGGCCGGTCGTTTGCGCGAACAGCGCCGCCGGCGCCCAGAGGGCGAACACGAGACCCAAACTTCCCCTCAGTAGTCTTGGCATTCTCCAATCCCTTCTATAGGTAAACGAACTAGCTCCTGGTGTTCAGCGTCAAGTGCACGAGCGCGTCCGCGCGCTGCTCGCCCTCGAGCGCGCGGCAGGCGCCAATCAACTGCTCGAACTGCGCGGGCGCCATCGACAGCCCGGGCACAATCGCCCGAATGCGCCGGGCCTCTTCCTCGAAATCCCAGATGAACTCGCGTCCCGTCGCCTGCTTCGTGAAGCTCCGGCCGTCTTTGAGCACGATGGTGATCCGCGGTCCGAAGAGCGTCATCCGGTGTGACGGGATGATGCGAACGCGTTTCATCAGCTCGAGCACCGCCGGCGGATCCGGCGTGCCGGGGAGCATGGGGTAGCCGCGCGTCACGACGGCGTACGCGCTGTAATAGCGCGTGCTCCCGCGCCGCGGGGCGTCGGTGGTGTCTTCGCGCTGCGTGGGAAACGCCGGGCTGGGATACTGCGTCTCGAGCCAGTTCACGACGGCTTCGACGTAGTCGACGTCCTCGTACCGGATGTCGTGCTCCTCGCACAGCTTCGCGGTCACGTCGATGTGGGCGATGTTGTATCCGGGAATCGAGTAGATCCGGTACAGCGTCTCGAGCAGCATCCAGTCGGCGCCGAGATGGTCGGTGAGCTTCTGCAGCGACGTGTGCGTGTCGCCGGTGAAGCTGTACGTCAGCTCGCCGGTGTTGTTGCCCGCGTAGGCGCGATAGAACCCTGCCGGGCCCTCCAGCACCGCGTCGCCGCCGCCGATCGTGCCGTGGCGCGCAAGGCCGACCGCGAGCATCGCGTTCCGCGCCGCCGCGCCCTCGCGCAGCGCCCGGCTCTCGAGATTGCTGCCCGCCAGGTTCGTGCAGAGCGAGATCACCGCGTGCAGTTGATCGGCGGTGAAGCCCATGATCTTCGCCGCCGCGACCGCGGCGCCAAACAGGCTGAACACGGGACCCGCATGAAAGCCCCGCGCCATGACCGTCGGAATCCAGTCGCCGCCCATGCGTTCCATCACCTCGTAGCCCGCGGCAACGCCCGTGATGAAGTCGCGCCCGGATGCGCCCTCAGTCTCCGCGGCGGCCAGCGCGGCGGGGATGATCACCGTGCCCGGATGCGTCAGCATCCGGAAGGTGTCCCATTTGCCGCCCGCATACATCATTTCGGAGTTGGCGAAGGCCGCGCCGCCGGTCGTGACGCGCTGCCCCGACGCGATCAGCGTGGCGCCCCGCGCGACGCCGCTCTCTTCGTCGAGGATGAACTGCGCCGCCTGCTGCCCCGACGCGGTCCGCGATCCGAGCAGCGCAGAAGAGATGTTCTGGAGCGTGAGGCCCTTCACGCGATCGACGACGCCGGCCGGCAGATCGTCATAGCGGAGGCCGGCCACCCAGCGGGCGAACTGCCGGCTGAGCGACGGCGAGGAGGACGGGGCCGGTCGCGTCCGCTGCTGCGGCACGCCCGCCAGCGCCGACACCGGCGCCGCAAGCAGCCCGGCCGCTGCCGACGCCGAGGTCCGAAGGAAGCGCCTGCGATCGCAGTGGAACACGGCTGCCATCGTCTACGGCCGAAGCGCGAATGCGTACAGCGAGCTGCCTGCACACACCGCGATGAATTGACGTCCGTCGACCGAGTAGGACACCGGACTCGATTGCACCGGCCCGCCGGCGGTAAAAGTCCACAACAGCGCGCCGCTGCGCGCATCGAGCGCGTAGACGTACCCTTCGCGTCCGCCGCTGAACAGGAGATCCGTCGCGGTCGTCAGGACGCCGGCTTCGGTGAAGTCGGTCATCTTGAACTCCCACTTGCGCCGTCCCGTGAGTGGATCGATCGCGAGGACGGCGCCGTACCCTTCTTCGTCCATGCGGAGGTTGTTCGTGGCCGTCCGCAGTCCCTGTGCGTCGGTCGCGCGGCCCTCGCCGCCGCCGAAATACTGGCCTTCGATGTACGTCTGCGGTCGCTTGATGAAGATCGATCCGTAGTTCACCCACGCCGGGACGTAGAACAGACCCGTACGGGGGCTATAGGAAGGGCTGTACCAGTTGGTCGCCCCCTGATTCCCCGGGAACACGAGCGTGCCGAGCGGCGTGGCCTCCTGACCCGGCACTCGCTTCGGCCGCCCCTTCTCGTCGAACCCGTCGGCCCATGTCACGCGCACGAACGGGGTGCCCGACAGGAACTCGCCGCTCAGGCGATCGAGCACGTAGAAGAAGCCATTTCGATTGGCCCAGAGCATCACCTTGCGCGGCTGTCCGCGCCAGCGAACCTCCGCCAGCACCGGCACCTGCACCGCATCCTGATCGAACTCGTCGTGCGGGGAAAACTGATAGTGCCACTTCAACTGCCCCGTGTCCGGGTCGAGCGCGACGACCGACGCCGTGTACAGGTTGTCGCCGGGCCGCGACTCTCCATTCCGATCCGGCCCCGCGTTGCCGATGCCCCAGTACGTCAGGTTCGCATCGGGATCGTACGAGCCCGTCACCCAAATCGAGCCGCCGCCGGTCTTCCACGAGTCGCCGCCCCAGCTCTCGCGTCCGGGCTCGCCGGGCCCCGCGACGGTCGAGAACCGCCAGACTTCCTTGCCGGTCTTCGCGTCGAAGGCGGCCAGAAACCCGCGAATGCCGTACTCGCCGCCCGCCGGCCCGACGATCACTTTGTCTTTGACAACGAGCGGCGCGAGCGTCAGCGAGTAGCCGGCCTCGGGCCGTGAAAGCTTCACGTCCCACACGAGTCGTCCGGTTTTGTCGTCGACGGCGATCAGATGTCCGTCGATGGTGCCCATGAACAGCGTGTCGCCGAGGATGGCGAGTCCGCGATTCACGCGCCCGCAGCACAATCTCGAGAGTGGCGATGGGCGATGCGAGTAGCTCCAGTAGACGCGGCCCGTCGCCGCATCGAGCGCCACGATGTCGTTGGGCGCCTGGACCGTATACATGACGCCGTCGACGACCAGCGGGCTGGCCTCGAACTTCTCGAGCGACCGTGCCTGGAACACCCACTCGGGTCCGAGCCGCCGCACGTTATCCGGCGTGATCTGGGACAGCGTGGTGTACCGCTCGCTGCGGAAACTGCCGGAATACGTCAGCCAGTTCTGCGGCTCGCGGTCCGCGTGCAGCAGACGGTCGAACGACACCTGCGCGTGCAGGGATGCGCCGGCGAGCAGCGCGGCGAAGACGGATGCCGCCGTGCGCGTGCTCCTCACCGTGCCGCTCCCGTCCCCTTGAGCGTCGCCAGGTAGCCGACGAGATCGGCGATCTCGTCGGGCGTCAACTTCCCCCGGTACGAGGTCTTTGGTGACGCCTCGACAATCGTCAGCTCGCGCAGACTGCGCGTCGCGAACGTCCGGAGCTGCTCGCGCGTATCGAGCACCTGCACGGTCAGCATGTCGTGATTGAGCAGCCGTCCCGTCACCGTCTGCCCGTCGCGGGTGACGAGCCGCACGCCGCGATTCTGCGGACGCACGGTCGGCGCCGGATCCAGCAGCGCCTTTTCGAGTTCGGCCGTCCGGCGGATGCGCCCGACCTCGCTGATGTCGATGCCGAGCCGCGGCCCCTCGCCGTTCACGCTGTGGCACGTCAGGCACTGCCCCTTGCCCTCGAACAACGCCCGGCCGCGCCGCGCGTCGCCGCGCGCGACGGTTGCCTGCCTCGATGCGGCCTGCGTGCGAAGGAAGGCGACAATCTGCGTCGCCGCCGTATTCGAGTAGTTCCCCGGCGGCATCGCCGTGCCCGGAATGCCGCGGCGGATGATGTCGATCAGCTCGCCGTCCGACGACGCGCGCCTGAACTGCCCGTGTTCGAGATCGACCCCGGGCACGACGTCACCGTCGGGCCCGTGGCAGTTCGCGCACGAGTTCATGAAGAGACGCTCCCCGTCCTGCGCGTCGGCCGGCGAGTAGGCCGGCGCCTGCGCGGCGGCCACGCCCGCGAGACACAACGTCGCGACGACGGCGAACGCCCACTCAGCGCACGTCGTGGTCATGCGCGCGCGCAACCTCGAGCATGTCCTTGAGACCGATATTTCCTTCGTGGCACTCGTACGGCATGATCGCTTCGCTGTTCATGATCGTGAGCGGCATGCCGAACGTCCACGGCGACACCCACGTCTTCGGATCGTCGACCGTTACCGTCCACAGAATCTTGTCCGGCGCCGTGCGCGTGAAGCGCTCGACGAGCGTCAGCGCCGACGCGTCGGCGTTTCTGTAGGCGCTCCGCTGCGTGAAGTTCGTCGTCTCGACGACGAGGGTATTGCCCTCCCAGTGGCCTCTCGCGTCTCCCATGTCCAGACGAATACCCGCGCCGACGTGCGGCCGCCCGTCGAGCGGAACGAGACGCGTTTCGTGAATCATCTCGTACCGGATCGCGACCATCCCCGGCGCCTGGGAAATCTGGTACGAGTTGCCGTAGATCGCCGGCATCAGCGAGCCCGGGCCGCCGCGTGTGATGCAGCGGTCGTACAGCGTGAAGTCTTCAGGACCGCGCCAGCTCGAGTCTTCGGCATAGCTGCCGCGCACGGTCCCGGCGGCGGCGCGGCGGCGCCCCGCATCGGTCAGCACCGGGATCTTTCCATCCGGCGGGTCGATCACGAACCACGCGGCGCCGCCCTTCCTCAAGTCGTACACGTCCTGCCACCAGTGATCAGGACCATGGAGCGGGCCCTCGAAGTTGTCGCGCGTGCGTTGCTGCAGCGACGCGCGGAATCGCGCGAGTTCCTCGCCCTTGACGTCGTCGCGCCGGCGCCCCGCGAACTGCTCGGGCCGCTCGAACGGAGTGCTCGCCTCGAAGACGTTCGTGAGGTTGCCGGAAATGTCGGGATCGCCCCATGGTGTCTTCGGCGCCGTCCATCGCGTCTGCGCCGACACGCCCGTCATGGCCACACACGCGGCGACGAGCGCCCGCACCAGCCTTCGAGACGCTGAGATTGCAGAATCGCTCTGGGTTCGCACGCCCATCGTCCACCTCGAACAGCGGCACACGTCACCGCGAGACACCTTTCCGATGGACTCGGACCGACGGCAACGGTGGCGCATCCTAGCCCGATGCGCTCCGACGTGTGAATACTCAATATTGAGTAGAACGCGCGCGCGTTACTCGATGTGTACGATGCCCCGGCGAATCGCCACGTGCACGGCCGCCGTACGCTCGTTCACCTTGAGTTTGGCGAAGATGTTCTTGATGTGGACGGCGACGGTCGTCTCGGTGATCCCGAGCTCGGTCGCGATCACTTTGTTCCGCATGCCTCTCGAGATCAACTCGAGCACCTCGACTTCGCGCGGCGTCAGCGCCGGCTGGCCCGCCCGCTCGTCGAGCTTCGCCCTGACGTCGTCCTGCAGAGGGTGCTCGCCCGCATACACGTCGCGGACCGTGCGAACGAGTTCGTCGGGCAGCGCTTCTTTCAGCAGATAGGTCGTCGCTCCGGCTGCCAGCGCCTGGTGGATATCCTCGTCGCCGACGTACATCGTCAGCACGATGATCCGGGCGTTTGGATCGTGCTTGCGAATCTCGCAGATCGCGTCGAGGCCGCTCATCGCCTTGAGGCGAAGGTCCATCAGCGTGATGTCCGGGCGGTGCCGCGCGAACATCGCGACGGCTTCTTCGCCGCTCGCCGCGCGCGCGACCACTTCGAAGTCGGGCTCGCGCGAGAGGATGAGCGCAATGCCTTCGCGGACGATTCGATGATCGTCGACGCACAGCACACGGATTCGCGGTGTGACAGGCGCGGACACGGCTGCGCTCACGCGGGTATCGCCCGGCGAAACGGCGGCTCTGTCGGCACGCTCACCTCGACGACCGTACCGCGGCCGACGGCGGTCGTGATGCGCAGCACGCCGTGAAGCTCTTCGGTGCGCTCCCGCATGGTGATCAGGCCATAGTGATCGTCGGGCACGGCCCGCGGATCGTACACGAACCCTGCCCCGTCGTCCGTCACGCGCATGATCACGATCTCGCCCGTAAGATCCAGCGAGAGATCGATGTGACTGGCGCCCGCATGCCGTACCGCGTTGGTGATGGCTTCCTGGCCGATCCGGAAGAGCTCGCTCTCGATGTCGTGCGGCAGCACGGCGGTCCCCGTCACGGCCACGGCGAACGTGGCCGACGTGTGGCCCACGGCTTCGCGACCGAATTCCTGGAGCGCCGTGGCGAGGCTGCGGGCCTTCAGCAGGGGCGACCGCAGGTTCTTGATCGACTCGCGCGCTTCGCGGACGTAGGCTTCGACCTGCCGCCTGACGCGGTTGATCTGATTGCGCGCGACGATCGGCTCGGCGGCGACGGTCTTCGCGATCGGCTCGAGCTGCAGCACGACGCCGACCAGGCTCTGAAGCAGCGTGTCGTGCAGTTCGCGGCTCAGCCGCACGCGTTCGGCGAGCACGAGGGAGAACTCACGTTTGACGAGCCCGATGCGGAACCGCCAGATGCCCCAGATGACGCCCAGCGCGGCCGCCACGCACAACGCGTAGAACCAGGCGGTCTGGTAGAACGCGGGCTCGATCGTCACGCCGAGCTCCGCCTTCGACGTGTTCCACACGCCCTCTTCCGCGCTCGCTTCGACGTGGAATCGATAGGTGCCCGGCGAGAGATTCGTGTACACGGCCGCACGTTGCGTGTCGGCCTCGATCCAGGTCGAATCGACGCCGGCCAGCCAGTATCGGAAGCGAATCTTGTTCGGCGCACTCAACATCACCGCCGTGTAGTTGATCTGCACGCGGCCGATGCCGTGCGGCAGCGACAGCGTCCGGACCGGCGACAGCACGCGCGTACTCGACGTGAGGACTGATTCGATGTACACGGGCGCGACAAGCGACGTGAAGTCTTCCCGGATGTCGGCGGGGTCGACTCGCGTCAATCCCCCGCCTTGAATGAACCACAGGCTTCCGTCGTCGCCGCGCGCGGAGCTGACGTGACCGAAGGCGCCGCCGGCGAGGCCGTCAAGCGCGTCGTACATCCGGTACTGCACCCGGTAGCCCGGCGCGGCGAGGGCGTTGTCGAACTCGCGGCGATCGAGACAAATCAAGCCTCGATCGACGCTGAGCCAGAGCCGATCCTGCCCGTCCATCACGACGGACGAGATCGCGCCGCCCTGCAATCCGTGCTCGCGACCGATGGCCGCATAGCGGCCGTCCTTGATTCGGCCCAGCCCGTTGCCGGCGCCGACCCAGACGTCGCCGGCGGGATCCTCGAACACCGCATGAACGGCGCCGCGTGCATCGACGTGGAATCCCTCGTCGCGTCCAAGGAGATGCACCGCGCCGGCTTCGTCGACGAACCCCAACCCGCCGGACTCCGACGCGATCCACAGGCGGCCCGACCGATCGAGTTGCATGTACGTGATGCGGCCGAACGACGAGACGCCGACGTCCAGGGGAACGAGACGCCGGCCGTCCCAATGGAACACCCACGCCCCGTCGGAGAGCCACAGCGATCCTCCGGGCGCCGGTGCGATCGACGTGATCTGCGGCCGGCTGCGCCGCGGCAACGCGACCTGCATCAGCGTGCTGCCGGCGAGTCGGAACAGACCTTCGGTCGCGCCGATCCACAGCGTCCCGCGGCGATCGTCGTACAGACTCCTGACGTCCGGACGCGTCGACGCGACTTCGGCGGGGCCCCAGCGATGTGGATAACGCGCAAAGTGGATGACGCCCGTCGTGGTGCCGACCCACATGCCGCCGTCCGCATGCGTCGACGCCGCGATCGCGTACCCCAGATCCTCGAGCGGGGTGACGCGGCGGCGGGTCAGCCGATGCAGCCCGCCGGAGGAGCCCACCCAGACGTTGCCGTCGTGATCTTCGAAGATCGCCTGAATCAGATCGCTCGACAGGCCGGTGCGAAGGCCGGCGCGGTAGACCGTCCGGCGGTCGGCCGGGCCGTCGACGCTCACCTGCCAGAGGCCGGCTCCGTACGTGCCGATCCACAGGTGGCGCTCGTGATCGAACATCACGCGGTACCCGGCGCCCGAATGGGCGGTCGACGCCGGCTGGTCGATGCGCCGGAATCCGTGGGCGATGTCGGTCGTCCAGATTCTGCCGTCGGCGTCTTCGGCGACGCCCCACGCGACGTTCGACGCGATGCGATCGAAGCCGGTCCCCTGCGCGCCGCGTTCGAACGTACCGAGCCAGGTGCCCGCGAGAATGTGTCCGTTGCGGCGCACGACGACCTGGCGCACGCGCGCGTCGCGGCCGCCGCCGACCAGCCTGACCCGGTGCCAGCCTCCGTCGTCGAACTGATAGAGAACGCCGTCCCCGACCGCCCAAACCGCCCCGCGCGGATCCTGGGCCAAGTCGCTCACCGACGCCGGCGCCCCCGCGCGAGGCAGCGCCTCGACGTGTCCGTCACGAATACGCCGCACGGGCGAATCGTCCGCGAACCCGACCCACAGCGTGCCGTCCGCGCTCAGGCACAGCGCCGTGACCCCGGTCTTCGGCAGCGGTGTGTCGTTGATGTCGTCGGAGGTCGTGAAACGTGAGCCGTCGAATCTGAACAAGCCGGCATCGGCGCCGATCCAGAGATACCCGCGGCGATCCTGAACGATCGCGTAGACCGCGCCGAACGGACGGCCGTCGCCCTCGTTCCAAGTCGTGACGGAATACCCGCTGAGGAGATCTTCCTGCTCGGCGCCGTGCGCGAATGCGGCGGCGACGAGCAGGGCACAGACACACTGCGCGGCGAGCTGCGCGCAGCGTCGGATCGGACCACACTGGCGGAAACTGCAGTGACGCACGGGCGGGTGTCCGCCGGTATTATGGCGCAGGTGCCGAGGCACCCGCGCCGCTACAGCGTCTCGATGTTCAGCTTGCCCGTACTATCGCCGAGCTTGTCCAGCGGGACGCCGACCTTGTCGAGCACCGACAGCAGCAGGTTCGTCATCGGCACATCCTGCCGGCGGATGTGCCGGCCCGTCTTCAACGCGCCGCCGCCTTTGCCGAACAGCAGCGTGGGTATGTCGACGAAGTTGTGCTGGTTGCCGTCGCCCATCGCGGACCCATACACGATGATCGAGTGGTCGAGGAGCGTGCCGTCGCCGTCGGGCGTCGACTTCAGCTTGTCGAGGAAGTACTTCAGCACCATCATGTGATAGATGTCGATCTGAACCTTCTGCTCGATCAAGCCCGGGTCGTGGCGGTTGTGCGTGATGATGTGGTGCTGTTCCGACTGCCCGAGGTTCTTGAACACGTGGCTGCTGAGCTCGCGCCCCATCATCAAACTGAACACGCGCGTGACGTCGCCCTGATACGCGAGCGTCTGCAGATCGAACATGATCCGGGCGCGATCTTCCCACTCGGCGGGCACGTCCACGGGCCGCTCCGGCAGGTCGAGCGTCGTCGCGGTCTGCTCTTCGGCGAGGCTGATGCGGCGCTCGACGTCGCGGACCGATTCCAGATATTCGTTGAGACGCTGCCGGTCGCTCGGACCGAGCTGGCTCTGCAGACGCGCGGCGTCTTCGGCGACCGAGTCGAGGATGCTGGCCCGCCATCTGGCGTCTTCCCGGCGCTGGTCGGCGCTGCCGCCCTCGCCGAACAGGCGCTCGAACACGGCGCGCGGCTGCGCCTCCATCGGCACGGGCGTCGTCGCGTTCTTCCACGACAGCGTGTTCGAGAAGATGCAGGTGCCGCCTTCGCAGTTGAAGACTGAGGGCGGCTCGAGCTCCATGCCAAGCGAGCCAACGGCCGTGTCCCTGCCGAGTCTTTCGGCGGCGATTTGATCCGCCGTCGGGCCGAGCCGCACTTCGGCGCCGACCTGCGTCACGGCCGCGGCGTGCAGGCCGCTCAACCACACGGCGCTGGCGCGGGGATGCGGGTAGCTGCCGTCGCCCTTGGACCCGCCTTCGTTGTGGCACAGTCCCGTGACGACCATCATGTGCTCGCGCAGCGGCTCGAGCGGCGCGAGAATCCGCGACATCTCGAAGTTCGTGCCCTCGGCTTTGGGCGTCCACTGGTCGTAGATCGTTCCCATCGGGTGGTACATGAACCCGATGCGCGGCACCGGCCGTGCGGCGGTCTTGACGATGGGCGTCAGCGCCGGCACCATCGCGTCGAGGAGCGGCAGGGCGAGCGTCGCTCCGACTCCGCGAAGGAACGTCCGGCGCTCGATGGCCATTTTCGAAATAAACATCGGTCCTCCTCTGCCCCCACTCTTCCCGATCAGCGACGCGCCTCGGCGACGGTTGCGGCCGGCGGCGCCTGTTTCATGCGGAACGACGGGCTGTTCACGATGCCGAGCAGCACCGCGTCGAACGAGTAGTCTTTCGGCGCCGCGTCGCGCATGATCGCGCGGATGACGGGCTGATCGACCGCGTCGAGCGGCCGTCCGAGCGCATACGCCATGAGCTTCGAGACCACCGTATACACCAATTCCGTGTCGAAGGGGTGTCGAAGCAGCACGGCG
The DNA here is from genome assembly GCA_964579765.1 of uncultured Bifidobacteriaceae bacterium. Lineage (GTDB taxonomy): Bacteria > Acidobacteriota > Vicinamibacteria > Vicinamibacterales > CAVVIG01 > DATNBT01. The sequence goes on from CAZOIK010000267.1 coordinate 58,907, forward strand.
CGCAGCCCGGTGACGCCGTTGAACGTCGCGCCGTTGGCGAGCGTGCCCGAGTTGTCGATCGGCTGGTTCGATTCGCCGGTCGTGCGCCATCGGCCGACGGCGTCGAAATTCTCGAGCGCGAAGCCGAGCGGATCCATCTGCTTGTGGCAACTCGCGCACGCGGGGCTCTTGCGGTGCTGCTCCATGCGCGCGCGCATCGACAGCACCGTTCCCTTCGCATCGGTGTCTTTGAGCGACGGCACGTTCGCCGGCGGCGGCGGCGGGGGCATCGAGAGAAGCGTTTCGAGGATGAACTTGCCCCGATTCACCGGCGACGTGCGGTTCGCGTACGACGTGATCGTCAGCACGCTGCCCTGGCCGAGCAGGCCGCGGCGCGGGCTGTCGTTCGGCAGCGTGACGCGGCGGAACTGCGTGCCGTGCACGTTCGGAATGCCGTAGTGCTGCGCGAGCCGTTCGTTGAGGAACGTGTAATCGGCCCGCAGCAGGTCGAGCACGCTGCGATGCTCGCGCACGAGGCTCTCGAAGAACAGCTCCGTCTCGCGCCGCATCGACGCCTGCAGACCCTCGTCGAAATCCGGGAACAGCCGATCGTCGGGATGCTTCACGCCCGTCAGGTCGCGCAGGTACAGCCACTGGCCGACGAAGTTGTCGGTGAGCGCGCGCGATCGCCCATCGGCCAGCATGCGATGCACCTGCTGGGCGAAGACCGCGGGCGTGTGCAGCCGGCCCGCGCTGGCGACGTCGAGCAGTTCGTCGTCGGGAATGCTACTCCACAGGAAGAACGAGAGGCGCGAGGCCAGCTCCAGATCGGTCAGCGCGACGGGACCCGAGATCCCCGCCTGCGGCGGCGCTTCCACTCGGAACAGGAACTCGGGGCTGACGAGCAGGCGTTCGAGCGAGCGCCGGATGCCGAATTCGAAGCCGGCTTCGGCGCGTCCCTTCCGGTAGAACGTCAGCAGCGGCTCGACGTCGCGGGGCGTCACCGGACGTCGATACGCGCGCCTGGCGAGCGCCGTCATGATCTTCGTCGCGCACGGGAGCTCGTCGGCCTCGGCGCGCGGACGGCAGATGAAGATCCGGCGCCTCGAGGGAGTGTCGCCGACGCTGACAGCCTTGCTCGGCCCGCTGATGGTCAGCGCCGCGATCGCGGCGCGCTCGACGCCGAGACTTCGACGATACGGCACGACCAGCGATTCGACGGGCGCGGCGGCATCGGCGATGAAGGCAATCCCGACGTCGTGCGGGCCGGCCGACATGGCGACGGTCGCCTGAAGCGGCGACGCCGCACCGCGCCCGCGCCGTCCGCCGCCCCCGGCCTGCTGCGTGAAGACCTTGACGCGTTCGCCGTCGATCGTCAGCTCGATCCGATACGGCGGCGCGTCCTTGTTCGGCTCGAACGCGCCGCCCTGGGCGACCTGCACGGCGAACGTGTACTCGCCGTCGAGCGGGAACGTGCGCGCGATCAACATGCCGCCGCGCGTGCCGAAGGGCAACCCCTCGACGTGTATGTCCTGCGGCATCTGTCCGGACGCACGGTACGTGTCGACGATCGACGGCGCCGACACATCGCCCACCGCGAGACGGCTGATCTTGTCGGCGGCGCCCACGAACCGCTCGATCAGCGTCGGCGACACGTACAGCGCGTCCGCCATGTTGTCGAACCCGCCGCCGCTGTCGTCGGGCGGCAGCAGCACCGAGATGTCGAGTTCCTTCGGGAAGCTCTCGATGCCCAGCAGATCGCGGATCGCGTTGCTGTACTCCGTCCGATTCAGCCGGTGGACCGCCGGCACGTGTCCGATGCTCGGATGCGCCTGCGCCGCCCGGTCGAGCACCGTTTGCAGGTCGGCCACGAACGCGTCGGCCGCCGGGCGGTCGGGCTGCCGCGCTCCCGAGGGCGGCATCACGCCGACGCGGACCTTGCGAATGACCTTCTCCCAGGTCGGCGCGTCGTGATCCGCGTGCGCCGGGTCGAGGCCCTCGAGCACGAGATCCGCCGTGTGCAGGCGTTTGCTGTGGCAGGTGACGCAGTACCGATCGACGAAGCCCGGGCCGCCCGCGGGGGGCGCGGGCGGGCCGGACGACTGCCCGGGAGCGGCCATGCACAGTGCCGGCGCGACCAGGAGCGCCGCGGTCAAAATGCCGTGTCGAGCCACCCGTCGGCGGGGATACCGGTCGCTCGAACGCGCGCGGTGCATGCTGCAGTGGATGCTAACTCGATAGCGCGCACGCCGTGAATACTCAAAATTTGGTATCTCCAACATTCTATTGATCTTGTGATAATCACCGCCATGTCCTTACGCGCTTCGGCCGTTTCTCTGGCGCTCGCGCTGTTCGCCCTTCCGGTGGCTGCTGCGCCGCCCGAACAACCGCTGATCGAGGCGATCAAGACCAACGACACCGCCGCGGTCCGCACCTTGGTGCAGCAGAAGCATGTGAACGTCGACGCCGCCGATGCGGACGGGACGACGGCGCTGCACTGGGCCGCGCGTCAGGACCGGCCCGACATCGCCGACATCCTGATCGCGCACGGCGCCAACGCGAACGCGCGCAATCGGTACGGCGTCACGCCCCTTCACCTCGCCGCGCTCAACGGCAGCAGCGCGATGGTCACGCGTCTGCTCGACGCGGGCGCCGACCCGAATTCGGCGATGGACAACAGCCAGACGGTGCTCATGACGGCGGCCCGCGCCGGGAATGCCGAGGTGGTGAGAAAGCTGCTCGTCTACGGCGCGGACATCGACGCGAAAGAGACCCGCCGCGGCACGACCGCGCTCATGTGGGCCGCGGAAGACAACCGGGCGGACGTCGTGCGGCTCCTGCTCGAAGCGGGCGCGCAGGTGAAGACGCGTTCGAAAGGCGACTACAGCGCGCTGCTGATCGCCGCCCGCGCCGGCAGTCTCGACGCCGCACGCGCGCTCGTGGCCGCCGGCGCCGAGGTCAACGACACCGCGCCGCCTGGCGATCCGCGGGAGTCGAACAGCCTCGGCGTGGGCCGCCCCCCCCCAAAAATAAAGGCGTACGGGCCCCACGACCCCCGCCCGGGCCGGACCAC
>CAZOIK010000268.1:0-4850 GCA_964579765.1 uncultured Bifidobacteriaceae bacterium
TACGACCTCGCCGCGATCGTCCGCCGGACCGTCCGCGCGTCCGCGGGCAATGTGCTCGGCCGCGGCGTCGCGGCCGGCGCCGGCGTCGCAACCGGCGTCGTGGCGTTCGACGTCGAGCGCGCGCAGCAGCTCGCCGCGGACGGACCGGTCGTGCTCGTCCGGCCCGACATCGCCGCCGCCGATCTCGGCGGCATCGCGGTGGCCACGGGCGTGCTGACCGCGTCGGGCGCGCGGACGTCGCACGCCGCCGTGATCGCGCGCCAGCTCGGCAAGGTCTGCGTTGTCGGCTGCGGCGACCTGCAGGTAAACGCCGCGGCGCGCACCGGCATTCTCGGCCCGCACGCGCTGCACGAGCGCGACGTCATCACCATCGACGGCGGCAGCGGATACGTCTACGCGGGCCGCGCCGAGATCGTCTCGGATCGGCCCGACGAAGCGCTGGCCGTCATCGAGTCGTGGCGGACGAAAGGGGGACGCCCATGCGGATTTCACGTCTGATTCCAGCAATCGCGATGCTCACGCTGACGCCGGTGGCGGCCGTGACACAGGCCGAGCCGTACGTGCAGCTGCATGTCAGCTCCGTTCTGTCCGAACGCGACGATCTGCTGATTCAGGTGCTCGTCGCGCGCGACAAAGACAACCAGCGGATGCTCGTGACGGCCGAGTCGGAGAATTACTTCGCGAGCAGCGAGCTCGAGCTCCAGGGCGAGTACGCACCGCGCGTCGAGGTCGTGCGGTTTCGGTCGCTGCCGGCGGGTGCGTACGAAATCAGGGGCACCGTCTACGACTATCGCGGGCACGTGAAGGGCTCGGCGCTGACGAGGCTGTTCGTCACGCCGAGATGATCGCTACGCGGCCGGGCGGCTGGCGACGATCCGCGAATGCTCGCGCCGCTGCCACACGTAGACGGGAATGCCCGCCAAAAGCAGCAGACATCCGAAGAGGACGGCTTTCGGTCCGCAGCCGTAGACGGTGAACATCGAGAACGCGAACGCGACGACGTTGGTCGCCGTCACCGGCGGCACCGGTCCACCGAACACCCGCGCCGCGACCAGGCCGCCCGCCAGCGAGCAGAACACGTAGGGCACGACGGCCGCCATCGTGCTCAAGCCGACGATGGCGTCGTAGAACGCGCGGAACCCGGGTCCGCCCGAGAGTTCGACCAGCACGAGCGCCGTCGCGAGCGTCGCGGAGGTGACGATGCCGACGGCCGGCACGCCGCGCGCCGATCGCCGCCCGAAGAGCGCCGGGAAGAGCCCGTCCTGCGACGCCGCCATTGGCACCTGGCCCATCAGCAGCGTCCATCCGTTCAGGGCGCCGATCGACGAGATCATCACGGCCAGCGACGTGACGACGCCCGCCCACGAGCCCCACATCGCGCGCGCCGCGTCGGTGAAGGGCGCCGTCGAGTGGATCAGCTGCTCGCGCGGCACGACCCCGAACACCACCGTCGTGCCCATCACGTAGAGCAGCGCCGCGATCAGAATGCCGAGCATCGTCGAGCGCGGGATCGTGCGCGCCGGATCCTGGACGTCGCCGGCCGGCACCGTCGCCGACTCGAGGCCGAGATACGCGAACATCGTCAGCGGCGCGAGCGCGGCGACCGAGGCGAGCAGCCCCTGGCCGCTCGGGTTGAACTCGGCGAGTCGCGACGGATGGACGAACGCGAGGCCCACGATCGCGATGGCCGCAAACGGCACGAGCTTCGTGTACGTGGTGAGCTCCGCGACGCTGCCCGCCGTCTCGACGCCGCGCAGGTTCGCGAGCACGACGATCCAGATGGCGGCGAGCGTGATCGCCACGACCGCCGTCCGATGCCCCTGCAACATCGGCGTGAACTTCAGCAGCGATCCGGTGAAGGCCACGGCGATGACGGGCAGCGATGCCCAGATCGAGATCCAGTAGCCCCACGCGACGAGGAAGCCGGCGAAGTCGCCGTACGCCAGACGCGTGTAGGCGTACGGGCCGCCCGTCGCCGCGTGCAGCGTCGCAAGCCGCGCGAACGTGAGGCCGAGGCACACCGCGCCGAGGCCCATGCCGATCCAGGTGAGGATCGCGAGCAGTCCATAGGGCGCGACGGCCGCGGGCGAGAGATAGAAGCCCGAGCCGACCATGTTGCCGACGACGATCGCGGTGCAGGCCGCGAGGCCGAGGGCCGCGCGCGGCCGCGCGTCAGCGGCCATAGACGACGCCCTGTTCGCTCGCCGACACCGTCGTCCCCGCGTCGCCGGCGAGGATGCGGCCGAGATCGGCGAGCGCGCCAATCGCCGCACGTCGTCCTGTGGCCGCGGCGAAACGACACGCGGCCTGAACCTTGGGCCCCATCGACCCTGCCGCGAACGGCATCGAGCAGAGCGCCGCGGGCGACGCGCGGCGAATCGGCTTCTGGCCGGGCGACCCCCAGTCGCAGTAGACGGCGTCCGCGTCGGTGAGCATGACGAAGAGATCGGCGTCGAGATCGCGCGCGAGCAGCTCGGACGCGAGGTCCTTGTCGATGACGCACTCCACGCCCTGCAGCAGGCGGCCGTCCGCGGGCTGGTACATCGTCGGGATGCCGCCGCCGCCGGCGGCGATCACGATCGTGTTGCGCTCGAGCAGCCACTTGATCGGCCGCAGCTCGAAGATGCGTTTGGGCTCGGGCGAGGGGACCACGCGGCGCCAGGCGTCGCCGTCCTGCTTGAACGTCCACGACCGCTGCGCCGCGAGCCGATCCGCCTCGTCCTTCTTATATGTGGGCCCGATGAACTTGGACGGCGCGCGAAAGGCCGGGTCCTGCGGATCGACCTCGACCATCGTCAGCAGCGTGGCGAACGGCCGCTCGAAGGGGAGCAGGTTCCCGAGCTCCTGCTCGATCATGTAGCCGATCATGCCTTCGGTCTGCGCGCCGAGGACGTCGAGCGGATAAGCCTCGACGTTCTGGTAGGCGGCGGCCTGCAGCGCGAGCAGGCCCACCTGCGGTCCGTTGCCGTGGCCGATCACCAGGCGATGCTCGGCCGCGATTGGCGCGAGCGCGCGGGCGGCGACGCGGACGTTGTGCCGCTGGTGGTCGGCGGTCATCGCTTCGCCCCTGCGGAGCAGGGCGTTTCCTCCGAGCGCGACGACGACGAGCATGGCGTCAGTCTCCGAGCGTGGCGACGAGCAGCGCCTTGATGGTGTGCATGCGGTTCTCGGCCTGCTCGAACGCGATGTTGTATTCGGACTCGAACACGTCGTCGGTCACCTCGAGGCCGTCGCGGAGTCCGTAGGTCTCGGCCATCTGCCGGCCAAGCGCGGTCTCCGTGTCGTGGTAGGCGGGCAGGCAGTGCATGAACTTCACCTGCGGATTGCCCGCCGCTTTCACGAGCCGCTCGTTGACCTGGTACTTGAGGAGCAGATCGATCCGCTCGCGCCAGACGTCGGTCGGCTCGCCCATCGACACCCAGACGTCGGTGTGAATGAAATCGACGCCGTCCACCGCGTCGCGCGGGTCGTCGGTGATCGTCAGCCGGGCGCCGGACCGGCACTTCAGCTTGTGCGCGATTTCTGTGTACTCGTCCGACGGCCAGAGCGTCTTCGGTCCGCACAGCCGCACGTCCATGCCGAGCAGGCAGCCGACGATCATCAGCGAGTGCCCCATGTTGTTGCGCGTGTCGCCCATGAACGCGTACTTGATGTCCGCGACCGGCTTGTCCGTGTGTTCGCGCATCGTCATGACGTCGGCGAGCATCTGGGTCGGGTGGTACTCGTCGGTGAGGCCGTTGAAGACCGGCACGCCGGCGTACTTGGCCAGCGCTTCGACGCCGTACTGGCTGGCGCCGCGGTACTCGATCGCGTCGTACATCCGCCCGAGCACGCGCGCCGTGTCCTTGAACGATTCCTTGTGCCCGAGCTGCGAGCCCGACGGGTCGAGGTAGGTGACGTGCGCACCCTGGTCGTAGCAGGCGACTTCGAACGAGCAGCGCGTGCGCGTCGAGGTCTTCTCGAAGATCAGGCAGATTTCCTTGCCGTCGAGGTGCTTCTGCTCGGTGCCGGCGTACTTGGCGCGCTTCAGATCGCGCGCGAGGTCGAGCAGGTAGCGGAACTCGCGCGGCGTGTAGTCCTGGACGGTGAGCAGCGATCGATTGCGAAGGTTGAAGCTCATGGAGTTCCTCGCGGGCGGGCCTGAAAGGCCCGCCCTACATGCTGAAGGGCCCGCCCACATAACTCAGCGCACCGGATCGCGGCTGATCGGACAGGTCAGGCAGTGGCCGCCGCCGCGCCCGCGTCCGAGTTCGGCGCCGCGGACCGTGATCACCTCCACGCCTGCCTTGCGCAGCAGCGTGTTGGTGTAGACGTTGCGGTCGTAGCTGGCGACGACGCCCGGTGCGAGCGCGACGACGTTGTTGCCGTCGTCCCACTGTTCGCGCTGCGCCTGCCAGGCGTTGCCGCCCGTTTCGACGATCCGGAGCGCGCGCAGGCCGAGCGCCTCGCTGACGACGTCGAACAGCGAGCCGCGCTCGGCGGTCACCTCGACCTGGCCGTTGCCGTCCGGGCGCGCGCTGTAGCAGCGGATCTGATCGGCGGCCTCGCGGAAGGTCGTGCACAGATCGACGTCGCAGAAGGTGAACACGGTGTCGAGGTGCATCGTCGCGCGGCTCTTCGGCATGAGGCACGCGATCACGCGGGACGCGGCGTCGTGCTGGAACAGCGCCGTCGCGACCTGGAACACGGCCTGGCGTGTCGTGCGTTCGCTCAGGCCGATGAGGACGACGCCGTTGCCGATGGGCATCACGTCGCCCCCTTCGAGCGTCGCGCCGCCGTGGGGCTCGTGCCTGGGGCCCCACCCCACCCCGCCCCCGGCGGCCCGGAACCGCGGGGGGCCGCGGTAGACG
>CAZOIK010000269.1:0-16134 GCA_964579765.1 uncultured Bifidobacteriaceae bacterium
AAAGGATGACCGTGCGAAGGCCATCGAGCAGGAAGAGCTCGACATGATGGAGAAGAACCTGCAGGACGAGATCCGCATTCTCCACGACGAAGTGAAGAAGCGCGTGATCATGATGCTCAAGGGCACCGAGCTCCGCGCCGATCTCTACGACGAGTACGGCCGCGAGCGCCTGCACAAGAAGGGCACCGCTCTGACGCAGGAGGTCCTGCAGGAGATGCCCTACGAGACGATGATCCGCCTGAAGATCCAGACCGACGACGCGCGGCTCGAGGACGAGCTGAGCGAGCTCGAGCACCGCACCGAGCGGCAGGTCGAGGTCATCAAGAATCTTTTCGAAGAGAAGAAGGAAAAGATTCGCCGCGGCGACGAGCTGCCTCCGGGCGTGATCAAACTGGTCAAGGTGTACGTCGCGATGAAGCGCAAGCTGTCGGTCGGCGACAAGATGGCCGGCCGCCACGGCAACAAGGGCGTCATCGCGCGCATCCTGCCCGAGGAGGACATGCCGCATCTGCCGGACGGATCGCCGGTGGAGATCGTGCTGAACCCGCTCGGCGTGCCGTCGCGTATGAACGTCGGCCAGATTCTCGAGACCCACCTCGGCTGGGCCGCGCACGCGCTCGGTCTCTACTTCGCGACGCCGGTGTTCGACGGCGCGACCGAGAACGAGATCAAGAACTGGCTCGACCGCGCGGGCCTGCCGAAGGGCGGCAAGACGCGGCTCTTCGACGGCATGACCGGCGACACGTTCGAGCAGGACGTCACCGTCGGCTACATCTACATGCTGAAGCTGTCGCACCTGGTGGACGACAAGATTCACGCGCGGTCGATCGGGCCGTACTCGCTCATCACGCAGCAGCCGCTCGGCGGCAAGGCGCAGTTCGGCGGACAGCGGTTCGGCGAAATGGAGGTCTGGGCGCTCGAAGCCTACGGCTCGGCGCACATCCTCCAGGAGCTGCTCACGGCGAAGTCAGACGACGTGACCGGGCGCGCGAAGATCTACGAGGCCATCGTGAAGGGCGACGCGTCGTTCACGGCCGGCCTGCCCGAGTCGTTCAACGTGCTCATTCGCGAGCTGCAGTCGCTCTGTCTCGACGTCGAGCTGATCAAGACGAAGAAGAAACCCCTGGAAGCGACTCCTCAACCCGTGCTGGAGGAGGTGTAAATAGATGCGACCCTCATTCCATGAACGTTCGGCGCTGACGAGCGACTTCGACGCGATCCGGATTTCTCTGGCCTCGCCCGAGAAGATTCAGTCCTGGTCGCACGGCGAAGTCACCAAGCCCGAGACGATCAACTACCGGACCTTCAAGCCGGAGCGCGACGGCCTGTTCTGCGCGAAGATCTTCGGGCCGATCACCGACTGGGAGTGCCTCTGCGGCAAGTACAAGCGGATGAAGCACCGCGGCGTCATCTGCGACAAGTGCGGCGTCGAGGTCACGCAGGCGAAGGTGCGCCGCGAGCGCCTCGGCCACATCACGCTCGCGACGCCCGTGAGCCACGTGTGGTTCTTCAAGGGGCTGCCGAGCCGCATCGGCCACCTGCTCGACATCTCGCTGCGCGATCTCGAACGCGTCCTCTACTTCGAGGCGTACGTCGTCGTCGATCCGGGCGAGACCGAGCTGAAGCAGAACCAGCTGCTGAACGAAGAGGCGTACCGCAAGGCGCGTGAAGAGCATCAGCACCGGTTCAAGGCGCAGATGGGCGCCGAGGCGATCAAGGAGCTGCTCAAGCGCGTCAACGTCGAGCGGCTCGCCGTGGAGCTCCGCGAGCGGATGAAGACGGAGACCTCGGCGCAGAAGAAGCTGAAGTTCGCCAAGCGCCTCAAGGTGGTCGATTCGTTCCGCAAGTCGAGCAACCGCCCGGAGTGGATGATCCTCGACGTCATCCCGGTCATCCCGCCGGAGCTGCGTCCGCTCGTGCCGCTCGACGGCGGCCGGTTCGCGACGTCCGACCTCAACGACCTCTATCGCCGCGTCATCAACCGCAACAACCGGTTGAAGAAGCTGATGGAGCTCAAGGCGCCGGATGTCATCATCCGCAACGAGAAGCGCATGCTCCAGGAAGCCGTGGACGCGCTCTTCGACAACGGACGGCGCGGCCGCGTGCTGCGCGGCGCGAACAACCGTCCGCTGAAGTCGCTGTCCGACACGCTCAAGGGCAAGCAGGGCCGCTTCCGCCAGAACCTGCTCGGCAAGCGCGTGGACTACTCCGGCCGCTCGGTCATCGTCGTCGGTCCCGAGCTGAAGCTGCATCAGTGCGGCCTGCCGAAGAAGATGGCGCTCGAGCTCTTCAAGCCGTTCATCTACAACAAGCTCGAAGAGCGGGGCCTCGTCGCGACGATCAAGCAGGCGAAGGAGATGGTCGAGCTGCAGCGTCCCGAGGTGTGGGACGTGCTCGAGGAAGTGATCCGAGAGCATCCGGTGCTGCTCAATCGCGCGCCGACGCTGCATCGGCTCGGCATCCAGGCGTTCGAGCCGGTGCTGGTCGAGGGCAAGGCCATCCGCATTCACCCGCTCGTCTGCACGGCGTTCAACGCGGACTTCGACGGCGACCAGATGGCCGTCCACATCCCGCTGTCGCCTGAAGCGCAGATCGAGGCGTCGGTGCTGATGCTCTCGAGCAACAACATCCTCTCGCCGGCGCACGGCGCGCCGATCGCGATTCCGTCGCAGGACGTCGTGCTCGGCTGTTATTACCTGACGAAGGCGAAGTCGGGCGCGAAGGGCGAGGGCCGCGCGTTCGCGAACCCGGACGACGTGATGCTGGCGCTCGAGGCGGGCGAGGTCGAGACGCTGTCGCCGATCCGGCTGCGCTACACGGGCGACCTGCAGGATCTCACCGCCGCGCGCGACGACCAGGACGTGCTCCGCACCGAGGTGCAGACGGTCAACAACAAGATCATCAACACGACCGTCGGCCGCGTGATTCTGAACCAGCAGATTCCCGTGGAGATGCCCTACATCAACGGGCTGCTCAAGAAGAAGGGCCTGCAGCAGCTCGTGCAGAGCTGCTATCTGCGCTTCGGCCTCGAGAAGACCGTCGAGATGCTCGACTCGCTCAAGAACCTTGGCTTCACCTACGCGACGCGGTCGGGGCTGTCGATCGGCATCGACGACCTCATCATCCCGCAGCGCAAGGCGGAGCTCGTCCGCAACGCGCGCGACGAGGTCATCAAGGTCGAGTCGCAGTACCTCGAGGGCGCCATCACCAACGGCGAGCGCTACAACAAGGTCATCGCCATCTGGTCGGAGGCGACCGAAGAGATCGCCAACGCGATGTTCGGCGAGATGGAGGAGATCGACAAGGAAGGCCGGGTGTTCAACCCGGTCTACATCATGGCCGACTCCGGCGCGCGCGGATCCAAACAGCAGATCCGCCAGCTCGCCGGCATGCGCGGCCTGATGGCGAAGCCGTCGGGCGAGATCATCGAGACGCCGATCACGTCGAACTTCCGTGAAGGCCTCGAAGTGATGCAGTACTTCATCTCGACGCACGGCGCGCGCAAGGGCCTCGCCGACACGGCGCTCAAGACGGCCGACTCGGGCTACCTCACGCGGCGTCTCGTGGACGTCGCGCAGGACGTGATCATCCACGAGATCGACTGCGGCACGGTCGACGGCATCGAAGCCCGCGCCATCGTCGAGTCGGGCGAGATCATCGAGCCGCTGCGCGACCGGATCATCGGCCGCTCGACGCTCGAGAAGATCACCGACCCGTTCACGGGCGAGACGATCGTCGACGTCAACGAGGTGATGGACGAGACGAGCTCGTCGGCGATTCAGGAAGCCGGCATCGAGAAGGTGAAGATCCGCTCGGTGCTCACGTGCCAGAGCCGCCGCGGCGTCTGCGCGAAGTGCTACGGCCGCGACCTCGCCACCGGCAAGCTCGTCGAGCTCGGCCAGGCGGTCGGCGTCATCGCCGCGCAGTCGATCGGCGAACCCGGCACGCAGCTGACGATGCGGACGTTCCACATCGGCGGCACGGCGTCGCGGGTCTCGGAGCAGAGCACGCTCGAAGCGCGCCACCAGGGGACGATCAAATTCGAAGGCCTGCAGGTGGTCGAGGCCAAGGACGGCGGTCTCGTCGTGATGAACCGCACCGGGTCGCTCGTCGTCGCCGACGCGAAGGGGCGCGATCGCGAGCGCTATCCAATCGTCTACGGCGCGCGCCTCAAGGTGAAAGAGAACCAGGCCGTCGAAGAGGGCCAGGTGCTCGTCGAGTGGGATCCGTACACGTTCTCGATCCTGACCGAGGAAGCCGGGCAGGTGCGCTTCAAGGACATCCTCGAAGGCATCACGGTGCACGAGGAAGTGGACGAGGTCACCGGCCTCTCACGGCTCATCATCGTGGACTCGCCGGACGAGAAGAAGCAGCCGGCGATCGAGGTCCGCGGCAAGAAGGAGACGCCGCGGAAGTACCACATGCCGGTCCACGCGCACCTCATGGTGCAGGACGGCGAGAACGTCAACGCCGGCGACATCCTCGCGAAGATCCCGCGCGAGACGACCAAGACCAAGGACATCACGGGCGGTCTGCCGCGCGTGGTCGAGCTGTTCGAGGCGCGCAAGCCGCGCGAGACGGCGGTCATCTCCGAGATCGACGGCATCGTCAAGCACGGCGGCATCGTGAAGGGGCAGCGGAAGATCATCATCGTCCCCGACGAGCCGGGCGCGGAGCAGCGCGAGTACTCGCTGCCGCGCGGCGTGCACGTCAACGTCCAGGAAGGCGAGCGCGTCCGCGCGGGCGAGCCGCTGATGGATGGTCCGAGCAACCCGCACGACATCCTGAACGTGCTCGGCGAGAAGGCGCTGCAGGCGTACCTGGTCAACGAAATCCAGGAGGTCTACCGGCTGCAGGGCGTCAACATCAACGACAAGCACATCGAGACGATCGCGCGCCAGATGATGCGGTGGGTGAAGATCGAGGACGTCGGCGACACCGAGTTCCTCGTGGACGAGCAGGTGGACAAGTTCCGCTTCCTCGAGGAGAACGAGCGCGTGATTGCCGCGAGCGGACGTCCGGCGCAGGGCCGGCCGCTGCTGCTCGGGATCACGAAGGCGTCGCTCTCGACCGACTCGTTCATCTCCGCGGCGTCGTTCCAGGAGACGACGCGCGTGCTGACCGAGGCGTCCATCTCCGGCAAGGTCGATCACCTGCGCGGCCTGAAGGAGAACGTCACGATGGGCCGGCTCATCCCGGCGGGCACCGGGTTCGAGTACTACCGGCAGGTCCGCATCCCGGCGGACGAGCCGCCGCCGCCGCCGCCGCCGGTCCAGCCGACCGACGACGAGCTCGAGCTGGAGCGCGACATGGAGTATTTCGTCGAGCCCGACGAAGCCCTCGCGCCGCGCACTGGCGATCTCGGGCCGGGCGGGGAGTAGCGAAGTTAGAAGCTAGAAGTAAGAAGATGGGGGCGGCGAGCGATAGTTCGCCGCCCTTTTTCTCTGTACGACGACGATCTATCATCCGCCGCGTGTCGTTCCTCTATCGTGTTGGACTCGCCGTCGGCCACAGGCAACCCTACATCGACTGGGCCAACGGCGTCGGGGACGACGGGCCGGACCTCCCACCGGAGCTCGCTGCGCATCGCACGGTCTATCTCGTCTCGGAGTCCGAGGACGAACCCGATGCCGGGCAGCTGCTCGACGAGTTCTGGCAGCAGATCTTCGAAGAGGAGCTCGCCGCGTGGATGATCGACGAGACGTCGTGGCCGGCGCCGCTCACGCGCGAGCTCTTCGATGCGTGGTTCGAGGTGGAACTGCTCGATTCGCTGTTCGATCTGACGCCTGAAGAGCCGCTGACGCAGACCGACGTCGATGCGATGGATCTGGAGGACGCGATCCACCGCTGCGCCTGGTGTGACATCGCGATCGAGGAGGGCGCCGGGCGATTCGTCGGCTTCAAGCTGTCCGATCGCGGCCGGCTTGCGCATCGTGAAGGGCTCGTCGTGCCGCTTGTCGTGGACGACAGGCGGACGGTCGTGGGGATCATGACGCGGGCGGATTCCGACTCCGCGCGCGCGGGCGACGATCTGGTGTTTCGCGCGTGCACGAGCCGGTGCGAGAAGGCGCTCAGAAGCGTCGTCCCGAAGGCGCTGCGGCGGGCGTTCCGTCAGTCCCAGTCGTCCGGCAGGACGTAGCGCTCGGCCGGCTTGAGTTTCCGCGCTTCGACGAAGCCGATCTGATTCCGCCGTGGATCGGATCGAAGGATCCAGGCGATCTCCTCCATCTCGCGAATCGACGCCTGGCGCACATCGGCGTAGCCTGTACAGAACATAACCGGGAAGGTGATGCGGGCGCGGTCGGACAGGCGGCTGCACTCGACGATTTCCTCGCGCAGGCGCTGGCCTTTGACGATGGTGGCGAAGCGGCAGGTTGTGCAGAGCGGCGGGTCGCCGTGGTTCACCGTCCCTCCGCGGATCTTGAAGCGCATGGTGTGGATGTCCTCCTGGCTAAGCGGTGCGTATCATTCGACACCTCCCTTCCGAACAGGATCGCGTTACGAACATGACGACGACGATGCCATCGTCGTCGAATGGAAGTCAAGCGGCTCGATCGCGTGCGTCAGACGATTCGCGCGTCGCCACAGCGGCCGGTTCGGGACGGCTGGCCGGTCGAACGGCCTGACGACGGTATACTCGCGGGCATGCCTGAGCGAGGTCACCATGGTGTTTCTGCCCCACGTCGTTCGCGCCGAGTACGAGGAAGGCTTTCGAATTCGCCTCACGTTCAACGACGGCACGGAAGGCAGCGTCGACTTCGAATCGTGGCTGCAGGGCCCGGTGTTCGAACCGCTCAAGGACGAAGTGTACTTTCGAAAGTTCTTTCTGGACGGCGGGACAGTGGCCTGGCCCGACGGCGCCACTGACCCTATGACGCCGCGGCTTATTCGCAGGCGTTGGGTCGGCAGGACGCTGCCACCCTATAAGTCGCGCGGGCGGCACGCAATGTCTGGGAAGGCGCGCAGCACGGCTTTGTCGAATGTGACTAAGGGGCAGGCAGACCGAGAGGCCAGTTCGACGAATAACGTGTCGTAGACGGACACTCCGCTCGCGAGGGCCCGCAGAAGCGCGCCCTGGCAGAGCGTGGCCGTTGCGACGGATTCGATCCCCAGCCTGCGCGCCAGCCCGAGACGGACTGGGCCATCGTCAGTTGAAAGCACGCCGGAACGAATTCACGGCCGTTCCACGGCCATCCAGGCGTCGACCTCGGCAGCCGTCGGTCGGCGTGCCTGTTTTCGCCAACCAGCCTCGATTTGATCGAGCACGGCCCGGCGCTCGGCGACGTAGCCTTCGAGCAGGTCGCGGACTTCCTGTTCCATCGAGCGATTGTGGCGCTTCGCCAGAGCCTTCAGCGATTGCACGACCTTGGCGGGAACGTTCCGGACGGTAATGGTGGGCATCGGCGGAAGCTCAAACGCTAGCATGATGCTGGCATTTTGCACGAACCGCTGGACAACTGCCTGCAGCCGTCGGCGGCTCGTGTACGTCTGAGCCGCCGCGGCTGACGTGCGATCGTCTATTGATCAGGCGAGCGGAAGCGGACCTCGTGTCCGTCCGGGTAGGTGATCGCGACCAGGAGGCCGACGGGACTTTTGCCGTCCGCCGCGGGCGTGCACGTGACGGTGATTTCGTCGCCGAAATGAAGCGCGTTCGGGCCGTCCTTGAGACCGAGCCGCGCGACGGCCGTGGCGCTGCCGCCGACGAACGACCACTGCGTGACGGTGCCGTCGGCGTTCTTGACGTCGAGTTTCATCGACGAGTGCGGGTTCACGATCTTGAACATGTTGAACGTCCCGTGGACCTTCGCTTCCTTGCCCAGGGCGTACACGCCCGCCAGGGAATGATGCGCCTGCACCGCCGCGCCGGCGATCATGACCCCGCACAGGACGAGGCATCCCGATATCCATTTCGCCATTCTCATCCTCCTCGATATCTCGCGTCTGCTCAGTGCCGAATCTGTGTGGCCGCGGCTTCGCGTTCGGCGTCGGTCTCGCAGGCGCCTCGCTCAGGAATCAGACCCGCGTTGGCGTTCGGAGTGCGCCGCAGGATCCGCGTCGGGAACACCAGCGGCTCGGCCAGCACCTGCGGATCCTCGAGCGTCAGGTCGTAGAAGATCGCATCGCCCTCCCGCCGGAATTTCTCGACGATGTGCATTTTGTCGGAGTGGAAGTAGCCGCCGCGGCCGATCCAGGTCGTGTCGACGAATCCGATCGAGTCGAACACCAGCGTGTCGCCCTCCCAGTGTCCGACGGTGTCGCCGAAGTACTTGAACGCGTACTCGGCGTCCTTCGGGTGCGGGCGCCCGTCGGTCGGGACGACACGGAACTCCGCCATGCCGCCGCCGGCGTCGGAGAACTGCCCGTAGAGGAACGTGACGTCGTTCTCCGTCTGGTAGATGCGGCGCGGCGGGCCCTGGCGCGGACTTCCCAGCGGCTGGCACGTCATCACCGGATCTTCCCGGTTGGTCCACATGTCGAGCTGCTGCACCTTGTCCCAGTACTCCGGCTTGTAGAGCGGGCGGCCCAACTGGCCGAATCGCGACGGTGAATACAGCTCGAAGTCTTCGGTCTGGTTCGTGGATCGGTTGCAGGGCTTGATCTGATTCGGCGCGCAGCGGCGGCCGCCGTTGCCCATGTAGTTGCCGATCCAGCCGATGTTGAACTCCGCCCAGTTGCC
Organism: uncultured Bifidobacteriaceae bacterium; assembly: GCA_964579765.1. GTDB lineage: Bacteria > Acidobacteriota > Vicinamibacteria > Vicinamibacterales > CAVVIG01 > DATNBT01. The sequence continues at coordinate 8,678 of CAZOIK010000269.1, forward strand.
CGTCAGATCGGGATGGCCGCCGATGCGCGGCGTCGGGGCCGACGTGTTCGTCGGCGGTTCCTGCCTTGCGAACACGATCGCGGGCGCCTTCGTCGTGACGTTCATCGCCTTCTGCACGCTCGGCGGCACGGGCGCGACCACATACACATTGCCCGTCTCCGTGACGTCGGTCGTCAGATCGCGGACCACCGCGCCGTTCCGGCGCTCCGTTATCCTGCCGGCGTACAACACCTGGATCTTGTTCAGCGGGTTGTTCCAGTCTTTATAGCCGCTATAGATGAACTCCGTCGTCTTTCCGCCAAGCGCGACGACGACTTTCTCGGTCATGTAGTTGGCGTCGAGCGTCGCCGTGCCGATCGCTCCAGGAACGCCGGGAATCGGGAACTGCACGACCGGCTTGCCCGTGTCCCACGACACGGACGTGTTGCCGACCTTCATCACGCCGTCGGGCACGACGACGCCGGGGTTGGCGCCGAGCGTCCAGGTATCCATCGTCCCGGCGAGCGCGGACTTGGGCGCGCCCTGCGGGCTGGCCCAGATGCGAATCAGCCGTTCCTGCACGGCCGCCGGCATCGCCGCGACCTTGCCCTTCGTGCCTGCGATCTCTGCGCCGGGCGTGTCCTCGTCCCACGCGTACTGCCAGCTGACCACCTCGATGTTCGAATAGGCCTGGCCGTTCGCGCGCGTGCACGAGTAATTGACGCGCTCGCTCAGCGTCTGGTAGTTGGTGCTCGCGCGATACTTCGTGAGCGTGCACGGCTGGCCGCCCACCTGAATCGTGCCGCCCTTCTTGGCCTGATATTCGAGCGTGGCGACCATGTCGCGCTCGTCGGTGCCCTTCAGCATGCCCTGGTACCACATCCAGTTGAAGAGCACGGACCTGAGGTCTTTCGCGCCTGGCGCGGGCGTGTAGGGCGCACCGGCGTTCGGGTCGTTGCTGCGGCCCCGCCCTTGCGCATCGGCAGTCGATGCTGCGCCGATGGCGATCGCCGCCGCAAGCACGAGCCCTGTCCAACGACTCCTTCGGCCAACGTTCATGAGGTCCTCCGTCCGGGTCTGATCCGGGGCGAGTATCCTCCCACTGGGGGGACGAAGGTCAAGGGCATTTCGCCGTGTCAGCGCTTCACCGGGCGTCCGAACACCTCGATCTTTGCGACGTTCACCCAGCCGCCGTTGCCGTGGCCGCTGCCCGGCATCAGATCGGCGAAGCCGACTTCGTCCACCTTGGTGAGATCGGGGCGATCGATCAGGTTGCCGACCGTGACCATCCGCGCCGCGTCCACCTTCATCCAGCGCACGTCGGGCATCGAGATGTCGCTCTGCACGAAGTCGCCGACCGGTCCGGTGGTGCGATCGCCGACGAGGTACGTGCCGTCGGCCAGCTTGATCAGCGGACGGACCTGGTGGAAGCCGGACGTGCGGATGGTCCAGCGGATCTTCGCGAGCGCCTCGCTCAGGTCCACGTAGTTGTCCTTGTCGCGCAGCGTCGCGCCGATGGGCGACGTCGTCACGCCGGTCCAGAGGTTGAGCGGGTAGACGTCCGGGTTGCCGCGGACGGCCACGAGCGTGATGTCCTTGCCCGAGGGGCCGTAGAGCGACAGGACGAGGTTCGGGTTCGCGACGCCCGCCTGCGACGCGGGCCACTCGCCGTGGTCGTCGGTCGGCGTCGGCAGCGCCTTCCACGACTCGCTGAAGAACACGGGCGGCCGCGTCGGCGCGGGACCGCGTCCGCGACCGCGCCCGGCCGGAGCCTGCGCCAACGTCCCGGCCGTCAGGGCCATCACCGCAGCGGTCATCGTGCAGAGTACGCGTCGCGCCATGGGGAACCTCCTCGGTGTTGATCGGGCTGTGGAGATTATATTAGGTGGGCGCTCCCGAAGCGGCGGACTGACATGACCATCGAGTTTCTGCCTCCCGTGCCGATCGAAGGGCATCAACCGTCCAGTGCCGCCGGTTCCGATCATCCGATGCGCGTCGTCACACGCCAGGCCGCGGGATTCGAGCCGGGCGGATGGACGAGCGAAACGCGTCAGCACGTGCAGGGGTTCTTCGACGATCTCGCCGCCGAGTGGCACACGCGCACGTCTCCGCAGCGTACGGCCATCGTCCGCGACGCGCTGACGCGCGGACTCGACGCACTCGATCTGCCTGCCGGTCCTGCGGTGGAGATCGGCAGCGGCACGGGCGCCTACTCAGGTCTGCTCGCCGACCGTTTCGCGACCGTGCTCGCGTTCGACCTGTCGTTCGCGATGCTGCAGCGGGCGCCGTCTGGACCCGCGCATCGCATCCAGGCCGACGCCGCCACGCTTCCTCTTCGCGATTCGTCAGCTGCGGCCGTCGTGTTGATCAACATGTTCCTGTTCCCGGCCGAAATCGAACGCGTGCTGCTGCCGCGCGGCGCGCTGGTCTGGGTGAACAGCAGCGGCGAACAGACGCCGATCCACCTGGCGCCCGACGATCTCGTCGCCGCGCTGCCCGGGCAGTGGAGTGGCGTGTGGAGTCGAGCCGGCGAAGGGCTCTGGTGCGTGCTTCGCCGATCCTTAGGCTCGTAGGGCGGCCCTTTCAGGGCTGCCTGAGGGAGGTGCATCGTGAACCGTAGACTGCAGGCGTTCGCGCTCGTCGTCGGGTTGCTGTCGGTCTCCTCACTCGTGTCGGCGCATCACTCGTGGCCCATCGACCGATCGAAGCTGGTCACGGTCAAAGGGACGGTGACGTCGTTTTCCTGGGCGAATCCGCACCCGATGATTTCACTCGAGGTCCGTGGTGACGACGGCACGACCGAGACGTGGAGCATCGGCGGGCCGGCAATCAACCGCATGGAGGCGAACGGCTGGACGAAGACCACCGTCAAGCCCGGCGACGTGATCACGGGCATCGGATATCAGTACGTGGACGGCTCGAAGGTCATTCGCCTCGAGCACGTGGTGCTGGCCGACGGCAGGAAACTGCGCGTGTACGGCCGCTGAACAGAGGAGCGTCGAAATGCGTGCGACACATGTGCTGTTGTTCTCCACACTGCTGATCGTGCCGGCCGTGGCCGGCGCGCAGGAACGCGGCGGACGTCGAGGCGGCGGCCCGGCGGCGCCGCCGATGCGGATGACCGTCGAGGGCTTCGCCGACGGCGGACGGATACCAGTGAGGTTCAGTCAGGCCGCGCCGGGCGTGGAGCCTGGCGGTGGGACGTCGCCGAAGATCTCGTGGACGAGCGTCCCGGCGGGCACGCAGTCGTTCGTCCTGAACATGCACGACATGGAGGTGGCCCGCAACAAGACGACCGAGGATCAGGCGCACTGGGTCGTCTGGAACATCCCGGCGACCGCGACCGGTCTGCCCGAAGGCGTGCCGAAGGGCGCGCGCCTCGCCGACGGCGCGTTCCAGATCAGCGCGAGCGGGCAGATGTACCGCGGCCCCGGCGCTCCAGCCAACGGTCCCGAACATCACTACATGTTCGAGGTGTACGCGCTGGACACGACGCTCGACGTCACGCCCGCGGCCGGGGACAATGCGGCGTTCGAGACGCGCGCGAACGTGATGAAAGCCATGCAGGGGCATGTGCTCGGCAAGGCCGTCTACGGCGGCCTGTTCAAGCGTCCAGAGCGATGACCGTCTCGGTGCGCGAGGCGTCGGTGCCGGCCGACGCCGGCGGCACGCCGGTCGGCTGGCTGCACGCGTCACTCTCCGAGCACATCGACGCGGAGACGTGTGTGCTCATCGAGGGCCTCGTCGTGGACCGCGCGCACCGCGGCGTCGGCATCGGCAAGACGCTGCTGGCAGATGCCGAGCGATGGGCGCGCGCCGCCGGATGCTCGCTGGTTCGCCTTCGCTCGACCGATGCGCGCACGGAGGCGCATCGGTTCTACGAGGATCTCGGCTACGTGCGCATCAAGACGCAGTACTCGTTCGCCAAGCCGCTCGACGAACCGGCGCGCGTGCGGCTCGGCGGCCTCGTTCCGCGGCTCGACGCCTAGGCCGGAGAGGCGTCGCGTGCTGGGGCCCGGCGCGTTTCATTTTCCGCGGTATCTCGATCTCGACCGGCAGCGGGCGCTCGTCAACGAGTGTCGCGCGCTCCTGGATGGGGCCGTGCCGGCGTACGTGCCGACCGTGCGCGGCGGCGGAAAGATGCACGTCCGCATGCTGTGCCTCGGCCGCCACTGGAACGGCCTGACCTATCGCTACGAGCCCACGCGATCGGACTTCGACAATCTCGCGGCGCCGCCGCTGCCCGACACGTTCCGCGCGCTCGCGGCGGAGATCGCCCACGCGGCCGGCATGTCGATCGACGCCGACCTCTGCATCCTCAATTACTACGAGGCCGAGGGACGCATGGGCCTGCATCAGGACAAGGACGAACGCCCGGACTCGATCGCCGCGGGGGTGCCGGTCGTGTCCGTCTCGCTCGGTGACACGGCGCGGTTTCTGTTCGGCGGCCTGAAGCGGCGCGACGAGGTGCAGGCGATCCCGCTCGAATCCGGCGACGCGTTTGTCTTCGGCGGCCCCGCGCGGCTGCGCTTCCACGGCGTCTCACGCGTCGTCCCGGCGACCGCGCCAGCTGAACTTGGGCTCGTTGGTCGCTTCAACCTGACGCTGCGACAGTACGGGCTCTGACTCGACCGCCACAGCTCCTCCGTCGCGAGTGGGCACCGCCGACGGCGACGACACTCATGCTCGCGTTGACCTGCACGGCCGCGACCGCGATCGCCGTTCAGGCGCAGACGTCGCACGCGACCGGCGCCACCGGTCGCACCGGCAGCAACTCGGGCTCCGGCAATCGGTGGCGAACCGAGGGCGTGCGGCCCGCTGCTGCATGCCGTCGTCGCGGCGTCTCGGGTATTCTCATCCGATGACCGAGTTCGCCGACCGGGTCGCCACTTTTCATCGACTTCACGACAAAGGCTGTTTCGTCATTCCGAATCCCTGGGACGCCGGTTCGGCGCGTGTCCTCGCGCAGCTCGGCTTCCCCGCGCTCGCGACGACGAGCGCGGGGTTCGCGTGGTCCACGGGCCATGCGGACAGGCAGGTGCGGCTCGAGACGGTGCTCGAGCACCTGCGCGCGATGGCGGTGGCCGTCGATATCCCGATCAGCGCCGACTTCGAGGGCGGCTTCGCGATCCATCCTGAAGGAGTGGAGGAGCACGTCACGCATGCCGCGACGACCGGCATCGCGGGGTTGTCGATCGAGGACGCGACCGGTGACGCCGACAAGCCGCTCTTCGACTTCGGGCTCGCCGTCGATCGGATCAGAGCGGCGCGACGCGCCATCGACGGAAGCCGCACGGGCATTCTGCTGACCGCCCGGTCCGAGGGGTTCATCGTGGGACGGCCGGACCTCCGCGCGACGATTCAGCGCCTGGCGGCGTTCGCCGACGCCGGCGCGGACTGCCTGTACGCGCCCGGGCTCACGTCGCTCGCCGACATCACCGCTGTCGTCGCGGCCGTGGCGCCAAAGCCGGTGAACGTCCTCGCGCACACCGGTTTCAGCACGGTGGCCGACCTGGCCGAGGCCGGCGTGCGCCGCATCAGCGTCGGCGGCGCGCTCGCGCGCACGGCGTGGACGGGATTTCTTCAGGCGGCGCGTGAAATCGCGGAGCGCGGCACGTTCACGTCGTTGTCGCACGCGGTGTCGGGCGCGGAACTCAATCGCGTCTTCGCCGACGCATGAGGAGGGACCCGTGATGTCGCACGACCTCGATCGCACGGTGGCGCTGCTGCAGCGGACGCCGGCCGCGTTGAACGCGCTGGTGCGCGATCTGCCCGCGGCCTGGACGTCGAGCACCGAGGGCGCCGGCACCTGGAGCGTCTTCGACGTCGTCGGCCACCTCATTCATGGGGAGCGCACCGACTGGATGCCCAGGGCGCGCACGATCCTCGAAGCGGGGGAGACGCAGACGTTCGAGCCATTCGATCGGTTCGCGCAGGCGCACGACAGCCGCGGTCAATCGCTCGCGGACCTGCTCGACACATTCGCGGAGCTGCGTGCGCGGAATCTCGTCGATCTCCGCGCACTCAATTTGCAGCCGGCGGACTTGGAGCGGCGCGGACGGCATCCGACGCTCGGCGTGGTCACCCTGTCGCAGCTCCTCGCGACATGGGCGACGCACGACCTGAACCATCTTCATCAGATGGCGCGGGTGATGGCACATCAGAACCGTGAACGCGTCGGCCCGTGGGTCGCGTATCTCGGCGTGCTGCACTGCACCGCGCACAGCGCGCCCTGATCCGTCGGCGTCGCGCGTGTTACGATCGCGCGCGATGGCAAAGAAGAAGGCGGCGCGTGCCCGCCGCCGTGCTCCCGCCAAGGCACGCACACACGCGGCGACACCCGGGCTGTACGGCTGGATCACGCACACCGACATCGGCAGCCACGAACCCGACGCGACGAAGGCGTGGTGCGAGAAGGTGCTCGGGTGGACGTTCCGGCCAGCGATGCAGACGCCGGCCGGCGACTATCACCTGTTCGTGTATTCGGAGAAGGGCGGCGGCGGCATCCGCCAGGTGAAGTCCTCTGAAATTCCAGACACGATCCCGTACGTGCACGTCGCCGACTGCTCCGGCGCGTTCGAGCACGCGCTGCGCGAAGGCGCCGAGCAGGTGTCCGCGCCGATGCGCATCACGGAGAACGTGACGATTGCCGTCGTGCGCGCGCCGGGCGGGGTGACGATCGGGTTCTCAGGTCCGTGAAGAGGACGCGATCGTGACGCTTCTCTCCGTGAACACCGGCGGACCTCGCGAGGTTCGCGCCAGCGGCGCTCTCGTCCGCACGTCGATCTGGAAGTCGCCGCGCGACGGGCGTGTCGTCGTCCGGACGCTCAATCTCGACGGGGACGCGCAGTCGGATCTCTCGGCACACGGCGGCACGAACAAGGCCGTGTACGTCTATCCGTTCGAGCACTACGCGTACTGGCGCGATCAGTTGCCCGGCATCGACCTGCCGTTCGGCGTCTTCGGCGAGAATCTGACGACGGAGGGGCTGCTCGAGGCCGATGTGTGCATCGGCGATCGGCTGGAGATCGGGACGGCCGAGTTCCAGGTCACGCAGCCGCGGCAGCCGTGCTTCAAGCTCGGCATCAGATTCGGCCGCGAGGACATGGTCAAGCGGTTCGTCGCCAGCCTGCGCTCGGGCTTCTACGTCGCCGTCACGCGCGAGGGCGATGTCGGCGCGGGCGACGAGATTCGCATCGTGCGGCGCGCGCCCGGCAGCATGAGCGTGCACGAGATCTTCGCGCTGCACGTCGACGACGACGGGAAGGAAGAGCAGCTGCGACGGGCCGCGTCGATCGAGTCGCTGTCCCCGGGCTGGCGCGAACAGTTCCGACGGCGCCTCAATCGACGCTGACACGCCATGTCCCGCTCCAGCGATTTCTGCCAACGGTACGGGCTCGAGCTGCCGATTCTGCTCGCGCCGATGGCTGGCGCCAGCCCTGTGGATCTCGCCGTCGCGGTCGCGAACGCGGGCGGCA
>CAZOIK010000270.1:0-9365 GCA_964579765.1 uncultured Bifidobacteriaceae bacterium
GCGAGCTTGACGATTGTCTGGCCGCGCAGCGTCACGCCGTAGATGAACTCGCCGCCGGCCTCGCGGTGGATGATGAAGCCGTGCAGATCGGGCGGCGCGCCCGGGACGTTGCGCAGGAAGCGGCCGTCCGGCGCGAACACCTGCAGGCCCGCCTGCGGATCCTGCACGCTGAGGTACACTTCGCCGTTCGAGCTGACCGCGACGTCGCCGTGCATGTTGCCGAGCGAGGAACGTCCCTGAGGCAGCGTCGGCCAGCCGTCCACGTAGGTGAACGACGGCGCGGCGGCGTGCACGAGCAGCGTGGCGGCGAAGAGAGTGGCTGCCGTCGCGATAGCCGCGGCGAATACAGGTTTTTTCATGGCGTCGAACGATAGCACGACACGCAGTCTGCGGATGAACGAGCGCGCGTGGGCCATTGCCGACGCGAGTGTCGAGCGCGCGCAGGAACTGCGCCTCGCCGTCCACACGCTCGCGTGCGGCGCCCGCGTCATCGACGCCGGCATCGACGCGCCCGGCGGTTTCGGCGCCGGGTTGATGCTCTCCGAGCTGTGCATGGGCGGACTGGGGCGCGTGTCGTACGCGCCGCTCGTCATCGCCGGCGAGACGTGGCCAGGGCTTCAGGTGTGGACCGATCATCCGGCCGAGGCGTGCATGGCGTCGCAGTATGCGGGGTGGGCGATCAATCCCGGCGGCTTTTTCGCGATGGGCTCGGGACCGCTCCGCGCGCACGCGCGCGTCGAGCGTGAGTTGTTCGCGAAGCTCGGCTACGTGGAAACCGCTTCGCGCGGCGTCCTCGTCCTCGAGGGCCGGACGATGCCGACCGACGACGTCGCGTCGTGGGTGGCCGAGAAATCGGGCGTCGCGGCGAGCGCGCTGACGTTCGCGATTGCGCCGACGGCGAGCCTGGCGGGCGGCGTGCAGATCGTCGCGCGGACGATCGAGACCGGCCTGCACAAGATGGACGCGCTCGGCTTCGACGTCCGCCGCGTCGTCAGCGGGATGGGCACGGCGCCGCTCGCGCCGACCGCGCGCAGCGACATGCGCGCGATCGGCCGCACCAACGACTGCGTGCTCTACGGCAGCCAGGCGCGCTTCGTCGTCCGCGCGGAAGACGACGAGCTGGCGCGGCTCGCCGGGCGCCTGCCCTCGTCGGCCTCGAAAGACTACGGCACGCCGTTCTACGACGTGTTCAAGCGCTACGACAGCGACTTCTATAAGATCGATCCGATGCTCTTCAGTCCTGCCGAAGTCTGGCTGACGAGCGCGACGAGCGGACAGACGTTCCACGCCGGCGCGCTCAATCCCGACGTGCTGCGCGCGTCGCTTCTCGAGTCGTAGGCGAGACGGTCCGTGCAAGTCGTGATTCTCAGCGCACGCACCGGCTGGCACACCGACGAGTTGTGCCGCGCGTTGTCGGCGCGCGGCCATGTCGCGGTCGTCCTGCGCTACGAAGCGCTGGTGGCGCGGCTGGGCGTGGGCCGCGCCGAGGCCGGGCTGACGAATGAACGCGCCGCAATCTTCGGGGCCGACGCCGTGCTCGCGCGCATCATTCCGAGCGGGTCGCTCGAGCAGATCATCTTCCGCGTGGACGCGCTGCACTGGATCGAGGATCGCGGCGTGCCGGTCGTGAACTCGCCGCGCGCGATCGAGCGGTCCGTGGACAAGTTCTATACGGACGCGCTCCTGCACGAAGCCGGGCTCGAGACGCCGGAGACGGTGGTGTGCGAGACGACAGCGGATGCGCTCGAGGCCGTGCGGCGGTTCGGTGACGCGGTGATCAAGCCGCTCTTCGGATCGATGGGGCACGGGCTCGTCCGCGTCGGCGATCCCGACGTGGCGTTCCGGGTCGTCAAGGCACTGGATCAGTCGCGTGCGGTCTTCTACGTGCAGCGCTACATCGAGCACGGCGGCCGCGACATCCGCGTCTTCGTCGTCGGCGGACGGGTGCGTGGCGCGATCGAGCGGCGCGCCCCTGAGGGCGACTGGCGGACGAACGTCGCCCGCGGGGCCGCGGCGCATCCGATCGTGCTGCCCGCCGAGTGGGAGCAACTGGCGCTGCGCGCCGCGGAGGCGATCGGCGCCGACTATGCGGGCGTGGACCTGCTGCCGGCGTCCGACGGTCGCGTATTCGTGCTCGAGGTCAACGGCATTCCCGGCTGGGAAGGGCTGCAGCGCGCCACGGGCCTCGACGTCGCCGGCGCGATCGTCGAGCATGTCGAGCACGTCGTCGAGACGCATGTGGGCGCCGGCTCGCGCACTGGTGTGGGGGCCGGCTTCAGCCGGCCTGATCCGTCATGACCGCGACCGCCGCTGCGCTCGACGTCGGCGTGATGGCGCAGCTCGCCTGTCTGCTCGAAGCGAGCGCGCCAAAGCCGGGCAACGTCTGTCCCGGCCGGCATTTCGCCGACGCGCGGTACGAGGATTTTCTGGCGAGCGCGGCGGCAATCGGCGGGCCGCTCGCCGGCGCCGGCGCGCGGCCACTGGGCGGCACGCTTCGCATGGCCGTCGAGGCGACGTCCGCGTGGACCTCGTCGAACACGAACCTCGGCCTCGTGCTGCTGCTCGCGCCGCTCGCGCGGGCGGCGGCGCTCGAGGCTCGCGCCGATCGGCTTCGCGAGGCCCTGCGCCGCGTGCTCGAGCAGACCACGGTGGCCGATGCGCGCGAGATGTATGCGGCCATCCGGCGCGCATCACCCGGCGGACTCGGACGTGCGACCGAGCAGGACGTGGCGGACGAGCCGACGGTGACGCTTGTCGAGACGATGCGGCTTGCGGCCGGCCGCGACACGATTGCGTCCGAGTACGCCACGGGCTTCGAGATCACCTTCGAGACGGCGGCGCCGGCGCTCGTCCGCGCGCGCGCCGACGGACTGTCGTGGGACGATGCGGTCGTGGAGACATTTTTGATGCTGCTGGCCGCGAGGCCCGACAGCCACATCGCGCGCCGCGGCGGCGCGGTGCTGGCGGATGACGTCACCGGCCGTGCCGCCGACGTGATCGCTCGCGGCGGCGTCCGAACTCCCGAGGGTCGGCGGGCCGTCGACGACTTCGATCGGACGTTGCGCGAGGGCGCCCACCGCGCGAATCCGGGCACGACGGCGGATCTGACGGCCGCCGCGATCTTCGTCGCGCTCGCCGGCGGCGCGTGGACGGCGCAGGGAGGGCGGCATGCCGCGGCCCGGTGAGTTCCGCGTCTCGGTCTCGAAAGACTACCTGGTGTTCGCGTCGGCGCACTTCATCACGTTCGCCGGCCATCGGTGCGAGGGCCTGCACGGCCACAACTACCGCGCGCGGGTGACGGTCGAGGGCGCGCTCGACGAGGAAAGCTGGTTCGTCTTCGATTTCGTCGAGCTGAAGAAGATGATGCGGCGGCTCTGCGACGAGATCGATCACAAGGTGCTGCTGCCGCTCGAGAACCCGAAGATTCAGCTGACCGAACAGGGCGACGCGGTGCACGTCGCGTACGAAGGCAAGCCGCGCTATGTGTTTCCGAAATCCGACTGCGCCCTGCTGCCCGTGCCGAACACGACGGTGGAGATGCTGGCTGAACTGCTGACGAAGCGCTTGCGCGCGGCGCTCGACGCTGCCGGCGCGCGCGGGCTCACCGCCGTCGAGATGGAAGTCGAAGAGAACGTCGGCCAGTCGGCCGTGTATCGAATCGCGTTCTGAAATTGTAGGGCGGGCCGCCCTACAGGTGTCCTTCGTGCAGCGCCGTCGCGACGAGCGCGGCGTCGCAGCCGGCATCGGCCAGCCGCGCCAGATCGTCGCTGTCGCGCACGCCGCCACCTGCGATCAACTCCACGCCGGGCGCGGCCTCGCGGACGCGCCGCAGCAGATCGAGATCGACGCCAGCACGCATGCCGACGCGCGCCAGGTCGAGGACGATGATCGCCCCGGCACCGGCCTCGGCGGCGCGCGCGGCCAGCGCGTCCGCGCTCTCGGCGGTGTGAGGTCCGCCTTCAGGCGGACGTCCAATCCCGAGCGGCGCGCCGTCCTTCAGGTCGAGGCTGAATGCGACGTGTGGTCCGCCGACGGCCTCGCAGATCTCCGCGAGCGTTTCGAACGACGTCAACGTCTCGAGCCCGACGACGACGCGCGACGCGCCGACGTCTGCAGCGTGACGCGCGCGATCGACCGACGAGACGCCGGCGTCCAGCCAGACACGAGCGAGTCGCGCGATGTTCTGTATCGCGTGTAGGGCGGGGCCTTCAGCCGGGCCTCGGCGGCCCTGAAAGGGCCGCGCTGCATTTTCAATGGCGTCGAGATCCGCGACGTAGATCTCCGACAGCCCGTCGCGCTCGACGTAGCGTCGCGCGAGATCGACGGCATCGCCGATCGGCTGGTAGCGTTCGCGCAGACCGCCGCGTGCGTGCACCGCGACGCCGGCGCGCAGGTCGATGACGCCGATCACGCGCAATGGTCGTGCTATGCTCGCTGGCCGTACGCTCATCTGGGAAGAGATCCTATGCGAAGCTCATTCTCGATCCCGGCGTTCGCGCTGGCGCTTGTCGCCGCCGCCGCGACGGGCGCGCACGCGCAGGCCACCGGCGAACAGGACCGGACGTATTCGTTTCCCGGCACCGGCGAGCAGATTGCGTATCACCTGTACGTGCCCACGACCTGGACGAAGACGGCGAGGTTTCCGCTCGTCGTCGTGACGCACGGCGCGAATCAACCGGCGACCGCGCCGTTTCAGCGGCCGATTGACGCGCCGACGCTCGCGAAAACCGCCGAGGCCCGCGGGTACATCGTCGCGGCGGTGACGGGCTATCACGCCAACGCGACGGGCGTCGGCGGCTGGAACGTGCCGTACCGGATGATTCAAGTGCCGCGGCCCGCGGGTGCCGGGCGCCGCGGCGGCGGCCGTCGAGGCACACCCGCGCCGCCCCCCACGGCCGAAGACTTCGTGCGCGCGGAGATGGACGTCACCAACGTCGCCGACATCGTCGCCAGGGAATACAACGTCGATCCGAACCGCGTCTACCTGATGGGCAATTCGTCCGGCGGCAGCGCGGTGTGGAATCTCGCCGCGAAGTATCCCGAGCGCTGGACCGCCGTCTCGCCGAGCGCCGCGCCGATCGACGACGCGATGTTTCCGTACGAGCGGCTGAGACACGTGCCCGTCCTCGTCGTCCACGGCGACATGGACACGACGATGGTGTTCGAGGCGAGCAAGGCAATGGTCGATCACGCGCGCGCGAAGGGCGTGGACGCGACGTGGCTGCCGGTCGCGGGCGGCACGCACATCGACGCGTGGGCGCGTCCCGAGATCCTCGCGAAGATCTTCGACTTCTTCGACGCGCATCCAACGAGGGCCAAGTAAGCCCTGGAGGCCACGCAGCGCGTCATCGGATGGGACGTCGGCGGCGTCAACACGAAAGTCGCGCGCGTCGATCACGGCGAACTGCGCAGCGTGCGCGGGCGGCCGTTCGAGCTGCAGCGGGCGCCCGACATGCTCGTGTCGCTGCTGCGTGAGCTCGCCGCCGAAGCCGGCGCGCCGGCAAGCGGGCCGGCCGTGCACGCCGTCACGATGACCGCCGAGCTCTCGCAGATGTTCCGGACCAAGCGCGAGGGCGTCGCGTTCGTGCTCGACGCGATGTCGGCCGCGTTCCCGTCGTCGGCGATCCGCGTGTTCACGACAGACGGCCGCTTCGTTGACGTTGCCGAAGCGCGCGCGACGCCGCTCTCGGTCGCCGCCGCGAACTGGACGGCGACGGCGACGTTCGTCGCGCGGCGGCATCGCGACGCGGTGCTCGTGGACATCGGCACCACGACCGCCGACGTCATTCCGATTGCTGGTGGCGTTGTCGTCGCGGACGGCCGCACCGATCCGGATCGGCTCGCGTCGGGCGAGCTCGTCTACACGGGAGCGCTCCGCACGCCGGCCGAAGCGATCGCGAGCCACGTTGTCGTTGGCGGCCGCCGCGTGGCGGTGTCGGCGGAAGGGTTCGCGCTCTCCGGCGACGTTCACGTCTGGCGCGGCGATCTGGCGCCGTCCGACTACACGGTGCCGACGCCCGACGGCCGTCCGCCCACACGCGAGTTCGCCGGCGAGCGGTTGGCGCGGCTGATCTGCGCCGATCGCGAGATGCTCGACGAGGCGCGCGTGTCCGAGATCGCCGACGGACTGGCGGCCGCGCAGATTGAGGCGGTGGCCGGCGCCATCGAGCGCGTCGCCGCGCACCGGCAGCCGCACGGGCCGGCGGTCGTGACCGGGCTCGGCGCCTTCATCGCGGCGTCCGCGGCGGCGCGGGCGGGCCTGCATGTCGTGCCGCTGGCCAAGGATCTTGGTGAGGACGCCTCGCGGTTCGCGCCCGCGGCTGCCGTGGCGCTGTTGTTCGAGCCGCAATCGTGACGCCGGCGATTGTCGTGAAGATCGGCGGGGGAGTGCTCGGGCATCCTGCCGATCTCGACAGCGTGCTCGCCGCGGTCGGCCGCCTGGCGCGTGCGACGCCGCTGGTGGTCGTGCCCGGCGGCGGTCCGTTTGCCGACGCCGTCCGCGCCGTTGACGCGCGCCTGTCTCTCTCGGACGATGCCGCGCACTGGATGGCCGTGCTCGCGATGGACCAGTACGCGCACGTCATCGCGGAGCGGCTGCCCGAGGCCGCGCTCGTCGCGGATCGCGTCGGCATCGGCGCGGCGCTCTCGGCAGCGCGCGTGCCTGTGCTCGCCCCGTACCTGTGGCTGCGTCAGGCCGATCCGTTGCCGCACTCCTGGGACGTGACGAGCGACAGCATCGCCGCGTGGATTGCGGGCGAAGTCGGCGCTCGCCGGCTCCTTCTGATCAAACCGCGAGGCTCGCCCGCCGATGGGGTCGATGCGTATTTTTCTCGTGCGCTGCCGGCCGGCGTGGTGTCGGCGTGTGTGCCGGCCGACGAGATCGAGCAGTACGTGACGTCCGCCTTCAGGCGGACGTCCGGCTGAAGCCGGACGCTACGAATTCACTGCAGACGCGTACGCGATCGGCCGACAGGATGCCCGTTCGGCCGCCGACGCACGCCGCACTGCGGACGCCGGCGATGTCCGCGCCGGTCTCGCGCACGACCGGGAGATCGTCAGCCGACAGCCGCCCGGCAAGCGCGATGAACAGCCCGCGGGCGTGCGCCGCCGTGACGCACGCAGCGAGTCGGGCCCGCGTGACGATGTGGAGCAGCCCAGGGCCGGTCTTGTCGATGGTGTCGAGCAGGACGCCCGACGCGCCGGCTGCTGCTGCCGCATCGACGACACGGGTGAATCGGGCAGTGGCATCCGGATCGCCATCGGCGTACATCGCGGCGACGACGCCGCAGTCGCCGCGAGTCGTCGCGCGTACGCCGCGTACGGCTGCCGCGAGTCCCCGCGCTTCCACTTTTACGAATGCGACACCAGCGGCCGCGAACTCGCGCGCGGCATCTTCCGTCGCCGACGCGTCGATGGCGTCGCCGAGCGCCGCCGTCACAGGGCGCGTCGATCCTGCCGCCGCCACGATCGCTCGAAGCGCGTCGACGGTCACGGCGCCGAGCGCGCCGGACGCCGGATCCTTCGCGTCGATGATGTCGGCGCCGCCGGCGAGCGCGACCGCGGCCTCGACCGCGTCTCTGACGCTCACGAGCAGTCGCATCGGCCGCTACTGTATCATCCTGTCGATGAGCGAAAGTATGGCGACGCCGCTCGCAGGACGCGTGGTGCTGGTGACGGGCGCCTCGAGCGGCATCGGACGCGCCATCGCACTCGGCGCCGCACGTGCGGGCGCGGACGTCGCCATCACGTACCGCGCCAACGAAGTCGGCGCGCGGGTGGTCGAACGCGAGATCGCCGGCCTCGGACGCCGCACAGCCGTCATCGCGCTCGATCTCGCGGACGACGCCTCGATTCGCGCGCTCGCGCCGGCGGCGCGCGAGGCGCTCGGACGTCTCGACGTCTGGATCAACAACGCCGGCGCCGACATCCTCACCGGCGCGGCCGCGTCGCTGCCGACCGTTGACAAGCTCGACATGCTGCTGCGCGTCGATCTGCGGGGCACGATGCTCGCGTCGTGGGCCGCGGCGCGAACGCTCGAGGACGGCGGCGTGATCATCAACATGAGCTGGGATCACGTCCTGACCGGCATGCCCGGCACCAATCCCGAGCTGTACTCGGCGGTCAAGGGCGGCGTGCTCGCGTTCAGCAAGTCGCTCGCGCGCTCGGTCGCGCCGCGGCTGCGCGTCAACGTGCTCGCGCCGGGCTGGATCGCGACGGCGTTCAGCGGTGAAATGGACCCGGACGCGCACCGCGCGGTCGCCGAGTCGTCGCCGCTCGGCCGCTGGGGCACGCCGGAGGACGTCGCGGCTGCCGCGGTGTTTCTCGCCTCGCCCGGCTCGTCGTTCATGACAGGGCAGGCCATCCTCGTCGGCGGCGGCGTGGTGATGTAGTTCGGAGGGCACGAATGGCCACAAAAGAAACGACCTACGACGACACCCAGATCGCGGAGAAGCTGCGCGACCTGCCCGGCTGGTACTTCGAGGACGGGTGGATCCGCCGCGTCTACAAGACGGACGGCTGGCCGACGACGCTGATGCTGGTCGGCGCGATCGGCTATCTCGCCGAAGCGGCCTACCACCATCCCGATCTCTCGGTGACGTGGGGCCGCATCACCGTCAAGCTCGCGACGCACAGCGCCGGCGGGATCACCGACAAGGACTTCGAGCTCGCGCGCAAGATCGAGGAGGTCGCGCTCTGGCGTCCGCCCGCCGGCGCGGCGCTCACCGGGACGCCGCAGAAGTTCGTCAGGAGCGGCGACCCTCGCGGATGAGCAGTCCCCGGAGAGTGCTGTTCGTGACGGGGCGGCTGGCCGAAGCCGCCCTTCGCCGCGTCCTGAACGACATGGCGCCGCCGTTCGAGTATGACGTCGCCGTGCTGACGATCACCGTCGCCGCGCTGATGACGACGCCGTGGATCGCAAGTCATCTGGACCGCGCCGCGGCGGATGGCGCCGACCTCGTGCTGATTCCGGGGCTGTGCGAGGGCGACGTCGCTGTCATCGGCGACACGCTGGGCGTCGCCGTGGAGAAGGGACCGGAGGATCTGCGGCAGCTTCCCGGCTACTTCGGCCGGGCGGACGTCGCGCGCGACTACGGCGCATGGGACATCGAGATCCTCGCCGAGATCAACAACGCGCCGAAGCTGACGCGCGCCGCCGTCCACGAGCAGGCCGATTACTTCCGCGCGTCGGGGGCCGACGTCATCGACGTTGGCTGCACGCCGGGGCTCGCGTTTCCCCTGCTCGGCGGGGTCGTGCGCGATCTCGTCGCCGCGGGGCTGCGCGTCAGCATCGACACCTTCGATCCGCACGAAATCCGCACGGCAGTGGAGGCCGGAGCCGAGCTGGTCCTGAGCGTCAACACGTC
>CAZOIK010000271.1:0-2496 GCA_964579765.1 uncultured Bifidobacteriaceae bacterium
GCGTCACGAACTCCGCCCTCCTGCTCGCGTACACGGGTGAATCGGTCTTTCAGACGTTCGTCGTCACGGCCGGCATGTTCGGGGCGCTCGCCGCGTACGGCACGCTGACGCGGCGGCAGTTGAGCGGGCTCGGCCAGTTCCTGTTCATGGGCGTGATCGGGATTCTGATCGCGTCGGTCATCGGGATGTTCTGGCACAACGACGGCCTGCAGTTCATGATTTCGCTCGTCGGCGTCGCCGTGTTCGCGGGGCTGACGGTCTACGACGCGCAGCGGCTGAAGGCTCTCGCGTTCTCGACGCCGTACGGCCCGACGAGCGGCGCGACGATCGTCGGCGCGCTCGCGCTGTACCTCGACTTCATCAACCTGTTCCTCTTCCTGCTGCGCTTCCTCGGCAACCGCCGCGACGACTGGGGCTGATGTCGCCATGTAGTGCGGGCCGCCTGCCGGCGGACCTGAAGGTCCGCACTACATGACCGACCTCGACCGCCGGATTGACGCGCTGTATCAGTCGCCGCCGGCGGCGTTCACCGGCGCGCGCAACGCGCTCGCGAAGACCGTGAGCGGCGCGGAGGCCTCGCGCATCCGTCAGCTCAAGAAACCCACCGCCGTGCCGTGGGCCGTCAGCCAGGTGTTCTGGAAGGCGCGGTCCGTCTACGACCGCGTCGTGCAGCGCGGCAAGGCGCTGCGCGCGGCGCAGATTGCGACGATCAAAGGGAAGCGCGCGGACGTCCGCGCGGCGGCCGAGGCGCATCGCGCGGCCGTCGCGGAGGCCGTGCACCGCGCGGTCGAGCTTGCGGGCGAGGCGGGACTGCACCCGAACACAGAGCAGCTTGCGCGCATGGTCGAGGCAATCTCACTCGCGGCGACGCCGCCCTCCGAGCCAGGACGCCTGGTCGAGGTCGTCGAGCCGTCGGGATTCGAGGCGCTCGCCGGCGTGACGCCTGCCGCACGTGCGCGCGAACAGACTGAAGAAGAGAAGACGCAGCCGGCCGCCGCGAAGGCGGACGAGCGTCGCAGGATGCAGGAGGAGCAGCGCCGGCGGAAGGCGCAGGAGCGCGAGCGGCGCAAAGCCGAAGCAGAGCTCGCGAAGGCCGAGCGCGAACTCGAACGGGCGCGCGCCGAGGTCAAGACCGCCGAAGCAGCCGTTGCTCGTGCGCGCGCGCGTACGTAGGGCGGCCCTTGCAGGGCCGCCCCACGAGACTGGCTAGTTCGCCGACGACTTCAGCAGGTGCTGGAACGCGGCGGAGTAGAACGCGAGCTTCGGCGCCGGCGCGGCGGACTCGACCTGCGGCATGTCGCCGAACACCATCACCTTGCTCTTCGACAGATCCTTGTACTCCGGCCAGTGCGGCAGCCCGCCGCCGTTGGGATCGCCCTTCATGATGAAGTTGGCCCAGTACGACGACATCTGATCGGCGAGCTTGAGATCGACGGCGTTCCAGGTCTGCGTCGGCTGGCCCTTGGGGTTGTCCCACACGAACGAGAGCTCCGCCGTGTGCGTCGCGCCCTGCGGCGACGGCTCGTTGTTGACCGTCTGGATGTGCGAGAAGAAGTACACGTACGCCTTCTTGCCGAGCTTCGCCTGCGACGCCGCCCACTGCCGCATGTTCCAGCTGATCTCGTCCGCGCACGCTTCGTGCGCGTCGCGCTGCGCGTCGGCATCGCTCGCCGCGGGATAGAGCTTGTCGTACTGGCCCGCCATCTCGCCGAACTTGCGATCCGCGTTGGTCTTGAACGTCGCGAGCGTCATGCTCGGGCCGCCGCGGCCGTTCATGCCCGCGCCCGGCCCGCACACACCGAAGTTCGCCTCGTCCTTGTTCGACCCGGTGATCACGTCCACCGCGTTCTGCTTTCCGGCCTGGAACGTGTACGACAGATCTTCCGGCACGAGATACCCGTCCACGACGACCGCGGCGCGGATCGGGAGCGCGAGCTCGTTGACGGGCTTCGCGCGCAGCTGCGCGATGGTCTCGCCGCCGGCCGCCTTGACGCCCTCGGCCTCCATGGCCGACGCCGTCTCCATGCGGCCCATCATCAGGCCCATCCAGCCGCCGCTCTCCGCGATGGCGCGCGTGAAGAGGCCCTTCGCTTCGGGCGATCCGACGAGCGCGCCGACCATCATGGCGCCCGCCGACTCGCCGGCCACCGTCACCTGGTTCGGATCGCCGCCGAACGCCGCGATGTTGCGCTTCACCCACTTGAGCGCGGCGATCGCGTCCATCATCCCGTAGTTGCCCGAGTGCGCGCGGCCGGCTTCCTTCGCCAGCTCCGGATGTGCGAAGAACCCGAGCGCGCCGAGGCGATAGTTGAACGTGACGATGACCGGGCCCTTGGCCGCGAGGTTCTCGCCGTCATACCAGGCGAGGCCGCCCGATCCGCCCGTGAACCCGCCGCCGTAAATCCACACCATCACGGGCCGCTTGTCGTTGGCGGACTTGGCGCTCGTCCAGACGTTGAGATAGAGACAGTCTTCGCTGCGCGCCGGCTCGCGCGG
>CAZOIK010000272.1:0-8158 GCA_964579765.1 uncultured Bifidobacteriaceae bacterium
GACGTGGTGGCGAGCGTCAGCGGCACATGGACGCCGCAGCAGATGAGAGACATGATGCGCTCGCTGTTGACAGACCGGTTCAAGCTCTTGGCCCACAGCGAGTCGCGTGACCTCCCAATCGACGTGCTCGTCGTGGCGAACAGTGGACAGCCGCGCCTTCGACGTTCGGCCGTGGATCAAGCAGCGTGCGATGCGCGTCGCGCAGCCATTCAACGCCGTGAACCTGTTCCGCCTCCGGTTCCGGGTGCTCCGCCAATTTGCGGCACCGGTCGAGTCATCCCCGGCAAGATCACAGCCATCGGTCAGTCGATGTCCTCTCTTTCATCTACGCTCGGCCGGTTCGTCACCCGCGCCGTGGTGGATCGCACCGGACTGAACGGGCTGTTCGACTTCGAGCTCACGTGGACGCCAGACCAGCCGGTGAACGTGCCGCCAGGTGCGCCTGCACCCAATATTGACCCGAACGGTCCCTCATTGTTCACCGCCCTTCAGGAGCAACTCGGGTTGAGGCTTCAACCATCCAAGGGTCCCGTCGATGTCCTCGTGATCGACCACGTAGAAAAACCCACGCCTGACTGATCCAACGACGTAGCATCGCGGCTCGCTCAGGCTGCACAGCCTTGCGACCAGAAGCCCGTCGCGTTCGACGTGGCCTCGGTTAAGCCAAACACGTCTGGTGAAGCCGAAGTGGCGCATGGCGCTCCGTCCTTCGCGCCCTTCTTGCAGATCGATTTCGACTTCGCACCGCCACTACGTGCTCGCCCTTGGATCGCAAGGACGGTCGATTTGGACCGCAGCGACATCACTCCAACTGCACCGGATTCGACGGCATCGACGATGGCCCCGGCAGCATTCGCGTGCTGCTCGGTCAAGCTCAGTCGGAGCAGATCTGTGACGGTGTCGTACTCGAATCCACGATCCGTGACTTCACCTCAGCCTGAAGGCGCGGTAGCATCAGGCCTGCGTGACCTCCGCGTCGCTGCTCCGTCTTCGCTTATGGACGACAAAGATCGAGAGGATCAAATCGCTGATCTTCGACAGCAGCTCTCAACGCTGACGGCGCAGAGAGCGGCGCTGGCTGAAGAGTGTGTCCATCTCGCCACTTGGATGCCGGCGTTCAGGAAGGAGTTCGGCAACCCGTTCTACTACAGCCATCCCGCCGAGCCCGACGAGGGGATCGCCAACTACAACCCGAACGGCCATATGGGTGGACAGACGCTCTCCGACTTGATGCGAGTGCAGCGCGAGATGGCGCGGATCAGGGAGCAACTGCGTCTGCTTGGAGCGCCCCGGGAGTGAGCTGCTCTTCCGAGGCCGGCGACGGACTCGCGTCCCGGTGGCTCTCGTCGCCGATCGCCTCGTGGTGGGTGCAAGGGGAGTAGCATCGAGCGCGATCCGACCTGCCTGCTGTTCATCGTGCCGAGCGGACCGGGAGACGCGCGGCGATCCACGTCGTGACATCGCCCATCACCGCCTCTCGATCGACGTCGTTCAGCAGGTCGTGAAAGCCCCCCTCGTACAGCTTCAGCGTCTTGTCGGCGGCGCCGCATGTGTCGAAGAAGTACTGGCTGCCGCTCGGACTCGCTGCCTTGTCGGCCGTTCCGTGCAGGATCAGCAGCGGCAGCGTGATTTGCGGGAACGAGCGCTCGAGCCGTTCGTCGGCGCGCACCATCTCCGCGAGGGTTTGCGTCGGCTGCGTCTCGTGGGCGATCAGCGGATCGTCGTTCATCGCGGCGACGACCGCCGGATCGCGCGAGAAGTCCTCGTTCTTCAGGCGCAGGACGTGCGCATGGGGCGCCAGGTGCGCGAGGCCCTTGAACACCGCCAGGGCGAAGTCCGGCGCCGGCACGCGGAACGCGAAGCTTTCGCAGACAAGGCCGGCCGGTGCGTTCTGGTGATCGAGTGCATACAGGCACGCGACGACACCCCCGGCGCTGTGGCCGAGCAGAAAGACCGGACGTCCGGACTCCCGCGACTGCACGAGCCGAACCATCCCGGCGAGGTCGTCCACGTAGTCGGAGAACTGACGTACGTAGAACCGCTCGCCGTCGGATCGCCCGCGGCCGCGCAGATCGACGGCGTACACCGCGAGGCCACACGCCACGAGATGGTCCGCCACCCACTCGTAGTACCCGCTGTGGGAATTGAAGCCAGGGACGATTACGACGACGCCGCGCGCGCCGTCGGCCGGCCGCCACGATCGATACGCGATTCGAAGGCCTTGCGCATTCTCGAACTGTGCCTCGGCGCCTGACGAGCTGAGTACGCTCCGCATGCTGCCCTCCCGTGACGGATGCTGGCGCAGTCCGGCACCCGAGTCTTGCCCAAAGCATCGGTTCTGACACGATCCGCCGGTCTTCCGTGCTAGCCTCAATCCTTTCGTCGGAGGCCGACTTGCCCGACTCTTATGGCGTGGAACTCGGGCGCCGGGTGCACGCGGAACATCGCCCGGTGCTGCTGGCGCGGGCGCTGCGCCACACCGAGACCGCGATCGTCGAGGTGCGGTTGGACCGCCCGACGCATGCCCGCTCTGACTCGCTGGCGCCCGAAGACACGTTCGGGGCCGCGTTGCAGCTGCGCGACTATCCGGTCCACGAGTGGTGGGAAGACAACCGGCCGGCGCCGGTCACCGGCCTCAGCGCCGGTCAACTCTGTCTCTACGACGTCAAGCGCGATCCGCGGTTCACGATCAACAGCCCGTTTCACTCGATTCACTTCCAGTTGCCCCGCCCGCTCCTCGACGCAATCGCGGACGATGCCGGCGCGAACCGGGTTGTCGATCTGGACTACACGCCGGGCCTCGGCATCGACGACCCGGTGTTCAGGCACCTCGCGCTGGCACTGCAGCCGTCCTTCACGCGTCCGGAGCAGACGAGCCGGCTGTTCATCGACTATCTGACGCTCGCCGTCGCCACGCATGTCGCGACGACGTACGGCCACATGCGCGCGCGCGGTCCTCGTGGACGCGGCGGTCTGTCGCCGTGGCAGATGCGGCGAGTCGCGGAGCTGGTGGACGCGCGGCTGGACGGCGCCCTCACCGTCGCCGATCTCGCCGCGCAATGTGGCCTCTCCAGCAGCCACTTCACGCAGGCGTTCAGGCGGAGCACCGGCGTCCCGCCGCACCGCTGGCTGACGGAGCGACGCGTCGAACGAGCGAAGGCCCTGCTGCGCGCGGGCGCGATGCCCTTGAGCGAAATCGCACTGGCGTGCGGCTTCGCCCACCAGAGTCACTTCACGCGAACGTTCACCGCGGCTGTCGGCTGCCCGCCCGGCGAGTGGCGCCGCCGCCAGTGAGCCTGTTCGACGCCGCGACTCCGTCCGATAACCTCGGCGGAGGCTCCCCCATGATCGCGCACGCACCTCAGGCACGCGAGGACCTTCGTTCGTCGATCGCTCGATTCGCACGCTGGCAACGCTCGCCTCGGCGCGGCTACGCGCCGGCTCGACAGCAGCGAGCCGACCGCGTGAGCCTGGCGATCCCGATTCTGTTTCGACCGATCGAGCACACGGGCTGGCAGCACGCGCACGTCGTCAACCTGAGCGAAACGGGCGTGTTGTTCGGGCCGGCGCGCATCCAGCAGGGACACACGGTCGAGGTGATCCTCTCGCCCCCTCCCGGCATCGCCGCCCTGGCCGCCGGCAAGCAAGTATGCGTGGGCGAGGTCGTGCGGACCACCGACGACGGGCTGACCGCGGCGCACTTCACGGAGTGCCGCTTCCTGCTGGAAGCCTCGACTCGGGACGTCTCGGCGACGCGGTAGCGCCAGCGGCGCGCGGCCGTCAGTTTTCGAGGCCCTTGCCGACGGCCGGCACGCCGCCTCGCATGCCGTCCAATTCCTTCGGCACCGACAGAAACGGCATGCAGCCTTGCTGGCTGTCCGTGCAGAACGGAGGCAGCCTGACGAGGTCGAGCGGCGCGCCGAGATACACGTGCCGCACGACCGCCGTGTCGTACCGCAGCGCCGGCGCGCCCGCGGCGATGCCGCGGCCAATCTGCAGCATCTGCGGCAGCGCGAAATAATCCATCACGGTCGCCGCGTCGAGCGGCGCGAAGTTGTGCCTCAGGCCGAGCGCGTGCCCGACCTCGTGCGCCACGATGTACCGCAGATGATCGTTCTGCTCGTCGAGATCCCCGTCCATCATCGTCTCTGGCAGGATGAAGACGTGCGCGTGCAGGATCTGCCCCGTCAGCGGATCGCCCTGGACATAGGAGGTGGACGCGTAGTCGCCGGACGTCACCCACTCGACGACGTTGTAGTCGGGGCTCGGCGCGCGGACGGCCGGCGGCGCGTCGATGACCCGCAGCAGGGTTCTGCCGAACGCCTGGTTCCAATACAACACGCCGTCGCGCACCGCGGCCCGATACCGCGACGGAATCGCCGACGACAGCGCAAACACGATCGGCTCGTGCACGTCGAACTTCATGGCGTAGAGAACCCAGCGGCCCGCACGCCATTGGGGATACGTCTCGTAGAACCCGAACCGCCGCAGGCTCTTCATCTCGAATGGACGGAAGTCGGGACGGGGCTGATACGGGCTCAAGTAATAGTGAACGACGATGCGCCGGCCGTCGTCGGTCCGCGCGTGCTGATCGAAGACCAGCGTGGCGTCGTGGTACGACACGGAGAGGACCTTCCGGTCGAAGAGCCGGAACCGCCTGCCGTCGTGCGCGTCGATCCGTCCGTAGTAGTCTTCGCCGGTGCGGTCTTCCTCGAAGGAAACGGAATCGAACCCCTGGTTCAGGTCGATGTCCAGCCGGTCGGAAGTCTCGCCGCGGACGGGAATCGTCGCGAGCAGGCGCGCGACGCCGCTGCCCGCGGGGTCGGACACCTGGAGCATGCGCAGCACCGCGCCCTCGCGCCGGAACACGACCACGCGGCTGCGGCTCGTCCTGAACGCCTGGCCGCTGCTCTTCTGTTCGTAGCTGATCTGCAGCAGAAACTGGTGGCCGAGATCCGACTTGTTCAGCGCCGCCGGCCGCATCGTCACGGCCCGGACGCCTGGTGAAACCATCGCGACGACGACCGCGGCGGCGAGCAAGGGGAGAAAGCGCATGCTCGAAGCCATTCTATCCGTCGGGGCTGCGAGGTGCGACATGGAGTCCGGGCCCAGTCGGACCAGACGTCAGTCGCGTTCGAGCTTGAGGTTCTGCTGACCGACGCCCGCCGCGGCGGTGTAGCATCGGGTTTGCGGGGGTAAGTTGGGCGTTCGTGGTCGGTCCGAGGCGCGGATTCTGAAGAGGAGCATCAGATGAAGACGAAAGCGACGATCCTCGCGGTGGCAGTTGCACTGATCATCGGCGCCGCCATCGGCGCCTACGCGCAGATCGGAGAGTTGCGCCCCGTCCAGCCTCCGGTCACCGTCACCAGCGGCGACATCGGATTCAGAATCGAAGGCTACAGCGGCGACAAGGTCGTCGGACACATGGTGGTTCGCGTGGACGGCAAGTGGATCGACGCGCAGGCCGCCGGCGGACCGCTCAGGCTCGCGTCGCGCTGACGCCGCCAGGTGCGCTGACAGGCCGTCTCGTTCTGGATCATCACCGGGTGCATCGTCGGCGCCGGCACGTTACTTTTCGCGTGGGTCAACGGCCTGTTCGCCGACGACGCCTGACGATCAGTGGCAGATGGACAGGCAGGTCTGATACGCCAGCGAGGCCTGCCGATAGCACGTGTCGCGGTCCTGCGAGGTGGTGCACTTGTCCACGCGATCCTCGTAGTCGATGACGCACGACCGTTGACACTGCGGCGTCGGCGACGACGACTGCGCGAGGACGCACAGGGGAACGGCCGGAAGCGCGAGGGTCAGCGCGGCGAGCAAGCGTCGGACTCTCATAGCCCGAATCTGTCACTCCGGCCGCCACACGTCAAATCAAAGACTTGAAAGCCTGATACGATGCCGTGTGACGACTGCGGAGGACACGCGTGCCAAGACAAGCCAACGGACTGAGCACTGACAGACTCAAAGACCTCGCACGAGCGGGAGCGGAAGCCGCGCTGCGGGAGCTGCGTGCGGAAATCATCGCGATCGAACGGACGTTTCCGGAGCTGAAGATCCCCGCACGGCGTCGTGCCGTCGCACGATCCCTTCAGCGGGCCGAGCGGCGAGGGCGCTCGATGTCGGCCGCCGCGCGCAAGGCCGTCAGCGAGCGGATGAAGAAGTATTGGGCGGAGCGCCGGAAGGCGAAAGCCAAGCTCAAGTAGTTGCCCGCCGTTCCCAGCCCGGCTGGGCCTTTCTTTTTTCAGACGACACGAGCGGAACGTCTCTGACACGAGGCCGCGCACTGCGACACCATCGGCGCGGCCTCGGGACTTTCACCGATACCCGCGCGCGCGGAGCCATGCGATGCTGCGGCCTCCTCGGAGAAAGACGTCGTGCGCAGAACGCCCATGCTCGAACGTGTCCGTGCGGAATATCTCGAAATGCCGGATCTGCGGTTGACCGTCCGCCAGGCGCAGCGGCTGTGCGGACTCGACGAAACGCTCTCCAAGCGGCTGCTCGACGCGCTCGTCGAAGCGAAATTCCTATGCGTGAAACCCGACGGCACGTATATCCGGATGCGTTGACCGCGGCGCGGCTCGAGTTCGACGCGCGCACGCGCGACGCCGTCGAGCAATCAGAGCACCTGCTCGATCTCGTAGCCGAGGACCTGCGCCTCACGCACGATCTCATCGCCCGGTCGCGCGAACAGATGGTCGAGTGCCGCACGGCGATCGTCCGGATACGCGTTGCGGCGGATCAGCACTGGCAATCTGGCGGCCTGTGACGCAGAATCTCCGGCCAGAGGTGCATATGCGCGGAGCCGTGCTGTTCGTTGCCGGGTTGTTCGTGGGATTGACGGTGCACGTGGCCACGGCGCAAGGCGGCGCCGGCGTCGAGATGCTGAACCACGTCGGCGTCAACGTCCCGAACGTCGCCGAAGCCGTGACGTACTACACGCAGAAGATGGGCTATCGCGAGGCGTTCCGCGCCAACGACGCGAACGGGAATCCGCGTCTCGTCTACATGCAGATCAGCCGGAACACGTTCCTCGAGCTGCAGCCCGCGACGCCCGGGCGCCCGGCCGGCGTCACACACTACGGCCTCGTCGTCCGCAACGCGCCAGAGGCGGTGCAGACGTTCAGACAACGCGGCCTGACGGTGACCGACACGACGAAGAGCGACACGGGCGTCGTCCTCGCCAACATCACGGACCCGTACATGGGCCGCGTGGAGCTCGTCGAGATTACGCCCGACTCGCTCCACGCCAAGGCGATCCGCGGCTGGAAGTAGCGGCTACACGAGCCGGACGTTCTCGGCGCGCGGGCCTTTCGGGCCCTGGCCGCGCTCGAACGAGACGCCCTGCCCTTCGCGCAGCTCGTCGAACCGCACGCCCTTGCAGGCGGAGTTGTGGAAGAAGTACTCGGTGCCGTCGCTGGCCTGGATGAACCCAAACCCTTTGTCGCTGACCAGCCGCTTGATCGTGCCGTTGAGATTCGCCATGTCGTACACTCCGTGAAATCCGTCCGTTAAACCTGCCGCGCTGCACGCTCTTCCACAATCGGCGACGGCAGCAGCCGTTGAATCGCGCGCAGCAGAACGCGATCCTCCGCCGACACGAGCGAGACGGCTCGTCCCGTCCGCCCCGCACGCCCGGTCCGGCCCACGCGGTGCACGTAGTCCTCGGCCACGAGCGGCAGATCGTAGTTGACGACGAGCGGGAGCTGCGCGATGTCGAGACCGCGCGCCGCGATGTCGGTCGCCACGAGCACGTCCACGCGCCCCGCCTTGAAGTCGCCGAGCGCGCGCGTGCGCGCGTTCTGGCTCTTGTTGCCGTGGATGACGGCCGCGCGAATCCCCGCGCGCGCCAGCTGCGTGCCGACGCGATCGGATCGCCGCTTCGTCTTGCAGAACACCAGCGCCTGCCCCGACGGCGCCTCCTTCAGCACGCGCGTCAGCGCGTCGGCCTTGCCGCCTTCGACGACGGGGTGCACGCGGTGGGTCACGGTCGGCGCGACGGTCTCCCCCTCGGAGACGTCGATGCGCAACGGCTCGCGCAGGAACTGCGCGGCCAGCGCAATCACCTCGCCCGCCAGCGTCGCCGAGAACAGCATCGTCTGGCGCACGCGCGGCACCGCCTGGACGATGCGGCGCAGCGGCGGCAGGAAGCCCATGTCGA
>CAZOIK010000273.1:0-2097 GCA_964579765.1 uncultured Bifidobacteriaceae bacterium
GCTCCACACGGTGCCGATCGTCAGCATCACCGGCCAGGTCGGCAGCAAGCTAAACGGATCCGACGCGTTCCAGGACCCCGACATCACGCGGCACACGCAGCCGAACACGAAGCACAACAATCTCGTCACGCGCGCCGAGGACGTGGCGCCGGCGATCCGCGAGGCGTTCGCGATCGCAAAGAGCGGACGCCCGGGCCCCGTGCTCGTGGACATCACCAAGGACGCGCAGACGACCATGTGCGAGGTGGACTGGGACGCGACCGAACCGCAGCTGCACGAGGCGATGGACGACGAGCTGCCTGGCGACGGCACGGCGGAGCAGGCGGTCGCGCTCATCAACGCCGCCGAACGTCCGCTGATCCTGGCCGGCCACGGGGTCATGCTGTCGGGCGCCGAGCGCGAGATTGTCGCGCTCGCCGAGAAGGCGCACGTGCCGATTGCGATGACGCTGCTTGGTATCGGCGGCGTGCCGGCGCACCATCCGCTCAACCTTGGCATGATGGGCATGCACGGCGAGGCGTGGGTGAACACGGCGATTCAGGAGGCGGACCTCCTCATCGCGCTCGGCATGCGCTTCGACGATCGCGTGACGGGCAACCTGCGGACGTACGCGCTCAACGCGAAGAAGATCCACGTTGACATCGATCGCGCGGAGCTGAACAAGAACGTGCGCGTGGACGTCGCGATCGCGAAAGACCTGCGGAGCGCCGTCGCCGAGTGGCTGCCCCGGCTCGTGAACAATCCGCGCTCGGCCTGGCTGTCGCGCATCAACGAGCTCAAGGGCGACTCGGCGGTCCGCGACATCCAGAACCTGCCCGATAATGGCCATCTCTATGCGGCGCACGTCATCAACGACCTGTGGCGCCTCACCGACGGCCACGCCGTCGTCGTGACCGACGTGGGCCAGCACCAGATGTGGGAGGCGCAGTACTACAAGCACGACTCGCCGCGATCGCTCATCACGTCGGGCGGCCTCGGCACGATGGGGTTCGCGCTGCCGGCGGCCATCGGCGCCAAGATGGCGTGCCCTGAGAAGGAAGTCTGGGTGGTCGTCGGCGACGGCGGCTTCCAGATGACGATGTGCGAGCTGGCGACGGCGGTGCAGGAAGGCCTTGACCTCAACATCTGCATCGTCAACAACGGGTATCTCGGGATGGTGCGGCAGTGGCAGGAGTTCTTCTACGAGAAGCGCTACGCCGCGACGCCGATCACCGGGCCCGATTTCGTGAAGCTGGCCGAGGCGTTCGGCGTCTGGGGCAAAGCCGTGGAGCACCGTGCCGACGTCGAGGACGCGGTGAACGGTGCGCGCCGCCACCGCGGCGTGTCGCTCATCGACTTCCGCGTCGAGCAGGAAGACTCGGTGTATCCGATGGTGCCGGCCGGGGCGGATCTCCACAAGATGATCCGCCGTCCGTCGCCGCACCCGATTGTCGAGACGGCCGCCGATTGAGAGATGGAGTGCGGACCTTCAGGTCCGCCGTGCGCAGGCCCGAAGGCCTGCACCGCGTCGAGGACGCGAGGACATGACACACACCTTTGCAGTGTACGTAGACAACAAGCCCGGCGTGCTGAACCGCGTCGCATCGCTGTTCCGGCGCCGCGCGTTCAACATCGAGTCGCTGACAGTCGGGCACACGCACGAGCCGGGCATGTCGCGCATGACCGTCGTCGTGGACACCGACGACTACGGCGCGCGCCGCCTCGAGGCCAATCTCTACAAGCTCGTGCCGGTACGCCGCGTGGAGAATTTGAATCATCGTCCGTCGATCTCGCGCGACCTGGCGCTCATCAAGGTCGCGGCGGCGGGGGACACGCGGGCGCAGGTGATGCAACTGGTGGACGTCTACCGCGCGCGCGTCGTGGACGTCAGCCCCGAGTCGCTCGTGATTGAGGCCACCGGCACTGAGGATAAGATTGACAGTCTGCTCGACGTGCTGCGGCCGTACGGGGTCAGCGAGATGGTCCGGACCGGGCTCGTCGCGATGGCGCGCGGCACCGGCGCCGGCAAGGACGCCGCGCGCGCGCGGCAGGTGACCGCCGCGGACGCGCAGGACAATCTCGGGAATTATTCGGTGTAGCGACGGCAGGCCTGAAGGC
>CAZOIK010000274.1:0-1660 GCA_964579765.1 uncultured Bifidobacteriaceae bacterium
CCCGCCCTGGGAACTGGCCCCCGCGGCCCGCCGCGAGGGGGTGCGGAGCGGCTCGGGGTCCGTGCGCGGGGGGGGTGGGGCCCCGCCGCCAGTGGAAAAAAGGAGCTCACCATGTGCGATCAGGACCATTTCGATGACGACCTCGAGATCTACGAGAAGCGCGGGCTCGTGACGCGCCGGCAGTTCGGCATCCTGCTCGGCGCGGGCGTGGCGATGATGCTGCCCGCGGTCGCGAACGCGGCCATCGTCACCGACTCGGACGTGACGATCACCACGCCCGACGGCACGTGCGACGCGTACTTCGTGCACCCGCAGAACGGTTCGGCGCCCGGCGTGCTCATGTGGCCGGACATCTTCGGCCTGCGCCCCGCGTTCCGCGCGATGGCCAAGCGGCTCGCCGAATCGGGCTATGCCGTCCTCGTCGTCAACCCGTTCTATCGGAAGATGAAGGCGCCGACCGCGTCGAAGGGCGCGGCCACGCCGATTCCGGAGCTGCTGCCGCTCGCGCAGAGCCTCAACGAGCAGACGCAGATGACCGACGCCAAGGCGTTCACCGCGTGGCTCGATCAGCAGCCGGCGGTCGCCAAGAACAAGAAGATGGGCACGCAGGGCTACTGCATGGGCGGCCCGTTCGCGTTCCGCACGGCGGCCGCGGTACCGAACCGCATTGGCGCCGTCGCGACGTTCCACGGCGGCGGGCTCGTGACGAAAGACACGAACAGCCCGCACCTCGAGGCCGCGAAGAGCAAGGCGCAGTTCCTCGTCGAGATCGCCGAGAACGACGACATGCGCTCGCCGACCGACAAGGACGTCAGGAAGGAGACGTTCGCGAAGGCGAAGCTGCCGGCGGAAATCGAAGTCTACGCCGGCGCCGCGCACGGCTGGTGCCCGCCCGACTCGGGCGTCTACAACGAGCCGCAGGCCGAAAAGGCCTGGACGCGCCTGCTCGTGCTGTACGGCAAGGCGCTCGCATAGCGCTGACACGGAGGGCGGCCCGTTCAGGGCCGCCTGACTTCCGTCCGGATTCGATCACGACATGCCGTGACGGACGCCGCGCCAGCCTCGCAGCGGCGCGGCGTGATTCCTGCTGCGACAACTTCCGTGCAAAGCGTCAACGGAGGTTGATATGTCTCGAGCGCTCTTCTCGGAGTTCCTCGGCACGTCCTGGCTGGTACTCGGCGGCTGCGGCGCGGCGGTCCTCGCGGCCGCCTTCCCCAACCTCGGCATCGGATTCACCGGCGTCGCGCTCGCGTTCGGGCTCACCGTGCTGACCGGCGTTTACGCGCTCGGACCGATCTCCGGCGGACACTTCAACCCCGCCGTGTCGATCGGACTCTGGGCGGGTGGACGCTTTCCCGCCGGCCGCCTGGCTCCCTACGTCGCGGCTCAGGTGACGGGCGCGATCGCGGCGTCAGCGCTGCTCTATCTCATCGCCAGCGGCAGGCCCGGATTCGATCTCGCCGCCGGATTCGCCGCCAACGGCTACGGCGCGCATTCCCCTGGCGGCTATTCGCTCGGCGCCGGGCTGCTGACGGAAGTCGTGATGACGTTCATGTTCCTGATCGTGATTCTCGGCGCGACCGACCGGCGCGCGCCCGCCGGCTTCGCCGGTCTCGCGATCGGGCTGGCGCTCACGTTGATCCACCTGATCAGCATCCCG
>CAZOIK010000275.1:0-12132 GCA_964579765.1 uncultured Bifidobacteriaceae bacterium
GCTGACTCCGCGCACGGTCGCGTTCCACAAGTACCGGATGATGCGGATGCTCAAGATCACCTCGAGCGCGGAGCTGGTGCGCTACGCGATGAAGCACGGGCTCGCATGACATGGCGCGCTGACGGCATCGTCTGATCGGAAGGCACAATGGTCGGAGACGACACGAGACGCCTGCTGCATTGCAGCAGGCAACTGGCGATCCGGAGCGCGGAAGCGCGCGAGCGGATGGATCGCGCGGCGGGCAGCATCACCCGTCTGCAGCAAGGATTCGAGCGGGTGCTCGCGAGATCGCACGAGAGGCCGCCGCATGCGCCGGTGACGCGTCCGCACGCGGCCGCCGCGTGCCCCGAATGCGGTACGAGCGCAGCGGTGTTGGTCGCCCGCGCGGGAGCGGACGCTTTTTCGTGCTTGCGCTGCTCGGGGACGGAGGCCGCCGAGGCCACGTTCCCTCTCGGCGCGTTCGACGACGGCGACGGCTGCGTGCACTGAGTCAGGACGCGTCGCCGCGGACCTCGGCGTGGCAGCGGCAGATGACGTCGAGCGCGGGCGCCGCGAGCAACCGCTGTGCTCTCGGGCGATTGTAGCGCGTGGGGCGCGTCGAGCGTGCCTTTTGGGCTCGCCGGAGCTGACTTGTGAGGACGTTCGACAACGAGTGGATTTGCGAGGCGTTCGCGCACCACGCCAGCTTCTTCACGAAGCGGATGTTCGGCGGCCTGGCCGTCTATCTGTTCGGGCGTCAGATGCTGGTGCTCGTCGAGCCCACCAAGACCGGCCGCTGGACCTGGCACGGTGTGCTCGTCTGCACCGACCACGCACACCACGCCGCTATCATCGGCGAGTTTCCGCACTTCGCGCCGCACGACGTCCTGAAGAAGTGGCTCTACATTGACTCGCGTGACGACGAGTTCGAGCTCACGATGGATGGGGTGGCGAGGGCGATGGCTCGTGACGATCCGCGCTTCGGCATCCAGCCGAGGCCGCGACGTCGGAAGAAGACCGGGCGCCGCCCGACGCGGTGAGCGGCGAGGAGGTTGCAAGGACCGCGGGCATGATCACCTGCACCATCATCATGGCCATGGTCACGTGCACGAACCTGCCGCCGGCCTCGCGCCGTCCGACGCCGCAGCAGGCCGTGGCGATCCTCACGTCGTCGGTGCCGCCGTTTGTCTCTCAGCCGGAGCGGCCGCGCGGGCCGCGCGTCATTTACGTCGGCAACGGGCTGCCGACGCTCGGTCCGTGGGACGACCTCGCGCAGAAGCTGCGTCCCGCGCCGTTCGACTGGCAGCAGCTCGACTGGTTTGCCCCCGGCCTCCCGTTGTACAGCTTCGGCTTCCCGTTCGCCGGCCCATACGTCGGTCCGCCGGCTCCGCCGTATTTTGGTCCGCCGCCGGCACAGCAGCCGGAGCGTGGGGTCCGTTGAGATGTACGAGTGTGAGATCGTTCAACGCGCCGCCGTCTCGGGCATCAGCGTGACCGTGACGGCGTTGTCTCCGGCGAGATAGGTCGCCGTCGCCTGCTGCACCGTCTCGCTCGTGAGCGCCGCGATCTGATCCGGCACGTGCTCAATCGTCGCGAGCTCGGCGAGGTCGCCGGTCTCGTAGTGCCGAGCCACCTGGTTGAGCACGTAGCCGTTGTCCTGGCTGTTGCGCTCGTAGTCGCGCTGGAGGCTTTCGCGGATGAGCGCCATCTGCTCGGCGCGCAGCCGGATGTTCTTCACGTAGTCGATCTCCTGGCGCACGCGCTGCACGAGCGCGACCGTCCGCGTCGGATCGCACGTCCACTCGATGCGGATCCGGTAGACGGGCCGCGGGTACTTCTCCGACTCGGGCGTCGCCGTGATGCTGTACGTGCCGCCGAGCTCCTGGCGGATCGTGTCGAACAGCCGCGACTGCAGCAGCATGGTCACCGTCCGCAGCGCCAGCAGGTGGGCGTCGTCGTACTGGAACGGGCCGGACAGCACGATGGCGACTGCGCTCTTGGGCGCGATGCCTTTCTCGATCGTACGCTCGACGACGCCGGTCGGCGGCGTGATGCCGAGGTCGCGCCACGTCTCGTGCGCGTGCGTCGCCGGCAGGCCCGCCAGATACTGCTCGACGAGCGGCTTCAGCTGCTCCACGGTGAAGCTGCCGACGAAGACGAACGTGAAGTTGCTCGCGTCGGCGAACCGCGCCTTGTAGAACGCGAGCGACGACGCGAGGTTCCAGCGGTCGATCGTCGCCACCGTCTCGGGCTGGCGCCGCAGGCTGTTGCGGCTGAGCACCTCGTCGATCGTCTCGTTGAACACGACGTCTGGGCTCGCGCTCTCGTTGGCGACGAGCGCCTTGGCCTGCGACACGATCGCCGCGAACGCCGCCGGGTCGGCGCGCGGCGCCGTGAACCGCAGGTACATGAGCTGGAACATGGTCTCCAGATCCTGCGGCGTGCTGCCGCCGCGCAGGCCTTCGTCGGTCTCGCCGATGAACGGCGACACGGCGACGGACTTGCCGGCGAGCATCTTGTCGAGCGTCACCTGGCTCAGCGCGCCGACGCCGCCGGCGGGGATCACCGTGTCGGCGACGCGCGCGGACGGAAACTCGGCCTCGCTCGCGAGCGACGTCCCGCCGGGCGCGACGGCGCGGAAGAGAATCTGGTCTTCGCGCAGCGTCGTCGGCTTCAGCACGACCGTCGCGCCGTTCGACAGCGTCCACTCGGTGACGCCGGCCTCGGGGTGCTCGGTCGCGCGCACGATCGTGCCGCGCGGCGGCATCGTGTCCATGAGCGTGCGGCCGGCGACCGTGTCCACGTACGGCTCGGGCCGCTTCGCCGACGCCGTCTTCACGACCTCGGCCAGCTGCGCCTGGGTCGGGACGACGACGCCCGCCGCGTTCGGCGCCGTGACGACGACGATCCGGTTGTCGGGCGGAAACCAGTCGGCGACGAGCGCGTTGATCTCGGCGAGCGTGATGCCGGGCACGAATCGCCGGTGGAACGCGAGCTCCTGCCAGATGGTGGGCAGGGCCTCGTTCTGCATGAAGTTGCGCGTGTACTCGTCGGCGCGGCTCGACGACTCGCGGTCGGGGCTCTCGGTGACCGCGCGCTCGTAGCTCGCCTGCATCGTCTGCTTGGCGCGGTCGAGCTCGGTCGCCGTGAAGCCGAAGCGCGCGACCTGCTGCAGCGACGTGACGAGCGCGTCGAGGCCGCGCGCGACGCCGTCGCCCGGAACGAGCGCTTCGATCAGCGCCTCGTCGCGCGTCGTCGCCGTCGGAAACAGACCGCGATCGGCCGCGGCGCGCAGCACCGGCGGCTTCGCCGTCTGGCGCAGCTCGTCGAGGCGCGCGTCGAGCAGGCTCGCGAACAGCTGGTCGCGCGTGATCTCGCGATAGCCGCCGACCGTCCCTTGATTGCGCGCGGGGCGCAGGTCGTCGAGCATGACGGCGGTCGTCGTCGTTTCCTTGTCCGTGACGATCGCGTAGCGCGTGCCCGGCTGGGCCGGGATGTCGTAGACCGGCCGAGGCCGCTCGGGCGACGGATCGGCGAGCGCGGCGAACTCGGTCCGGATCTTCGCGGCCACCGCGTCGCGATCGACGTCGCCGACGACGATGACGGCCATGAGATCCGGCCGGTACCAGTCGTGGTAGAAGCGCACCAGCGCGTCGCGCGTCGCATGCTGGATGATGTCGGGATCGCCGATGACCGGGCGGTCGGCATAGCGCGAGCCCTGCAGCTGCACGCGGCGGATTGCGTCCTGCGTCCGCTCTTCGGCGCCGAGGTTCATCCGCCACTCCGAGAGCACGATGCCGCGCTGACGGTCGATGGCGCTCTGATCGAAGGTCGCGCCCTGCGCCCAGTCCTCCAGCACGACCAGCGCGCGGTCGAGCACGCCGGGGACGTCGGTCGGCACGCGCAGCGTGTACTGCGTGTCGTTGTAGCTGGTCGCGGCGTTCGCGTCCGCGCCGATGCCAAGGCCGAGCGCCGACAGAAAGTCGTTCAGCCGTCCGCCGGGGAAGTGCGTCGTCCCCTCGAACTCCATGTGCTCGACGAAATGCGCGAGGCCGCGCTGGTCGTCGTCCTCGAGCACCGACCCGGCTTTGACGACGAGGCGCAGTTCGGCGCGGTGCGCCGGCTTGCCGTTGGCGCGCACGTAGTAGCGCAGGCCGTTCGGCAGCGTGCCGACGGCGACCTCCGGATCCACGGGCATCGTTTGCGACAGCGCATAGCCCGCGACGGAGGCGGCCGTGGTCTCGCGACCGGCGGGCGTCTGCGCCTGGACCGTGGCCGCGGC
This sequence comes from uncultured Bifidobacteriaceae bacterium, assembly GCA_964579765.1. GTDB lineage: Bacteria > Acidobacteriota > Vicinamibacteria > Vicinamibacterales > CAVVIG01 > DATNBT01. The sequence continues at coordinate 4,262 of CAZOIK010000275.1, forward strand.
CAGCACGGCCGCGAACACACTGCTCAGCAGGGGGAGGAGACGGCGGTAATGAAAGGTCACGCAACAATCCTACGATGCCCGCAGCCCGCGCCCAAGCACTGCGTATCGCATGAGATCGGCGCGGCGGCGGGTGTGACGGCCGCCTGACGGCCCGCGCCAGCCGACGGTCAGGGCCTGCCGGCGCGCCTCGACGCCGCGCCCGGCCGGCCGTGGCATGCAACGTGCCTCGCCGGGGCTGGGTGACCGACTATCCGCTCCTGGTGTTCGCGCTGTCGTTCACCGCGTTCTGGGCGGCCGTCCGCGCGGGCGTGTGGCGCGCCCGGGCCGCGCCGCCGCCCGACGGCGACGAGCGCGACGCATTCCGTGTGGTCCTTGGCGCGACGCTCACGCTGGTCGGCCTCATCATCGGCTTCAGCTTCTCGATGGCGGTGGGCCGCTACGATCAGCGCAAGACGCACGAAGCGGTCGAAGCCAACGCGATCGGCACCGAGTTCCTGCGCGTGGAGCTGCTGCCGGCGGGCACGGCGGCGGACGCGCAGCATCTGCTGCGGCTGTACGTCGCGCAGCGGATCGCCTTCTACAAGACGCGCGACGACGGCCGGCTCGCGCGGATCGACGCGGACACGGCGGCGCTGCAACGGCAGCTGTGGGCGTCGGTGCAGGCGGTCGCGGCCGCGCGGCCGACGCCGGTGACCGCGCTCACGGCGTCGGGCATGAACGAGGTGCTCGACGCACAGGGCTACACGCAGGCCGTCTGGTGGAACCGCATCCCCGACGGCGCGTGGCTGCTGATGGCGATGGTGGCCCTCATCGCGTGCGCCCTCACCGGCTACGGCGCGCGCGAGGCGCGGCTGCTGGTGATCCTGCCGGCCGTGCTGGCAGTCGCGTTCTTCTTCGTCAGCGACATCGACAGCCCGCGGCACGGCCTCATTCGCGTCGTCCCGCGCAATCTGGTGAGCCTTGCGGAGTCGATGCGGGCGGGCCAGTGAGGCGCGCGGCGGCGCTCGCATGCGCGCTGGCGCTCGCCGCGGCGTGCGTCCGTGTGCCGCCGAGGATGCTCGTCCGCGATCGCTTCGACTACGGCCAGTCGATCGCCGACTCGTGGAAGCGGCAGATGCTGATGAACGTCGTCCGGCTGCGGTACGCCGATGCGCCGGTGTTCATGGATGTGACGAGCCTCATCACGAGCTATCAGATCGTCGGCGGCGCGAACGCCGGCCTCCAGCTGTACTCGTCGGCCACGCCGAATGAGGTCTCGGTCGGGGCGAACGCGATCCTCTCGAACACACCGACGGTGACGTATCAGCCGCTCACCGGCGACCGCTTCATGAAGAGCCTGCTGCAGCCGATTCCGCCGGCGTCGATCTTCGAGATGCTGCAGGCCGGCTGGCCCGCCGATCTGGTGCTGCGGACCGCCGTGCGATCGATCAACGGGCTGCTGAACCAGGGCGGCGCGCAGGCCGCCGAGGACCGATTCGACACGCTCGTGACGGCCGTCACGCGGCTGCAGCAGGCCTCCGGCCTGAACATCCGCGTCGAGGAGCAGAAGGGCGGCGAGGCCATCGTGATCGCCCTGCCGGACCGGGACCTGAGCGCGCAGGCGCAGGCCGACGCCGCGCAGATTCGCGAGCTGCTCGGCATCGAGCGGACTGCCACCGAGTACCACGTCACCTTCGGGCTGACCCCGCGATCGCCGTCGGAGATCGCGCTGCTGACGCGATCGATGCTCGAGATCATGATCGTGTACGGCGTGGGCATCGATCTCCCGGCCGCGGACCGGGCCGAGGGGCGCGTCACGCCGGGCGTCGCGAGCCTGGCCGGCGCCGCGTCGCTCGTCCATATCGCGTTCGGTGGGTCGCCGCCGGCCGACGCGTACGCGGCCATCCCGTATCGCGGCCGCTGGTTCTGGATCGACGACCGTGACGTGCGGTCGAAGACGCGCTTCACGTTCCTGATGATCCTGTCGTCGCTGGCCGAGACCGGGCAGGCCACGATCACGCCGGTCGTCACGGTGCCGAGCCGCTGATTCTCCTTGACGGGACGAACCCGGCACTTCTAACGTCGATAGGCCGTGCTCGAAGAACGCTTTCGTCTGATGGCCGACAGCGCGCCCGTCATGCTGTGGATCTCGGGCACCGACGGGCGCTGCACGTACTTCAACCGCGGCTGGCTGGAGTTTACCGGTCGATCGCTCGACGAGGAGCTCGGCGACGGCTGGGTGGCGGGCGTGCACGACGACGACCGCGCGCGGTGCGTGCGCACGTATCAGCAAACGTTCGCGGCGCGCGAGCCGTTCAGCATGGAGTACAGGCTGCGCCGGCGTGACGGCGCGTACCGCTGGGTGCTCGACAACGGCGTCCCGAGCTTCGAGCCGGACGGCGCATTCGCGGGGTACATCGGGTCGGCGATCGACGTCACGCGGCAGAAGCTGGCCGAAGAAGCCCGCGCGAGTTTGAATCACAAGCTGCTGCGCGCCCTGGAGGACGAGCGCGCCCGCATCGCCCGCGAACTGCACGACGACTTCGCGCAGCGCATCGCGCTCATGGCGATGGAACTGGGGCAGATCAGGTCGGCACTCGCGGCCTCCGATCACCATCCGCGCCTCCAGGCGTTGTTCGACGACGCGGTCGAGTTCAGCCGGGATCTGTCGCGCGTCTCGCATCGGCTGCACTGCGCGCGCCTCGATCACCTGGGGCTGCCGGGCGCCGCGGCGGCCTTCTGCCAGGAGGTGTCGGAGCAGCACGGCGTCCGCGTGTCGTTCGCCGTGGACCGCATGCCCGATCGCCTGCCGCGGGAACTCGCGCTCAATCTGTTTCGCGTGCTGCAGGAAGCGGTGATGAACGCGGTCAAGTACGCGGGCGTGCCCGAGGTGCACGTCATGCTGCGCGGCCGCGATGTCATTCGCCTCGACGTCGCCGACGCGGGCACGGGGTTCGACGTGGACACCGGCACGACGCGCGGCGGGCTGGGGCTGCTCAGCATGCGCGAGCGCGCCGCGCTCATCGGCGGCACGCTCGCGATCCGATCGTCGCCGGGCCGGGGAACCCGCGTCAGCGTCCGCGTGCCGCTCGCGGGCTCGTGAGCGCTGTAGCGCAGGCCTCAGGCCTGCGGGATGAGCCGTGGCCTACGACGGGCAGTTGCCGACGATCGGCCGCCAGCCTTCGACGTCGATCATGATCTCGTTGGCGGCCGGACTGAACGGCACGCCGCCGCCGGCGCCTGAGAACTGCGGCGCCGGCCCGATGCGGACGCCGCCGCCGATGGCGACGCCGTCGGTGCGGATCTGATCCTTCCTCATCAGGCCGGTGATCTCGAGCATCGAGCCCTGGTGCCCCTTGATCTCTTTCATCAGCTTCCGCGGCCCGTTCATCCGCAGGTGCATGCCCTCGGGCACGGCGGTGCTGCCGGCTTCGTCCGCCGAGCGCGGACCGGTGGTGAAGACGTAGCCTTTCGCGCACCCGGGGATCGACACGCGCATCGAGTCCTTCGGCACCTTCTTGGGCTCCTGCGCGGCGAGCGCGCCAATCATCGCGACAGCGACGGCGAGCGTGGTGAGGGAAGTCTTCATCGCGTCAGTACCTCTGGTCGGCCCAGACAAACGGCGTCTGCTCGTTCTGCTGCAGCTGGTCGCCGGGCGGTGTCGCCTCGAGATTCGCGAAGGCGCCGAGGCTGCGGTGGATTGCAGGATCCGCGCCACGAATCCGCCCCGATTTGTCCACGGCCAGTCGTGCGACAGGGAGCTGGAGTTGGTACAGCTTGCCGTCCGAATTCATGGTCGCGACGACGAGGCCGAGATAGGCGCCGCCTTCCGAGGACACCGTCGCGCTCTCGGCGTCCTCGGGCGTGAGCTTCGACGCGAGCCTGACCACTTCGACGCCGCCGGCTTTCACCACGCCCGGCACCTTCGGATCGGACAGCGGGACATTGGGGGCGATCTGCCGGTCGAGCGACACCCACTCGGTGTTCTTCTTGTCGCGGGCCTTCGACCACAGCGCCGGCTCCACGCGCAGCAGCGCCGCGTCGCGGTTCCCCGCATTCGAGAACGCGACGGTCATGTACACTTCGCCCTGGTTGGTGTTGTACGACACGCTCGTGACGGTCAGCTCGAGCTTCTGGTTCGTGTAGAGGTAGCTCACGTAGAAGCTGAGCGCCGACAGCCCGAACGCCGCGATCGCCAGCACGGCCGTGAGGTCGCCTTTCAGCTGTTCCCACCGCATCGATCGATTCTACCCACGAACACGCGCCGTGGAGTGCAGGCCTTCAGGCCTGCTCACACACTGAATAACGGCCGTCCGGCGCGCATGCCGGGCCACGGCACGGCGAGGAACATCAGCACCGTCGCGATGCCGAAACAGATCGTCAGCTTCATCTTCTTCGAGTCCGTCGTCTTCGCCTTCCGCGCGAGCACGCGGCCGACGTGCGCGAGGACGATGGCGGCGAGCATCATCGTGATGTGTTCGACGGCAAAGAAGCGCGCCGCCGGATCCTGCATCGCCGCGCCGAAGTTCGCGCGAATGCCGGCCATCACCGGGCTGACGGCGAAGTAGAGCAGCAGGCCGAGCACGAGCTGCAGGTCGAGCGCGATCGTCAGAATCAGTCCCCATCGATCGACGGCGCTCTTCTGCCCGAGCGGCGCCGTGTCGGTCATCGCGGCGACCGTCGCGACGACGCCGGCGAGCAGGGCCAGCCATCGCAGCCAGGAGTGCAGGACGAGAATCGTCGTATACATGGCGAAAGACGTTATCACGTCCGCCGCGTTCAGAGTCCTTGGGAGGTCGATAGGCTGCACGTCGGATGTCGATGCCGGAATCTGACCGTCTATCCCGCGGCGCGGCGCTTGACGGGTTTCTTCGCCGCTTTCGCCGGCCTGGCTTTCGCGTGCGCGAGGCTCTGACGCAGACGCTCCATCAGATCGACGACTTCGGCGGGCCGCTTCGCTTCGCCCGCTTCGAGCGCGACCTTCTTGCCCCTCGCCTTGCCGTGGATGATCCGCATCAGGTTCTCGCGGTACTGATCGGTGTACTTCGACGGATCCCATTTCGCCGCGAGGCTCCCGACCAGCGTCTTCGCCATGTCGAGCTCCGGCTTGCGGATCCCGGTCGTGACGGGGAAGTGGAGGTCGCTCGCGTCCACGAGCTCGTCTTCGAACCGCATGACGCTCAGCACGAGCGCGTCGTTGATCACTTCGATCGCCGCCAGGTGCTGCTTGTCGTGCATGACGAACCGCGCGACGCCCACGCGGTCGGTCTCGCGCAGCGCCTCGCGCAGCAGCGCGTACGCGCGGTCGCCGCCTTTCGCCGGCGTGAGGTAATACGGCACCTCGAAGAAGCGATCGTCGATCTCCTCGGCCTTCACGAAATCGAGGATGTCCACCGTCTGCGTCTTCTCGACCGCCGCCGCCTTGAAATCGTCTTTCGTCAGGACGACGAAGTGGCCTTTCTCGATCTCGTAGCCCTTGACGAGGTCGTTCCACGCGACGGGCGTGCCGTCGCGGATGCACACGCGCTCGAACCGCACGGGCGACTTGTCGGTCACGTGGAGCATTCGAAAGTGCGGGCGATGATCGCGCACCGCGGTATGCAGTTCGACGGGAATACTGACCAGGCCGAACGAGATGGCGCCTTTCCAAATCGGACGCGGCATGATGGCAGAGGTGATGCAAGGCAGATGCCCCCACCGACGCGATCGCTGACGAAAGTCCGGCAGGAGGCGAAGCGCTGCCGCAACTGCGACCTGTGGAAGCGTGCGACGCAGACGGTGTTCGGTGAAGGGCCGGTGGACGCCGACCTGATGCTCGTCGGCGAAGTGCCGGGCAACGACGAAGATCTGAAGGGGCATCCGTTCGTCGGCCCGGCGGGGAAGCTCCTCGATCGCGCGCTCGAGGACGCCGGCGTCGATCGCAGCCGCGTCTACGTCACCAACGTCGTCAAGCACTTCAAGTGGGAGCCGCGCGGCAAGCGGCGCATCCACAAGAAGCCGCGGCAGAGCGAAATCGAGGCGTGCCGGCCGTGGCTCGACGACGAGCTGGCGATCGTGAAGCCGAAGGTGCTGGTCTGCCTCGGGTCCACGGCGGCGCAGGCGCTGCTCGGCCGCGCGTTCCGCGTCACGGCGCAGCGCGGAAAGGTCGTCCCGTCGCCGCTCGCGCCCGTCGTCATGGCCACCGTGCATCCCTCGTCGATCCTGCGCGCACCCGACGAGGCGACGCGCCACCGCGAGTACGCGCGGTTCGTGGACGACCTGAGAGGCGTGCTGAAGCACCTCTGATGTGGGGTCCGCCACCTCATCCGTGATCACCACGTCACCAAATCGCGAAATGGATCCATACTCGTCTCATTCCCCCTTTCCACCCCGTCATCGCGCGCTGGTTCGCTGAAACGCTCGGGACGCCGACGCCGGCGCAGGCGCGCGGCTGGCGCGAGATCCAGGCGGGGCGGCACACGCTCATCGCCGCGCCGACCGGATCGGGCAAGACGCTGGCGGCGTTTCTCGCCGGGCTGGACGAGCTCTTCCAGGACGGTCTCCGCGCGCCGCTGCCGGACGAGGTCCGCATCGTCTACGTCTCGCCGCTGAAGGCCTTGAGCGCGGACGTGCACAAGAACCTCGCGATGCCGCGGCGCGGCATCCAGCAGCTCGCCGAGTCGCTCGGCCTGCCGGCGCCGAACATCACCGCGGCGGTACGGACCGGCGACACGACCTCAGCCGAGCGCGCGAAGATTCTCGAGACGCCGCCGCACATCCTCGTGACGACGCCCGAGTCGCTCTATCTGCTGCTGACCGCGGAGCGCAGCCGCGAGATGCTGCGGACGGTGGCGACGGTGATCGTGGACGAGATCCACGCCGTCATCGGCAGCCGGCGCGGCGCGCACCTCGCGCTGTCGCTCGAGCGGCTGCAGGCGCTCACCGGCGACGGCCTGCGCCGCATCGGGCTGTCGGCGACGCAGAAGCCGATCGACGAGGTCGCGCGCTTCCTCGTCGGCGCGCACGGCGACTGCGCGATCGTGGACGAAGGTCACAAGCGTGCGATCGATCTCCAGCTCGAGCTGCCCGGTTCGCCGCTCGAAGCCGTGACGGCGCACGAGGTGTGGGAGGAGTACTACGACCGCCTCACCGCGCTGATTCGCGAGCACAAGACGACGCTCGTGTTCGTCAACACGCGGCGGCTGGCCGAGCGGCTCACGCGGCACCTGTCGGATCGGCTCGGCGAAGACGCGGTGACCTCGCATCACGGCAGCCTCTCGAAGGAGCGCCGGCTCGACGCCGAGTCGCGGCTGAAGAACGGGCAGCTGCGCGCCCTCGTCGCGACCGCGTCGCTCGAGCTTGGCATCGACATCGGCCACGTTGATCTGGTCTGTCAGCTCGGATCGCCGCACCGCATCGCGACGCTGCTGCAGCGCGTCGGCCGCTCGGGCCACACGGTCGCCGGGACGCCGAAAGGGCGCGTGTTCCCGATGTCGCGCGACGATCTCGTCGAGGCCATCGCGCTCCTTCGCGCGATCGCGCGCGGGGAGCTCGATCGCGTCGTCCAGCAGGACGCGCCGCTCGACGTGCTGGCGCAGCAGATCGTCGCCGAGACGGCGAGCCAGGAGTACGCCGACGACGGGCTGTTCGCGCTCGTCCGCCGCGCATGGCCGTATCGGGCGCTCGAGCGGAGCGCATTCGACGCGACGCTCGCGATGGTCGCCGAGGGGTTCTCGACGCGCCGGGGGCGCCGTGCCGCGCTCGTCCATCGTGACGAGGTGACCCGTCGCGTGCGCGGCCGCCGCGGCGCGCGGCTCGTCGCGTTGACCTCGGGCGGCGCGATTCCCGAAGTCGCCGACTACCGCGTCGTCCTCGAACCGGACGAGACGTTCATCGGCACGCTGAACGAAGAC